>CAZLSG010000079.1:0-10277 GCA_964562135.1 uncultured Pseudoxanthomonas sp. | reverse complement strand
TGGCCGGCTCGTAGCTGTCGTAGGCCGGGTCCAGCACGATCACTTCCTCGCCGGGCCGCACCACCGCGTGGATGGCGTTGAACAGCGCTTCGGTGGCGCCGCTGGTCACGGTGATCTCGGTGTCCGGATCGACCTGCCGCCCGTAGCAGCGCAGCGCCTTTTCGGCGATGGCCTGGCGCAGCGGCGCCACGCCGGTCATCGGCGCGTACTGGTTGTGGCCGGCGCGCATGGCCTTGTCCAGTTCATCGACCAGCCGTTGCGGCACGGCGAAATCGGGGAATCCCTGCCCCAGGTTGACCGCGCCATGCTCGGCGGCCAGTTGCGACATCACGGTGAAGATGGTGGTGCCCACCTTGGGCAGCTTGGTTTCGATCGACATCCACATTCCGGCAATCGATGGGGGAAAGCAGAGTGTACGCAAAGACGGTTTCCGGCGATGATGGCGGCATGGACGGATATGGGTACAGGATTCCGGGACCGGAAAAGCGCATGCTGTCCCGGGCTTGGAAGGCCGCCCATTACTTTGTCAGCGCCGGCTGGCGCGAATGGCTGTTCATCGTGGGCCAAACCGCGCCGGAGGTGGAGCGCCAGTTGCCGGCCCGCGAATACCTGTTCATCACCGCGTGGAACCCGCCGCCGGGCGAGACCAGCCGCGAGAGCAACCTCGGGGCCGACGAGCATTTGCAGGGACGGCTGGCCGAACTTGGGCTGACCCACCACCCCGCGCTCGGTTGCAACGCCCATGGCGGCAATGTGGAACGCGGCTGGCTGGTACTGGATGCGCCGCTGCACATCGCCGACGCGCTGGCGCGGGAATTCGGCCAGGGGGGAACCCTGTACTGGCAGGCGGGAAAGCCGGTCCGGCTTCGCATGCTGTGGGCGCCGCCCATTGAGCCCGGTGATGACGAATTCATCGACTGGGTTGGATGAAGCGCGGGGCGGGCGACCACAACGAATACAATGGGGGCTGCCCGTCCCGGGCATTCCAGCCGCCGCCCCGCCCCCCGATGACCGATCAGCCCCCTTCCTCGTCGCCCTTGCTGAATGCCCGGGGACTTTCGTTCTCGCGCAATGACGAGGCGGTGTTCGGCCCGCTGGAATTCGCGGTGGATGCCGGCGAGGCCCTGCTGGTGCAAGGCGGCAACGGGGCCGGCAAGACCACGCTGCTGCGCGTGCTGGCGGGCCTGCTGCGCGCGGACCAGGGCGAAATCGAAATCGACGGACGGGCGGCCAATGCCGCCCAGCGCGCGCGCTCCATCGCCTACCTGGGCCACCTGCCCGCCTTCAAGGCCGACCTCAGCGCGCTGGAGAACCTGCACTTCCTGTGCGGCCTGCATGGCCGCCGCGCGCGCCAGATGCCGGAAAACGCATTGGCGATGGTGGGACTCGCCGGCCACGAAGACACCCTGGCCCGCCAATTGTCCGCCGGGCAGAAGAAGCGCCTGTCGCTGGCCCGCCTGTGGCTGTCGCCCGCGCCGCTGTGGCTGCTGGACGAGCCTTACGCCAACCTGGACCTGGAAGGCATCAACCTGGTCAATCGCATGATCGCCGCACACCTGCGCGAC
Organism: uncultured Pseudoxanthomonas sp.; assembly: GCA_964562135.1. Classification (GTDB taxonomy): domain Bacteria; phylum Pseudomonadota; class Gammaproteobacteria; order Xanthomonadales; family Xanthomonadaceae; genus Pseudoxanthomonas_A. Next base: position 8,712 of record CAZLSG010000079.1, on the reverse strand, counting down.
GGCGGCGCGGCGCTGGTCACCACCCACGGTGCGTATGCCGCACCACCGGTGCAGACCCGCATGCTGGTGCTGGGAGGCAAGGCATGAGCGCACCCACCCTGGCCCAAGCCGCCGCCGCGCTGGTCACGCGCGACCTGCGCCTGCTGTGGCGGCGGCGTGGAGATTCGCTGCAACCGGCGCTGTTCGCGCTGTTGGTGGTGGTGCTGTTCGCGCTGGGACTGGGCGGCGAGCCGCAGGCGCTGTCCCGGGTCGCCGCGGCAGTGCTGTGGGTGGCGGTGCTGCTGGCCGGCCTGCTGTCGCTGGACACGCTGTTCCGCGGCGATGCCGAGGACGGTTCGCTGGAGCAATGGATCCTCGCTCCGGTGCCGCTGGCCTGGCTGGTCGCGGTGCGCGTGTTCACCCACTGGGCCACCACCGCGCTGCCGTTGATCGTGGTGACGCCCTTCCTGGGCGAACTGCTGCACCTGCCGCGCGAGCAGTTGCCCGTGCTGATGGCGTCGCTGGCCCTGGGCACGCCATTGCTGAGCCTGCTGGGTGCCGTGGTGGCCGCACTGACCGTCGGGATGAGGCGCTCTGGTATCCTAATGGCGTTGCTGGCGCTGCCGCTGTACGTGCCGGTGCTGGTGTTCGGCGCCGGAAGCGTCGCCGCCAGCGCGCAAGGGCTGGACGCGGTGGGCGCGTTGCTGCTGCTCGGCGCCGGCCTGGTGCTGGCGGCGGTGCTGGCTCCTCTGACCGCCGCGGCGGCCATCCGCATAGCCATGAACTGAAAGCCCTGCACGGTCCGCATGAACCCCCTCGTCCGCTGGTTCCACCAACTCGGTTCGCCGCCCTACTTCGACCGCTTCGCGGCGCGCTGGGCACCGTGGTGCTACCTGCTGTCGCTGCCGCTGTTCGCGTGGGGCCTGTGGCAAGCACTGTTCGTGGTGCCGGCCGACTACCAGCAGGGCGACAGTTTCCGCATCCTCTACATCCACGTGCCCAGCGCGTGGATGAGCATGTTCGTGTTCGGGCTGATGGCGTTCTATGCCGCCATCGCGCTGGTCTGGCGGATCAAGCTGTGCGAGATACTGGCCATGGCCTGCGCGCCCATCGGCGCGGCCTTCACCGTCATCACCCTGGCCACCGGCAGCATCTGGGGCAAGCCGATGTGGGGCACCTGGTGGGACTGGGACCCGCGCCTGACCACCGAACTGATCCTGCTGTTCCTGTACCTGGGCGTGATGGGCCTGTATGGCGCCATCGACGACCGCCGCGCCGCCGCGCGCGCCGCCGGCCTGCTGGCCATCGTCGGGGTGGCGCTGCTGCCGGTGATCCGCTATTCGGTGGTGTGGTGGAACTCGCTGCACCAGGGACAGACCATTCGTGTCTTCGGCGAATCCAGCATGGATTCCAGCATGACCCTGCCGCTGTGGCTGCTGGTGCTGGCCACCAAATTCTGGTTCGCCGGCTCGCTGCTGATGCGCGCGCGCGCCGACAACCTGCGCCGCGAAGCGGGCAAGGACTGGGTGGCGCGCATCGCCAACCCGGAGAAGGCTGGAACCAAACCATGACTTATCTGCCTTACGTCATCGCAGCCTATGCGGTGTTCGCCGCCGTGCTGCTGTGGGACTTCATCGTCCCGCGCGTGCAGATCCGCAACCAGTTGCGCGCCGTGCGCCTGCGCGCCCGGCGCGAAGCCGCCACGCGCACGGGTGCCCCCGAGGAGCTCACCCCATGAATCCCGTCCGTCGCCGCCGTCTGTTGCTGGTTCTGTTGCTGGTGGTCGCCGCTGGCCTGGCCACCACGCTGATCGCGCTGGCCCTGCAGCGCAACGTGGCTTATCTGTACACGCCCAGTGAAGTGCTCAGTGGCGAAGCCGGCGAACGCGCCCGCTTCCGCCTGGGCGGCATGGTGGAGAAGGATTCTTTCCGGCGCGAAAGCGGCTCCATGGAGGCGCACTTCCGGGTCACCGATGGCGATGCGCAGCTGCCGGTGGTCTACAGCGGCATCCTGCCGGACCTGTTCCGCGAAAACCAGGCGGTGATCGCCACCGGCTCCATGGAAAACGGACGCTTCGTCGCCACCGATGTGCTGGCCCGCCACGACGAAAACTACATGCCCAAGGAAGTGGCCGACAAGATGGGCATCGCGCACCAGAAGCACAATGTGGAAACGCCTGCGGAACCGGCGTATTGACCGTCTTTCGCCAAACCCGGCACCCGTCCCTGCGCCCCCCGCGCCGGAAACACCCCATGAACAGCGAAAGCCAACCACGCCATGCTGCCTGAACTCGGACAAATCGCGCTGATCCTGGCGCTGCTGGCGGCACTGCTGCAATCGGTGCTGCCGCTGGCCGGCGCACATCGCGGCAATGCAACGTGGATGGCAGTGGCCAGGCCCGCCGCATACGCGCAGTTGCTGCTGGTGGGCGTGGCCTACGCGATCCTGACCGCCGCCTTCGTGACCCAGGATTTCTCGGTCAAGTACGTGGCCGATCATTCCAACACGCTGTTGCCGGTGGTGTACCGCTTCACCGCCGTGTGGGGCTCGCACGAGGGCTCGCTGCTGCTGTGGGTGCTGACGCTGACCGGCTGGTCGGCGGCGGTGGCGGCGTTCTCGCGCAACCTGCCCGCCCCGGTGATGGCGCGCGTCCTGGGCGTGATCGGATTGGTGGCCGTGGGCTTCCTGGCCTTCCTGATCTTCACCTCCAATCCGTTCGTGCGCCTGCTGCCGGCGGTAGCCGAAGGGCGCGACCTTAACCCGCTGCTGCAGGACGTGGGCATGATCGTGCATCCACCGATGCTGTACATGGGCTACGTCGGCTTCGTGGTGCCGTTCGCCTTCGCCATCGCCGCGCTGATCGACGGCCACGTGGATTCGCGCTGGTTGCGCTGGGCGCGGCCATGGACCAACGTGGCCTGGGCATTCCTGACCATCGGCATCGCGCTGGGCAGCTGGTGGGCGTACTACGAACTGGGCTGGGGCGGCTGGTGGTTCTGGGATCCGGTGGAAAACGCCAGCTTCATGCCATGGCTGGTAGGCACCGCCCTGCTGCATTCGCAGGCCGTCACCGAAAAACGCGGCAGTTTCCGCAGCTGGACCCTGCTGCTGGCCATCGCCGCGTTCTCGCTTTCGCTGCTGGGCGCGTTCCTGGTCCGCTCCGGCGTGATAACCAGCGTGCACGCGTTCGCTTCCGACCCGTCGCGCGGCCTGTTCATCCTGGTGTTCCTGGCGTTGGTGATCGGCGGCTCGCTGTTGCTGTACGCGCTGCGCGTGCGGCAACTGGAAGACAGCACGCCGTTCGCCGCGTTCTCGCGCGAAACGCTGCTGATGGCCAACAACGTGCTGCTGGTTTCGGCCAGCGGCATGATCCTGCTGGGCACGCTGTACCCACTGATCGCCGACGCGCTGGACCTGGGCAAGATTTCGGTGGGTCCGCCGTACTTCGGCCTGTTGTTCCTGCTGCTGATGGCGCCACTGGTGCTGTTGCTGCCGTTCGGCCCGCTGACCCGCTGGCAGCGCGAACAGCCGTCGCGTCCGCTGGCCATGCTGGCGCCGTGGGCCGTACTGGCGGTGGTGCTGGGCGTGGGCGCGTTCTTCCTGTCGCCCCAGGGTTCGTGGAAAGCCGCCGTTGGCGTGGCCGCCGCCGTCTGGGTGGGCGCAGGCACCCTGCGCTTCGTGTGGACGCGCCTGAAGGCCACGGGCCGACGCTTCACCCCGGAGATGCTTGGCATGGTGCTGGCGCACTTCGGCGTGGCCGTGTTCCTGATGGGCGCGCTGCTGGTGGAGGCACTCAACGTGCAGCGCGAAGTGGCATTGAAACCCGGCCAGACCCTGGAAGTGGGCCGCCACGCCTTTCGCTTCGAAAGCGTGGACCGTGCGCAGGGCCCGAACTACCTGTCCGACCGCGGCCACGTCACCGTGCTCCGCAACGGCAGGGAAATTGCCCTGCTGCATCCGGAAAAGCGCGCCTACGCCTCCGGCGGCCAGGTGATGACCGAGGTGGGCCTGCTGCCCGGCGCGTTCGCCGACCTCTACGTGGCGTTGGGCGAGTCGCTGGGCGACGATGCCTGGGCGGTGCGCGTGCACGTCAAGCCGTTCGTGCGCTGGATCTGGTTCGGCGCCGGACTGATGGCGCTGGGCGGTTTCGTCACCGCCACCGATCGTCGTTTTACCCGCCATTCCGAAACCAAGACTGGATGATGCCGCCATGAGCGCACCGGATCCCAAGCCCGGCCGGACGTCCCCGGCGCCCTTCATCTTCGCCGCCATCATCGGCGGGCTGTTCTTCATCGGCCTGATGGCGCTGCTGTTCTACGGCGTGCGCCAATCCGACCAACCCAACCGCGAAGCCCTGCCGTCGCCGCTGATCGGCAAGGCCGCGCCGGATTTCGACCTGCCCGTCCTGCATGCCCCCGACATCCGCATCACCCAGTCCGACCTGGCCGGCGAACCCTACGTGATGAATGTCTGGGGCAGCTGGTGCCCGGAATGCCGGGTGGAACACCCGGTGATCAGCCGCTTCGCCATGAGCAAGCGGGTGCGCTTCATCGGCTACAACCTGAAGGACGACCGCGACGAAGCGCTGCGCTGGCTGGAACAGTACGGCAATCCCTACATGCTGGTGATTGCCGACGAAGATGGCCGCGCCGCCATCGACTGGGGCATCTACGGCGCGCCGGAAACCTTCCTGGTCGATGGCGACGGCATCATCCACTGGAAACACGTGGGTGCGGTAACCGACGAGATCATCACCAACCAGCTGATCCCGGCGCTCGAGAAAGCGGAAGCCGGCCGATGAAAACCACCGCCGCGCTGCGTGCCCTGCTCTTTGCCATCGCCATGGCCTTCTGCGCCGGTGCGTCCGCGCAGGTGAACGACCCCACGCCGCTGCAGTTCGCCGACGCCGCCGAGGAAGCCCGCTTCCATCAGCTCGCCAGCCACCTGCGTTGCGTGATGTGCCAGAACCAGTCGCTGGCCGACTCCAATGCGCAGGTTGCGCAGGACCTGCGCCGCGAAGTGCTGCACCTGATCCAGCAAGGCAAGTCCGATGCCGAGATCAAGCGCTTCCTGGTCGAGCGCTACGGCGAATTCGTGCTGTACAAACCGGAACTGCAACCGGGCACCTGGCTGCTGTGGTTCGGCCCTGCGCTGCTGTTGCTGGGCGGCGGCTTCATCGTGTTCCGCATCGTGCGCAAGCGCAGCCGCGCCGACGTCGCCCTGCCCACCGAAGACCAGGAGTGGTGATGGCGCTCTTCATCGCATTGTCCGCCGTGCTGGCGCTGGCCGTTTTCGCTGGCGTGCTGTTGCCGTTGTGGCGCCAGTCGCGGCGCGGCGCGCTTGCCCTGGCGGCCGTGCTGGCGGTGATGACGTTCGCGCTGTACCGGATGATCGGCACGCCCGCCGGCCTGCAACAGGTGGCCGAATCCACACCCGCCACGCTGGACGAGGCCCTGCAGCGGCTGGAAGCGGAAATGCAGCGCAATCCCAACGCCGCCGAGGGTTGGCTCCTGCTTGCCCGTTCCTACGCCAGCCAGGAACGCTATCCGGAAGCCCGCGATGCCATGGCCCGCCTGGTGAAACTGGTGACCGACAACCCCGACCTGCTGGTGGAGGCCGCGCAGGCCCGCGCGATGGCCGACCCGGAAAAGCACATGGACGACGAAGCCGTCGCCCTGCTGCAACAGGCGCTGTCGACCCACCCGGACCACCAGCGCGCCCACTGGTACCTGGGCATCGCGCAGCGCCAGCGCGGCCAGCACGCCGAAGCCGCCGCCACCTGGGAAGCCATCCTGCCGCAGGTGGACGAACGTACCGCGCTTGCACTGCGCGAACAGATCGACCAGGCGCGCAACGCCGCCGGCCTGCCTTTGCTGGCGGAAGCCCAGCCGGCGGAACAGGCCACGCCTGCCGCCGCGGCAACCACGCTGCTCACCGTCACCGTCGAACTGGCGCCCGAACTGCAAGGCGAGCTCGCCCCGGGCGACACCCTGTTCGTGTTCGCACGCCAGATCGATGGCCCCCCCATGCCGGTCGCCGCCAAGCGCCTGCCGGCCAGCGGCTTCCCGCTGACCGTGGAGCTGAGCGATGACGACAGTCCCATGCCCACCCTGAAACTGTCGCAACTGGAACAGGTGCATCTGGTGGCGCGGATTTCCAGATCAGGCAGCGCCACGCCGCAAAGCGGCGACCTGCAATCCGGCCCCGTCACCGCCCAGCCAGGCAATGCCGGCGTCCACGCGTTGCGCATCGACCAGCGCGTGCCATGAACGTTTCCCGCATGTCCACGACGCGTCCATCCTGCATGCGGAGCCGCTAATGCAGGGCATGCTGCTGGTCGGTATTGGCGGTTTCATCGGCTCCATCGCCCGCTATCTGCTGGGTAATTGGGTGCTACAGATATCGTCCGTGCAAAAGTTCCCGCTGGGCACCTTCGCCGTCAACCTCATCGGCTGCCTGGCCATCGGCATCCTGGCGGGCATTTCCGAGAGGTACGGCGCCATCGGCCCCAACGCACGACTGTTCCTTTTCACCGGGCTGATAGGCGGATTCACCACGTTTTCGGCCTTCGGCCTCGAGACCATGACGCTGTTGCGCCGCGACGAGTTGCTACTGGCCATCCTCTACGTCACTGGCAGCGTAGTGTTGGGCCTGTTGGCCGTCTGGCTGGGGATGAAAGGCGTCGGCCTGCTTCCCGGCAAGCAATGAAACCTGCTTCGCCGACCATCGGTCCGTCCTTGGCGATGTGGCGCATCCGGTGATGCGGCACGCTTGCCGGATGACCCGCGTCGCGCAACCGCTACACTCTTGACCCATGACCGAATTCATCCCGCCCGGCACGCGTTTCCACTCCCTGCCCTCGCCCTTCCCGATGAAGCGCGGCGGCGCACTGCACGGCGCGCGCATTGCCTTTGAAACCTGGGGCGAGCTGAACGCCGCGCGCGACAACGCCATCCTGATCCTCACCGGCCTGTCGCCCGACGCGCACGCAGCCAGCCACGACGGCAATCCGGAACCCGGCTGGTGGGAAGCCATGCTCGGCCCCGGCAAGTACATCGATACCCGGCAATGGTTCGTGGTCTGCGTGAATTCGCTGGGCAGTTGTAAGGGCTCCACCGGTCCAGCCTCCATCAACCCGGCAACGGGTGAGCCCTACCGGCTGGATTTCCCGGAACTGTCGGTGGAAGACGGCGCCGACGCCGCCCGCGACGTGATCCGCGGACTCGGCATCGACCGCCTTGCCTGCCTGATCGGCAACTCGATGGGCGGCATGACCGCATTGGCCTACCTGCAACGCCACCCCGGCACGGTACGCGCGCACATCAACGTCTCCGGCAGCGCGCAGGCGCTGCCGTTCTCCATCGCAGTGCGTTCGCTGCAACGCGAAGCGATCCGGCTGGACCCGAACTGGAACAACGGCCACTACGACGAAGCGACGTATCCGGAATCGGGCATGCGCATGGCGCGCAAGCTGGGCGTGATCACCTATCGTTCGGCGCTGGAATGGGATGGCCGCTTCGGCCGCGTGCGGCTGGAGTCCGATCATCCGGACGAGGAACCATTCGGGCTTGAGTTCCAGGTGGAGAGTTACCTGGAAGGCCACGCGCGCCGCTTCGTGCGCCGCTTCGATCCGAATTGCTACCTGTACCTGAGCCGTTCGATGGATTGGTTCGACATCGGCGAATACGCCGGCAGCGATGTATTGAGCGGACTGGCACAACTGCACGTGGAAAAGGCGCTGGCCATCGGCACCGGCACCGACATCCTGTTTCCGCTGCAACAGCAGGAGCAGATTGCCGATGGACTGCGCACGGGCGGCGCGGATACGGAATTCGTGCCGCTGGACTCGCCGCAGGGACACGATGCCTTCCTGGTGGACATAGACCATTTCGGCCCGCCCATCCGGCGCCTGCTGCAATCACTCCGCTAGTGCACCGCAGCATCCATTGCTTCGCGCAGAACCCAATCGTGGCAAGGCTTCCGAAGTTTTAACGGGCCATCCCTAGAATGGCTTCATAGCAATTCGAAATATGCCTATGTCTTTGGAGTTTCCCGGTCGGGACCTGTTGATCTCTTCCATCGATGATGCGGTTGCCCAGGGCGACAGCCTCCTTGTCGTGAACCGGCTGTGCGAAGCTTTCCAGCGCATGATCCGCCAAGGCGACGTACTGCTGCCCCCTGCGTTGCTGGCGCCGGTGCCGGATCACTATGCGCGGCGCGAGTTGTACACCAGTCCGGAACATGGCTACAGCGTGATTGCGATGGTCTGGGGTCCGGGACAGGGCACGCCCCTGCACGACCACTCCGGGCTGTGGTGCGCGGAAGGCATCTGGCAAGGCCGGCTGCGCATCACCGAGTACGAGCTGACGGCACGGGATGGCGACCGCTGTCAGTTGATCGCACGGGAGCCGGTGGAGGAAGCCACCGGCTCCACCGGCTACCTGATCCCGCCCGCCGAATACCACGTCATCGAGAATCCCAGCGCCGATGAGGTGGCGGTTTCGCTGCACGTCTACGGCCGGATCATGGAGCGCTGCAGCATCTTCCTGCCGGAGGATGGCGCAGGAAACTGGTACAGCCGCAGCGAGCACCGCTTGGACACGGACGCCCTGGATCAGCCTTGAGCCGTCGTCCCGCCTGCCCCCTGTCGGGGAGCCCGGCTTCTCGGCTATACTTCGCGGCCTTGCCGAAGTGGCGGAATGGTAGACGCAGCGGACTCAAAATCCGCCGCCT
>CAZLSG010000078.1:0-10395 GCA_964562135.1 uncultured Pseudoxanthomonas sp. | reverse complement strand
TCCATGTGGTAGAGCAGGTGGCAGTGGTAGGCCCAGCGGCCGAGCGCGTCGGCGCGCACGCGGTAGCTGCGTTTCGTGCCCGGCGGCATGTCCACGGTGTGCTTGCGCACCTGGAATTCGCCGTGCTCGTTTTCCACGTCGCTCCACAGGCCGTGCAGGTGGATCGGGTGCTGCATCATGGTGTCGTTGACCAGGACGATGCGCAGCCGTTCGCCGTAGTTCATCCGCAGCGGTTCGGAGCCGCCGAACGGGATGCCGTCGAACGACCAGGAGAATTTCTCCATGTGCCCGGTCAGGTGCAATTCGATCTCGCGCCCGGGATCGCGTCCGTCCGGGTCGGGGAACAGGCTCTTCAGGTCCGCATAGGCCAGTACCCGGCGGCCGTTGTCGCGCAGGCCGATGCCCGGGTCGTCCAGTCGCGGCGCCGGCGTCATCGTCTGCATGTCCACCAGTGGATTGCGGGTCTCACTGGCGGGATGCGCCTGCATGCCGCCGCCGTGCCCGTCATGCATCGCATGCGCATCGTGTCCGCCACTGGCGCTGGCGCTTCCATGCCCCGCATGCCCGCCATGCCCCATGTCGTCCATGGTCAGCAGGGGGCGTGGATCGCGCGCCGGGATCGGCGCTTCCAGCCCGCGGCGGACCGCCAGCGTGCCGCGTGCGTAGCCGGTTCGGCCCATGTCCTGGGCGAAGAGGGTGAAGGCATCCTGGCCGATGGGTTCGACGATCACGTCGAAGGTTTCCGCCGCCGCGATGCGGAATTCATCCACCGTGACCGGGTGGATGTACTGGCCGTCTGCGGCCACCACGGTTATCTTCAGGCCGGGAATGCGGATATCGAAGTAGCTCATCGCGGCGGCGTTGATGAAGCGCAGCAGCACCTTTTCGCCAGGCCTGAACTCGCCGGTCCAGTTGCCGGCCGGGGTCACGCCGTTCATCAGATAGGTGTAGGTATGCGCGTTGACATCGGAGATGTCGGTGGGCGTCATGCGCATGCGCCCCCATGCGCCGCGGTCGGCCAGGGCGGTTGAAAGCCCTTCGCTCCGTGCATCTCGGACGAAGTCTCCGACGGTGCGTTTGTAGTAGTTGTCGTGTTCCGGCATTTTCTTCAGCCGGCGGAACAGTGCGGCGGGGTCCAGGTCGGTCCAGTCCGACAGCAGCACGACGTGCTCGCGATCGTAGTGGTAAGGCGGCGGCTCCAGCGGGTCGATGATCAGGGCGCCGTACAGGCCGGCCTGTTCCTGGTGCAGCGAGTGGCTGTGGTACCAGTAGGTGCCCGATTGCTTGAGCGTGAACCGGTACAGCCAGGACTCGCCCGGATGGATGCCGTCGAAGCTCATGCCGGGCACGCCGTCCATGTTCGATGGCAGCAGGATGCCGTGCCAGTGCACCGAGGTCTCGATGTTGCCCGGCAGCTCGTTGGCCACGCGCACGTTGACCGTGTCGCCTTCGCGCCAGCGCAGGATCGGCGCGGGCAGGCTGCCGTTGACGGTGATGGCCGGACGCGCGCGACCGGTGAAGTTCACCCGCGCGGCGCCGATGGCGAGATCGAGGTGGGTGCCGGTGAGGACGGGGGGGTCGGCACTGGCGAGCATGGGGCCGGCGGCATGGGCGGGTGTTCGCCACAGTCCGGTGGCAGCCGCGATGCCGCCCATGGCGATGCCCTGGACGAAGGTGCGGCGCGACAGCATGGGCGATGCTTCGCCCATTGCGCGGGGAGGTCGGAATGGCATTTCGGGTTCTCCGGGAACGTGTGCTTGCCAGCGCATGGATCGTGCGTACGGATGGCAAACGATGAGGCGTCGGCGCAGCTGTGGCGCAAGAGGACGCGCCGTACGGGTCGGTCACCGCGGCGGGCGGGGAGACCGTTGCTCAGGCGATGGGAGGCCGGATCAGCCGCTCGGGGGGAGAACGCGCGTGCCCGTTTCCGGGCAGGTGGAGATTGCCGGCGCCTTTTTCGGCGATGGCCACGCCGGCATGGGCAATCACGGCGGTGGCATGCTGGGCACACCCGCAATTGCAGGCATCCGTCTGGCAGCAATCGGACAGGCGATCGGCCGGATCGGTGGCATCGCTCAGGCCATCGTCGTCATGCGGGTGGAGGAAGCCTGTTGCCGCCGACGGGCTGGCATCGGCGGTGCTCGTTGGGTTGCCGTGGCAATCCTTGGCGGAAGCTGCTTCGGCGGGTGGTTGCACGATCTCCCGGGCCTGCGGCGCCAGCGCCATCGAGGCCATGGCATGCGCCTGGCCGGCCCCGTTGAGGAGCAGACACACGCACAGGAGCAGGCGTATCAACAAGGCAGGCACGGAATATTCGGGCTTGGGCGATCAGGCGCGATGACTGGCGAATGCGCAGGGCAGACGTTGGTCTCAGGCTCACATTGAACCATCCGCATGCCGGGATGGGAAGCATGAAAGTCTGGATGCGGGTCCAGCCGGATCTCGACAATCCATGCCTTGCGCCAGGCGATCCATCTGGGATGATGTCCGCATGAACAATCCCCTGCTCGATTTCTCAGGCCTCCCGCGTTTCAACGAGATTCGTCCCGAACACGCAGGTCCCGCGATAGCGCAGCTGCTTGCCGAGGCCCGGGAAGCCGTTGGGCGGGCCGAGACCGTTGCCGATCCGGATTGGGACTCTTTCGTTGCGCCGCTGGAAGACGCGACCGAACGCCTCTGGCGCGCCTGGGGCCAGGTGGGCCACCTCAACGCGGTGGTGAACACGCCGGAATTGCGCGAAGCCTACAACGCCAATCTGCCCGAAATCAGCCGTTTTTCCAGCGAACTTGGCCAGAACCTGGCCTTGTTCGGACAGTACCGACGGCTGTCGGAGTCGCCTGACTACGCCAGCCATGGCGAAGCCAGGCGCAAGGTGGTGGAGAACGCATTGCGCGACTTCCGCCTGGGCGGCGCCGAGCTGTCGGACGAGGGGAAGGCCCGCTTCGCCGAAATCCAGCAGGAACTGTCGAAACTGTCGGCCAGGTTTTCCGAGAACGTGCTCGACGCCACCGACGCCTTCGCCCTGTATGTCGAGGATGAAGCAGCGTTGTCCGGTTTGCCGAAGGACGTGATGGCGGCCTGTCGCGCGGCGGCGGAGAAAGATGGCAAGACAGGTTTCAAGTTGACCCTTCAGATGCCGTGTTACTTGCCGGTGCAGGCCCACGCAGACAATCGCGCGCTGCGCGAAGCGCTGTATCGCGCCAACGGCCTGCGCGCTTCGGAACAGGGGCCGCCGGAATGGGACAACACCGGCAACATCGATCGCATACTGGCCTTGCGCACGGAGTTGGCGTCGCTGCTCGGCTTCGAAAACCATGCGGCGTATTCGCTGGCCACCAAGATGGCGCAGACCCCGGATGAAGTGCTGGCATTCCTGCGCGACCTGGCCGGCAGGGCGCGACCGTACGCATGGCGCGACCGCAGTGAACTGGAGGATTTCGCGCGTGACCGGCTGGGGCTGGACACGCTGGAGCCGTGGGATCTCGGCTATGCCAGCGAAAAACTGAAACAGGCGCGCTACAGTTTCTCCGAGCAGGAGGTGAAGCAGTATTTCACCGAGCCGAAGGTGCTGGCAGGCCTGTTCGCGGTGATCGAGTCGCTGTATGGCGTGAAGGTGGAGCCGGATACGGCGCCGGTCTGGCATCCGGATGTGCGTTTCTTCCGCATCGGCGATGCGCGGGGCCGCCTGGTCGGCCAGTTCTATCTGGATATGTACGCCCGCGAGGGCAAGCGCGGCGGCGCGTGGATGGACGATTGCCGCAACCGTCGCGACACTGCGCGGGGCACGCAGACACCGCTGGTGCACCTGGTATGCAATTTCGGCCATGGCGTGGATGGCAAGCCGGCCACCTTCAGTCACTACGAAGTCATCACCCTGTTCCACGAGATGGGCCATGGCCTGCACCAGTTGCTGACCGAAGTGGGTGAGTTGCCGGTGGCGGGCATCAATGGCGTGGAATGGGATGCGGTGGAACTGCCCAGCCAGTTCATGGAGAACTTCTGCTGGGAATGGGAGCGCCTGCAGGCGATGACCGCGCACGTGGACAGCGGCGAGCCGCTGCCGCGCGAACTCTACGACAGGATGCTGGCGGCCAGGAATTTCCAGGCCGGCATGTTCACCGTGCGGCAACTGGAGTTCGCGCTGTTCGACATGGAACTGCACAGCCGCTTCGATCCGGGACAGGATTCGATGCCGGAGTTGCTCGAACGCGTGCGCGACGAGGTGGCGGTGAACCGCGTGCCTGACTGGCACCGTTTCCCGCACCAGTTCACCCACATCTTCGCGGGCGGCTACGCGGCGGGGTACTACAGCTACAAATGGGCCGAGGTGCTCAGCGCCGATGCCTATGCCGCGTTCGAAGAGGCGCCGGAACGACGGGAGGAAACCGGGGCGCGGTTCCGCCGAGAAGTGCTGGCCCGGGGCGGCAGCCGGGGTGCACTGGAGAGTTTCCGCGCATTCCGTGGCCGTGCGCCGAGCATCGATGCGCTGCTGCGCCACCATGGCATGGCGGCTCCCGAGACCGCTGCGGGGCAGGCCTAGCCCGGAAACGGAAAACCCCGCGCGAGGCGGGGTTTTCGTGAACCGGCAGCCGGTTCTGGTCTGGCGCTCCCTAGGGGGCTCGAACCCCTGTTTTAGCCTTGAGAGGGCCACGTCCTAACCACTAGACGAAGGGAGCGATTTGGGTCGCACGGGGGCGACGCATTAGTATAGGCGTCTGGCCCGGGTGCCGGCAAATGCCCGGTTGGGCAAGGCGCCCTCCTTCATACCGCACGGAATCACCGCCATTACTCCGCAAGCACACCTGCGAACCATCCCGCGTGACCAGCACACGCTTTCGCGCAAAAACGTCAGTCCCAATGCGTTGCGCGTCCTGTACCGGCTGCGTGATGCCGGGTTCGCCGGCTATCTGGTGGGTGGCGCGGTGCGCGATCTGCTGGTGGGCGGTCATCCCAAGGATTTCGACGTGGCCACCGACGCCACGCCGGAACAGGTCAAGCAACTGTTCCGCAACTGCCGCCTGATCGGCCGCCGGTTCAGGCTGGCGCACGTGGTGTTCGGCCGCGAAATCATCGAGGTGGCCACCTTCCGCGCCAACAGCGACGACGGCAGCGGCGACCGCGAAATGGAAAACGGCCGGCTGGTGCGCGACAACGTGTACGGCAGCATCGAAGACGACGCGGTGCGCCGCGACTTCACCGCCAATGCGCTGTATTACGCCATCGAGGACTTCTCGGTGCGCGACTACGTGGGCGGTTTCGAAGACGTGATGGCGCGCCGCCTCAAGCTGATCGGCGATCCGGATCAGCGTTATCGCGAAGACCCCGTGCGCATGTTGCGCGCGGTGCGGCTGGCGGCCAAGCTGGGTTTCAGCATCGAAGATGCCACGGCCGCCCCGATCCCCGCGCTGGCGTCGCTGCTGTCGGATGCGGCGCCCGCGCGTTTGTTCGAAGAGGTCCTCAAGCTGTTCCTGTCCGGTCACGCGGTCGCCAGTTTCGAAGGGCTGGAGCGTTACGGGTTGCTCCCGGCGTTGTTGCCGGAAACGGCGGCGGCATTGGCCAGCAACCGCAGCGGCGCGTTGCGGCGCATGCTGGTGGCGGGGCTGGAGGGGACCGACAGGCGGGTGGCCAACGAGGAGCCGGTATCGCCCGCGTTCCTGTTCGCGCTGCTGCTGTGGCCGGCCTATTGCCGGGCCCTGATGGGGTTGCAGGCACAGGGCGTGCATGCCGAGGAGGCGCAACGCCGGGCTGCCGATCGCGTCACCCTGCACCAGCTCCATACCATCGCGCTGCCGCGCCGGTTTTCCTTGCCGATGCAGGAAATCTGGCTGTTGCAGCCACGCTTTTCCAACCGCCAGCGCAAGCGGGTCATGCGCCTGCTGGCGCATCCGCGTTTCCGCGCCGCATACGATTTCCTGGTATTGCGGCTGGCGGCATCGCAGGAGCACGCCGAAGACGTGGCGTTCTGGCAACAGGCGCAAAACCAGGGCCAGCATGAACTGGCGGCGTCGCTGGATGCGGCGGGACCCGCAACGGACCTGGAAGAGGACGCCGCTCCGTCCGGCAAGCGTCGCCGCCGCCGTCGCCGCAGCACGGCCACGGCCCGGGAATGACCGCAGGCGTCATCGCCTACGTGGGCCTGGGCGCCAACCTGGGCGATGCGGCGGCCATCCTGCGGCAGGCGGGCCAAGCCCTGGCCCCGCTGTCGGACCGGGGAGCACTACGCCTTTCGCGGCTATACAGGACGCCGGCATGGGGCATGCAAGAGCAGCCTGATTTCATCAATGCGGTGGCGGCATTGTCCACCGCGCTGGTTCCACGCGAACTGCTGGACGCCCTGCTTGCCATCGAACGGCAACATGGGCGCGACCGCGAACGGGAACAGCGCTGGGGTCCGCGCACGCTGGACCTGGACCTGCTGCTTTACGGCGACGACGTCATCGATGAACCCGGTTTGCAGGTGCCGCATCCCCGCCTGCACGAGCGCGGATTCGTGCTCGTGCCATTGCTGGAAATCGCGCCGGATATCCGTATTCCCGGCCACGGTGCCGCGCGGGATTGCGCCTTGGCGCTGGACTTGTCGAATATCCGGGCGTTATGAGGGGATAATAGGCGGCTATGAGCAGCCAAGCCGACAGCAAGCCCTGGACCGTCCCCGCCCTGGCCGAAGCCAAGCGCGAAGGCCGCAAGCTGGTCATGCTGACCGCCTACGACAACAGTTTTGCCCGGGTCATGGACGCCAGCGGCGTCGATCTGGTCCTGGTGGGCGACTCCCTGGGCATGGTGGTGCAAGGGCACGACTCCACTCTGCCGGTCACCGTGGCTGATATCGCTTACCACACGATAGCCGTTGCGCGGGGGTTGAAGCAGGCATTGCTGGTGGCCGACCTGCCTTTCCAGGCGGATGCCACCCCCGAACGCGCACTGGAGGCATCGGTTGCGCTGCTCCAGGCCGGGGCGGAGATGGTCAAGCTGGAAGGCGCGGGTCCCAAGCTGGACGTGATCCGTTTCCTGAGCGAGCGCGATATCCCGGTATGCGCCCATCTGGGCCTGACCCCGCAATCGGTCCTGAAGATCGGCGGCTACAAGGTGCAGGGGCGTGACGAGGCGGCCGCGCAGCGGCTTCGCGCCGATGCGCAGGCGGTGGCCGAGGCGGGCGCGTCGTTGCTGGTGTTGGAATGCGTGCCATCGGCGCTGGCGGCCGCGGTGACGCAGTCCGTCGCCATCCCCACCATCGGCATTGGCGCGGGTCCGGACTGCGATGGGCAGGTGCTGGTGCTGCATGACCTGCTCGGCATCGATACCGGGCACCGCAAACCGAAGTTCGTGAAGGATTTCCTGGCAGGGGAAGGTTCTATCGCCGGCGCGATCCGGGCCTACGCCGATGCGGTACGCAGCGGGGCTTTCCCCGATGCGGACCATTCCTACTGATTGCCCGGCCGGGCACAACCGGAAGTCCGATGATCGAGACCATCACCGAGCTGGACAAGCTGCGCGTCCGTGTCCGCGAGTGGAAGCGGCAGGGCCTCAGGGTGGGCTTCGTGCCCACCATGGGCAACCTGCATGCCGGCCATTACTCGCTGGTCATGCTGGCCAGGCAGTACGCGGACCGCATCGTGTCCAGCGTGTTCGTCAATCCGACCCAGTTCGGGCCGAACGAGGACTTCACCCGCTACCCGCGCACGCCCGAAGCGGACACCGGCGGGCTGGAAGGGGCCGGCTGCGATGTCCTGTGGCTGCCCACGGTGGAGTCCATGTATCCGTTCGGCGTCGACCTGGCGGCCAGGGTGCATGTCCCGGGCGTCAGCGGCGTGCTGGAAGGGGAGTGCCGCCCCGGCCATTTCGATGGCGTCTGCACCGTGGTCGGCCGCCTGTTCAACCAGGTGCAGCCGGACGTGGCCGCGTTCGGCAAGAAGGACTACCAGCAGCTGGCGGTGATCCGGCAACTGGTCACCGATCTTGCGTTCCCGGTGGAGATCATCGCCGGCGGCATCGTGCGCGAACCTGACGGGCTGGCGATGAGTTCGCGCAACCAGTACCTCTCGGCGGATGAACGTCCGCGTGCGGCGGTGATCCGCGGCACCTTGCTGGCGATGCGCGACGGCGTGCTGGCGGGATTGCCGCGCGTCCAGGTCGAGGCCGATGCGACGCAGCGCCTGACTGACGCGGGTTTCGTGGTCGATTACAGCGTGGTGCGCCGCCAGGACCTGAGCGAGCCGGCCGACGGGGAAAAGAGCGCGAAGGTGGCGCTGATCGCCGCGCGTCTGGGCCGGACGCGGTTGATCGACAACCTTGAATGGTAGGCAAATGGTCGCGTGAGCGCAGGCACGCGCGTTGCGCCGGTTGCGCGGGCGCGTCCTGCGGTTGCTAGACTTCGCGTTCCCCACGCCGAAGCGCGCACGCCCATGCAATTGAGTCTGCTCAAAGCCAAGATCCACCGCGCCACCGTTACCCTGGCCGAACTGAACTACGAAGGTTCCATCGCCATCGATGGCCTGTTGCTGGATGCCAGCGGCATCCGCGAATACGAACAGGTCCACATCTACGACATCAACAACGGCGAGCGTTTCTCCACCTATGCCATCCGCGCCGAAGAGGGCAGCGGGATCATCTCGTTGAACGGCGCGGCGGCGCGGCGGGTGCAGGTGGGCGACCTGGTCATCATCTGTTGCTACGCCAACTTCGACGAGGCCGAAGCGGCGGCATTCAAGCCGGACCTGGTCTATGTGGATGCGCGCAACCGCATTACCCACACCAACCATTCCATTCCCAAGCAGGTCGCATGAGCGGGACGCCGCAATTCCGCATGCTGGATTCGCACGCCGAGCGTTTGCGCGGCACCTCGTTGCCTGCCTTGCTGGCGGACGATCCCGATCGCGCGCGGGATTTCTCATTGCGTGCCGGAGGGCTGTACACCAACTTCGCGCGGCAGTTCTACGACCGGGACGCATGGGGAGCCCTGCTTGCGCTGGGCGAGGCCAGGCGCCTGCCGGAGGCGTTCCGCCATCTGTTCGATGGCGGGATCGTCAACGTCACCGAAGGCCGCGCCGCGCTGCATACGGCCTTGCGTGGCGACCATTCCGCCGCCACGGCCGCGCGCGAAGCCTTCGCCGCGGGCAGCGAGGTGCGCGGCCGCATGGAGTCGCTGATCGCGCAGTTGCGGGCCAGCGGGGTGACCGATGTGGTCAGCATCGGCATCGGCGGCTCCGACCTGGGGCCGCGGATGGTGGCCGAAGCCTTGCGCGATCCCTTGCCGGGACGCTTCCGCGTGCATTTCGTGTCCAACGTGGATGGCGCGGCCTTGCAGCGCACGCTGGCGCCGCTGGATCCGGCGCATACCGCCGGCATCCTGATTTCCAAGACCTTCGGCACGCAGGAAACCCTGCTCAATGGCGCCATCCTGCGCGACTGGCTGGGCGGCAGCGAGCGCCTGTATGCGGTCAGCGCCAATCCGCAGCGCGCGGCGGACACGTTCGACATCGCGCCCGAGCGCGTGCTGCCGATGTGGGATTGGGTGGGCGGGCGCTATTCGCTGTGGTCGGCGGTGGGTTTCCCGATCGCGCTGGAAATCGGTTTCGATCGTTTCCAGGCTTTGTTGGCCGGCGCCGCGGATTTCGATGCGCACGTGCTGCGCTCGCCGCTGACGGACAACATCGCCGTGCGCCATGCGCTGACGGCGGTATGGAACCGCAACGCGCTGGGCCATGCCGCCCATGGCGTGATGGTCTACGACCAGCGGTTGGCGCTGTTGCCGGATTACCTGCAACAACTGGTGATGGAAAGCCTGGGCAAGTCGGTGCGGCTGGATGGCAGCCCGGTGGGCGTGGACACCGTGCCGGTGTGGTGGGGCGGGGCGGGCACCGATGTGCAGCACAGTTTCTTCCAGGCCCTGCACCAGGGCACCGGCATCGTGCCGCTGGATTTCGTGGGCACGCTGCGCAGCGACAATCCTTATGCCGGCAACCATGCCGCGCTGCTTTCCAACCTGCTGGCGCAGAGCGAGGCGCTGGCCAACGGCCAGTCCAGCGACGACCCGCATCGCCGCTATGCGGGCAGCCGCCCGGGCACGATGATCCTGCTCGACGCGCTGACGCCGCAATCGCTGGGCGCGCTGATCGCCATGTACGAACACAGCGTCTATGCGCAGTCGGTACTGTGGGGCATCAACGCGTTCGACCAGTTCGGTGTCGAACTGGGCAAGCAACTGGCCAGCGGCCTGTTGCCGGCGCTGGAAGGGAAGGCCGAGGCGGACGATCCGGTGACCCGGGTGTTGTTGGGCGAGATCCGCGCACGCCAGCCGTAAGCCGCCCGCTTTCAGCATGACACAGGCCAGGACACGGGCACTGTAGGAGCGGCCCTTGGCCGCGATGAGGCTTTACCGCGGAAGGCGATCGCGGC
>CAZLSG010000077.1:0-11401 GCA_964562135.1 uncultured Pseudoxanthomonas sp. | reverse complement strand
TAGAATGACACCGCTGGTCAAAAAACTTAGCAGAGTGTGCGCTGCAACAACAACTGTTTGTTTTCGGGGGTAATTTGTCCTCTCGGGACAAAATCATCCGCGGCCTGCAGGCCCGGGCAGGTCCAGAACTGATGGGAGCAGGCTGTGTCGGGACGTATCGTTTGTTTCGGTGAATTGCTGTTGCGCCTTGGCGCGCCGGGCCGGGAGCTGTTGCTGCAGTCTCCCGCGCTGGAAGTCCGGATGGGCGGGGCGGAGGCCAACGTGGCGGTTTCGATGGCGCGTTTCGGCCATGAGGCCGCCATGGTCAGCGTGGTGGCCAACAACGCGCTGGGCGAGGCGGTGGCGGGCGAATTGCGCCGGCACGGAGTGTCCACCGCGGCCGTGCAGACCGTCGATGGCCGCATGGGGCTGTATTTCCTGACGTCGGGCGCGGTGCAGCGCCCCAGTGAGGTGTTGTACGACCGGGCCGGGTCCGCGTTTGCCGTCGCCGGGGGTGGCCGGCACGACTGGACGGAGCTCCTGCGCGGTGCAGACGTGCTGCACGTGTCGGGAGTGACGCCTGCGTTGGGTGCGGCATCGGCGCAGGCGACCCTGGAGGCCATGCGCGCCGCCCGCGCCGCCGGCGTGACGGTCTCGTTCGACGGCAATTTCCGTCCCGCGCTGTGGGAAGCGTGGCGCGGCGATGCGCCGGGATTGCTGCGCGCCATCATGGCCGAAGCGGACGTGATGTTCGCCAGCCACCGCGACATCGAAGTGGTGCTGGGGTCGTCGTTTGCGCAGGCCACGCCGCAGGAGCGTTTCGCGGCGGCTTCGGCTGCGGCCTTCGAGGCGTTCCCCGGCCTGCGCCGCATGGCCGCCACGGTGCGCTTGCAGCGCAGCGTCGATCATCACGCCCTGTCCGCGATGATGGCCATACGGGGCGTGGACGGATTGCTGACCACGCCGTGCCACGAGGTGGCGGGGATCGTTGACCGCATCGGCACCGGCGATGCCTTTGCCGCAGGCGCGCTGCACGGCCTGCTGTCGGGCATGGCGGATGCGGACGGGCTGCATTTCGGGTTGGCCGCCGCGTGCCTCAAGCATTCGATCCCGGGCGATTTCAATCTGGTCGGCACGCGTGACGTGGAAGCTTTCCTCGGCGGATTGGGCTTCGACGTGAAGCGCTGACGGCAGGGCCGGCCAGCCGCCTGCCGCGTGTCCGGCAAAGCCGGGCCCGTGGTGCAATGCGCGTATGATCTCCGGGCCGTCGCGTCCCGGCCGGGACAGGCCGGTTCCCGAAATCCCCTGCGCGCGATTCCGAATGAAGCTGGCCATCCTTTCCCGCAACAGCAGGCTGTACTCGACCCGGCGGCTGGTGGAAGCCGCGCGCGAGCGCGGGCACAGCGTGCGCGTGCTGGATCCCCTGCGTTGCTACATGCGCATCGAGGCCGGCCGTTTCGCCATGCACTACAAGGGCAAGCCGCTGACCGGATACGACGCGGTGATCCCCAGGATCGGCGCCTCGGTCACCCGCTACGGGACGGCGGTGCTGCGGCAGTTCGAGTTGATGGGTTGCCATACGCCGAATCCGTCCGATGCCATCCTGCGCGCGCGCGACAAGTTGCGCGCCCACCAGTTGCTGGCCGCCGAAGGCATCGGCTTGCCGGTGACCGTATTCGGCGACAGTCCCGACGACACCACGGACCTCCTTTCCATGCTTGGCCCGCCGCCGCACGTGGTCAAGCTCAATGAAGGCAGCCAAGGCGCGGGCGTGGTGCTGACGGAAAAGCCATCCGCTTCGCGGGGCGTGATCGAGGCTTTCCGCGGCCTGCAGGCCAATTTCCTGGTCCAGGAGTTCATTGGCGAGGCTCAGGGCAGCGACCTGCGCTGCTTCGTGGTGGGCGAGCGGGTGGTCGCGGCCATCCGCAGGCAGGCGCCGGAGGGCGATTTCCGCGCCAACCTGCATCGCGGGGGCATGGCCGAGCGGGCTGTTGCCAGTGCCGAGGAAAGCGAAGTGGCGGTGCGGGCCGCGCGGGTGCTGGGGCTGGGCGTGGCGGGCGTGGACCTGATCCGCTCCCACCGCGGTTCCCTGGTCCTGGAAGTGAATTCGACGCCGGGGCTGGAAGGCGTGGAGGAGGCGTGCGGCCTTGACGTGGCGGGCGAGGTGATCGGCTGGGTCTGCAAGAAGGGGCAATGACGGCCCGGAACCTCCGGGCCGCCCGACCGGCCGGGCCCTGGCGCGGACTGTGTCAGAATGATCAAGCGTCCTGCGGCGTGCCGGTTCCGGGAACCGGCAGCCTGGCATGGCGGTCTATGCCAACCCGTCAACAGGAATCGAGAATCCCGTGCGCATTCTGGTAATCGAAGACAACAGCGACATCGCGGCCAACCTCGGTGACTACCTGGAGGATCGCGGGCATACGGTGGATTTCGCCGCCGATGGCGTGACCGGGCTGCATCTGGCCATCGTCCACGAGTTCGACGCCATCGTGCTGGACCTGAACCTGCCCGGCATGGATGGGCTGGAGGTCTGCCGCAAGCTGCGCAACGAGGCGCGCAAGCAGACGCCGGTGCTGATGCTGACGGCGCGCGACACGCTGGACAACAAGCTGGCGGGGTTCGACTCGGGCGCGGACGATTACCTGATCAAGCCGTTCGCCCTGCAGGAAGTGGAAGTCCGGCTCAACGCGCTGGCCAGGCGCGGCAAGGGCGTGCAGACGCGGGTGCTGGAAGTCGGGGAAGTGGAATACAACCTCGACACGCTGGAAGTGCGCCGGCAGGGCAAGCTGCTGCAACTCAACCCCACGGCATTGAAGATCCTGCAATCGCTGATGGAAGCGTCCCCGGCGGTGGTGACGCGGCAGGAACTGGAAACCCGGGTGTGGGGCGAGGAGTTGCCGGATTCGGATTCCCTGCGCGTGCACATCCACGGTTTGCGCGCGGTGGTGGACAAGCCATTCGAAACGCCCTACATCCAGACCCGCCACGGGATTGGTTACCGCATCGCCGCGCCAGATGTCAGCAACCCAGCCTGAAAAAACGCTGCGGCGGCCACGCCGGAGCTACAGAAGGCGGCTGCGCACCCGCATCATCCTGTCCTTCGTGCTGTTGGGCCTCGGCCTGACGGCGCTGTTCGCCTACGCCACCATCATGGCCCGGCAACGGGTGGAGAACCAGTTGGTCGAGGACGTGATGAACCGCAACCTCGACGAGTCCTGGCGGCGCTATGTGCAAAGCGGGGGGCAGGCGCCGTCCGCGCCCGTCGAGCAGATCAAGGGCTACTTCTACACCGCCGACCAGTTCGAGGAACTGCGCCAGCGGCGGCCGGAGTGGTACGCGCTCGGGGACGGCATCCACAACATAACCAACATCGACGAAGACGGGACGCTGTACACCTTCAAGCTGGGCGTCAGGAAGGCACCCGAGGCCTGGTTCTTCATCGCTTACGACATGAGCCAGACCGCCAAGGCGGAGGTGCAGTTCAAGCGTGCGGTCTATCTCTCGATCCTGCTGTTCACCCTGTTCTCGCTGTTGATCGGCTGGTGGGCGGCGTCGCGGGTGATGAGCCCGGTGTCCGACCTGGCCGCCCGCCTGCGCGCCTATCGCGGCAGCAGCGACCCGCAACCCCTGGCGCCGCATTTCCCGGAAGACGAAGTCGGCCAGTTGGCCGAGGCGCTGGACGATTATTCCGCGCGGTTGACCGAGGTGGTGCAGCGCGACCGCGAATTCAACGCCGACGTCAGCCACGAACTGCGCACGCCGCTGGCGGTGATCCGCGGCTCCGTCGAGCTGATGCTCTCGCACCCGGGCCTGGACGAAAAGACCAGGACGCGCCTGTTGCGCATCCAGCGCGCCGAACAGCAATGCACGGACCTGATCGGCGCATTGTTGCTGCTTTCGCGCAACGAGCGCGGTCATGGCAACACGGACGTGGCGAAGGTTGTCGAACAGTTGCTGGACGTGCACCGCGCGCAGCTGGGCGGGAAGGACCTGGTGCTGCGGATAGAGGGCGAAGAAGGCCTGAAGGTGGATTCGCCGGAAGCCGCGTTGTCCGTTGCGTTGGGCAACCTGATCGGCAACGCGGTCAAGTACACCCACCAAGGCGAGGTGGTGGTGCGCTTGCTGGCCGATGGCGTGGAAGTCGTCGATTCCGGGCCGGGCCTGAGCAGCGAGGATGCGCAACGGCTGTTCCAGCGCGGTTATCGCGGCACCCATGCGGGCCATTCGCAGGGCGGGGGCATTGGCCTGTCCATTGTCCGGCGCCTGTGCGCGCTGTACCGCTGGCAGGTCAACGTCAGGCCGGGTGAATCGCGCGGCGTGGTCGCCACCCTGCGTTTCTCGCCGGAACGGGAAGAGTGACAGGCCGGCGGGGCGGTTGCGGAGGCGCTGGCTTCAGAGCGTGATCCAGAAACAGTTGTAACTGCGGCGCAGGTCGAACGTGGTGTCGGAGGGCGTGGCGCTGTTCCTCAGTGTCTGGACGACGCGCAAGCGGGTTGGGCGTTGTGCGTAGGCAGCGGGCGGCTGTTCGCCAACGGCGGGTTCTCCGTTGGTCGCGTCATCCACGGCCTCCTCCACGACCGGCAATGGGGTGGGCCGTATCGGCACGATGTCCACCAGCGGCCGTTCCACGATGGCTTCCAGCCGGTCCAGGATGCGGTTGGCGCCGGTATTGGAGACGCCGGACCACAGGTACACGCTGGCCAGCCGGTTGACGTCGCGGGAATCGATGGCGGCGGAGACCTCGTGCACCAGGTCGCTCAGCCTGCGCGGGCAGCTGTTGCGGAAGGCGGACAGCGTGCTGCCGGCCGCGGGTGCCGGTGGCAGGCGATTGACCGCGCCCAGGTCCTCGCAGCGGCGGTCGGTGTAGATCGTGCTGCCGTCCGGGGCAACGCAGCGTTGGGTTCCCTGGGCCGTGGCGGCCAGCGGGGTGCCGATGATGCCTGCCGCCAGCAGCATGCGAAGGAGTCCGGGACGTGCATCCATGCGGCACAGCCTACCGTCATGCGCGGTGGAGCGACAGGTGCGGCGCGGACTGTTTCAGTCCAGCCGCGACAGTACCGACAGGGTTGGCTTGGCCAGGTTCAGGGTGTAGAAGTGCAGCCCGGGTGCGCCGCCTTCGGTCAGGCGGCGGCACAGCGCGGCCACGATGTCGGCGCCGAATTCGCGGATGGACCCGGTGTCGTCGCCGAAGGCCTGCATGCGCCTGCCGATCCAGCGCGGGATTTCCGCGCCGCAGGCTTCGGAGAAGCGGCGCAACTGGGCGAAGTTGGAGATCGGCATGATGCCGGGGACGACCGGGATGTCCACGCCCAGCTTCCGCGCCCCGTCGACGAAGTGGAAGTAGGCGTCGGCGTTGTAGAAATACTGGGTGATCGCGCCGTCTGCGCCGGCATCCACCTTGGCTTTGAAGTGCTTCAGGTCGGCCAGCGCGTCCTCGGCCTGCGGATGGGTTTCCGGATAGGCGCCGACCTCGATGTGGAAATGGTCGCCGTGTTCGGCGCGGATGAAGGCGATCAGGTCCGAAGCGTAGCGGAGGTCGCCCGCATGACCCATGCCCGAAGGCAGGTCGCCGCGCAGCGCGACGATGCGGGTGCAGCCGATGGCGCGGTAAAGCTTCAGCAACTCGCGGATTTCCTCGCGGCTGCCGCCCACGCACGAGAGATGCGGCGCGGCATCGAAACCATGGTGTTGGCGCAGGTGGCGCACGGTCTCGGAGGTGTAGCTCAAGGTGGAGCCGCCCGCACCGAAGGTGCAGGACACGTATTCGGGTGCGAAAGGCTTGAGCTTCTTCGCCGTGCGGTCGAGTTGCGCGCGCTGTTCGTCGGTCTTGGGCGGGTAGAACTCGAAGCTGAGGGTGGTCATGCGCGGACAGGATCGGGCGGGATGGTGAAATTGTATCTCTTTATCGCGATGAATTAGAAGAGTCAAAGGCGGGCTGGGTCGGCGCCATGGGCGGGTAACCTTGACGGCCCATGTCGTCCAGTACCCCGCATGTCGATCATCCTCACCCCCTTCGCCCGCACCCGCCTGTTCCCGCGCGAGCCGCGCGGGAACACCATCCGCGATTGCACGCCGGAGCAGTTCGAGCAATACCTCAATCAGCATGTGCCGCTGAAGGTGCTGGATGGCTACGCGCCGTTCTGCAAGCTGCACGTGCATCGCAACTGGACGAGTACGCGCTGCCTGACGGTGCCGGTCACCGACGACAACCGGCATCTGCTCCGTTCGGCCTACGAAGCGCGGGCCAGGCAGGAGTTGCCGGTGCTGGTGCGCTGGTTCGAGGGCGTGGAGCCGCCTGTGGCGGATTATCTGGTGGTGATCCTGTACAGCGCGGGTCAACTGGCGAAGGAGGGCTCGCCGATCGATGGGGAGTGGGGTGTCGTCGGTTGCCTGTACACGGCGGTGGCGGAGGAAATCCCCATGGCGCCGATCACGATGATGCGCAATGCGCTGGGCGTGGAGGAGGGAGGGTCCGGTGTGCCGCTGGATCGAGAGGCTTATCGCCGCAGCGTGGAATTCTGGGAAAACAACGCCAACTGGCGGCCCTAGGGCCGCGTGCAACCGATAGTGGCCGGCCCGTGTGCCGCAAGGCTCATTGCCATCGTGGTTGTGGCTTGAAGCACGCGCAGTTCCCGTTGCCTGTAAAATGCCGGGTTTTTCGCCGGCAAGATGATGGATGCATCGCAGCGGACACCCGCAACGGGGCCGATTTTTGTCCGCATGCTCGCCCGGGCCGTGGATGCCGCGGACGGGCCTTCGGGACCCGTTCTCTCGGAACGGTTGGGCCAATGGATCGATTGGACGCGTGCGGTTGCCCTGGCGCGCGCGCTTGACCGGCCGCAGTCCGCGCATCCTGCTTCGGGTGCCGATTTCCAGGCCGAAGCCGGGGAGTGCATGCGCGCGCGGCAGCGGCTGGTCGACGCCATCGGCAATGGCGACGAATGGGACGCCGTACTGTCCCGTGCCCTTGCATCCTGCACAGAGACAGATGCCGGCGCCGACTACGCGCCTTTCCGCAAGCGTTACGTCACCCTGCAGAACGCCATGCAGGCCGCGACGGGCCGGCTGCGCGGTCGCCTGCGCGAGCGGCTTGCGCAGGGCGGCGCGGACATGGCCCGCCTTGCCGACGTGGATGCGGTGATGGAAGGCGTGCTCAGCCCACGCGAACACACGTTGCTGGCGAAGGTGCCGGACCTGCTGGGCCGGTGCTTCCAGCGCCTGTGCGAAGAGGCGTCCCGCGCATCCGGCGACGCCTGGCTACAGGCCTTTCCCAGGGACATGCAGGACATGCTGCTGGCCGAACTCGATGTCCGCTTCCAGCCTGTGGACGGGCTGCTGGCGGCGCTGCGCACCCATTGAATGGAATCCATGAAAAACAATCCTCTGCATCTGATCGTTTTCTTCCTTGGCCTGGCCGTGACCGCATGGGTCGGGATCGGCCTGGCGTCATCGCATCCGTGGGCGCTGGCGTTGATCCTGTTGATCGCTGCCGTCTACGTGGCCGGTTGGCTGGAATTGCGCCGTTACCGGCAGGCAACCGCATCGCTGCACGCGGCGCTGGATGACCTGCCCGAAGCGCCGGCCAGTCTGGAAGCCTGGCTGGAGCGGGTCGACCCGTCATTGCGCAATGCGGTGCGCCTGCGCGTGGAAGGCGAGCGCGTCGCGCTACCGGCCCCCGTGCTGCCCGGCTACCTCTCCGGCCTGCTGGTGCTGCTGGGCATGTTGGGCACGTTGCTGGGCATGATGGCCACGTTGCGCGGCACCGGCATTGCGCTGGAAACCGCCACCGACCTGCAGGCCATCCGTGATTCGCTGGCGGCCCCGGTCAAGGGACTGGGCTTTGCCTTCGGCACCTCCATTGCCGGCATCGCCACCTCCGCCATGCTGGGCCTGCTGGCGGCGTTGTGCCGCCGTGACCGAGTGGACGTCGCTCGCCTGCTGGACGCGCGCATTTCCGGCGCCTTGCACGTGTTCACCCCGGCGCACCGGCGCGAGGAAATGGTGGAACTGCTGCGCCGCCAGGCCGAAGTCATGCCGGCGCTGGTCGAACGGTTGGAAATGATGGCCACCGGCATCGAACGGCAGAGCGAAGCCGCGAGCGAACGCCAGTCCGCCAGCCAGGAAGCGTTCCATGCCCGCACCGAAGCTGTCTATGTGCAGCTTGCCGCATCGGTGGAGCGGTCACTGCGCGACAGTGTGCAGCAGGGTTCGGATGCGGCCAGCCGCGCCCTGCAGCCGATCATGCAGGCCACCATGGACGAAATCTCGCGCGGTACCGCCGCGCTGCATGCGGGCGTGGGTGAAGCCGTGCAGCAACATCTGCAGGGTGTATCCGGCGGCTTGCAGGCGGCCACCGGCGAGATCGCGGAAACCTGGAGCCGCGCGCTGGACGGCCATCGCCAGGCCAGTGAAGCATCGATGCACGGCTTGCGCGCATCGCTGGAACAACTGGACGAGCGCTTCGGCCAGCGTTCCAGTGGATTGCTGGACAGTGTGTCCGAGCGCATGGAAACAACCGTCGCCGCCATTGCCTCCGGCTGGAACGAAGCCCTGTCCCGCCAGCAGGCCACGGGCGAAGCACTGGCATCGGAAAACCGCGAAGCCCTGTCGAAAGCCGCCGCCACCTTCGAACAACATGCCGCCGCGCTAGTGCTTTCGGTGGAGCGTTCGCAGCGCGAATCGCAGGCTGCCCTGGCCGAACAGGACGGGCAACGGCTGGCGGCGTGGACCGGATCACTGGAGTCGCTGGGTGCCGCGTTGCGCGAGGAGTGGTCACGCGCTGGCGAAATCGCCGCCCGGCAGCAGCAGGACGTCTGCGCCACGCTTGAGCGCACTGCCGGCGAAATCGTGGAGCAGTCGCGCGCGCATGCCGGCGACACCAT
Organism: uncultured Pseudoxanthomonas sp.; assembly: GCA_964562135.1. Taxonomy (GTDB): domain Bacteria; phylum Pseudomonadota; class Gammaproteobacteria; order Xanthomonadales; family Xanthomonadaceae; genus Pseudoxanthomonas_A. Next base: position 2,540 of record CAZLSG010000077.1, on the reverse strand, counting down.
CGCCGAGATTTCCAGGCTCATGCAGACCGCGTCCGAAGCGCCGCGCGCGGCTGCCGAAGTCATTGCCGAACTGCGCCAGTCCCTGTCCGAGAGCATGGCGCGCGACACTGCGATGTTGCAGGAACGCACGCAATTGCTGGCGACGCTGGAAACCCTGCTCGACGCGGTCAACCATGCTTCCACGGAACAGAAGGCCGCGATCGACGCACTGGTCGGCACCTCGGCGGAACTGCTGGAAGGCGTTGGCAGCCGTTTCGCCGCGCGCATCGAGGCGGAGACCGGCAAGCTGGGCGGGATGACGACGCAACTGGGCGCCGGCGCGGTGGAAGTGGCCAGCCTGGGCGAAGCCTTCGGTGTTGCCGCACAGGCCTTCGGCGAGGCCAATGGCAAATTGGTCGAACGGCTGGAGCGCATTGAAGGCGTGCTGGAGAAATCGCTGGTGCGCAGCGACGAGCAGCTTGCCTACTACGTGGCGCAAGCGCGCGAGGTGGTCGATCTCAGCCTGCTGGCGCAGAAGCAGATCATCGCGGACCTGCGCCGGCAGTCCGGCATGGATGAGGCCGCATGAGCCTGGATGCCGATACCGGTGTTGAAACGGATGTGCCGGTCTGGGCCGCCTTCGGCGACTTGATGTCGGTGCTGCTGGGCGTGTTCGTGCTGATCCTGGTCGGCGTGATCGGCGTGCAGCTGCACATGGAGACCCGCCTGCAAGAGGAAATCCGCCAGCGCGAGCTGGCCGAGCAGCGCCGCAAGACGCTGGAACAGGCGCTGGCCGCACCGCTGGCGGATGGCCGCATTACCTTGGTGGATGGGCGCATCGGCATCCGCGGCAGCGTGCTGTTCGCGCTCAATTCCGACCAGTTGCAACCGGAAGGGCATGACGTGCTGGCCGGACTGGCCGGTCCCTTGGCCGAATACCTGCACCTGCGCGACGAGATCCTGATGGTCAGTGGGTTCACCGATGACCGCCCGGTCCACGAGGGCAATCTCCGTTTCGTCGACAACTGGGAGCTTTCGGCGCAACGCGCGTTGACCGTGACCCGCGCATTGGTCGCCAACGGCGTGTCGTCGTCGTCGGTGTTCGCGGCGGCGTTCGGTTCCGGGCAGCCGGTCGGTTCCAACGACGACGCGGAGGGACGCGCAAGCAACCGTCGCGTGGAGATGGCCCCGGTGCCGCGCCCGCAACGGACGGATGCGGATGGCGATGGCCGCTGACATGGCAGGTATCCGCGCGATGCTGGATGACTGGCACGATGCAGGCGCGGATCGGGTGGATCCGTTGCGTTTTCATCAGTTGGATGCGCTGGCCAGGCGTGTTCCGGTGTTGCAGGGCGCGGTGCGTGAAGTGGTGGAGGCCCGGCTGGTGGAATTGGTGGATGGTTATGCCGCGTGCGTGCGGATTTCCAGGATGCCGGTTTCGCGGGAAGTAGTGTCGGCAACGAGTCCCTTGGTGGAACTGACGAATGAGCTTGCGCGCGTTGCGCAGCAGCGTTCTGCCGACTCCGCGCCTCAAGCAGGAGAGCCGCCTGCGGCGCATGTTGCGAAGCCGGCCATGCTGCATGAGGCACGGCAGGTCTGGAGTGCGGTGAGGTTGCGTAGCCAGTTGCGCCAGTCACTGGAACCAGGCAACGAGGAGGCGGGGCCGCTCAATTCGGAGAGGTTGGTGCAGCGCGCGCTGATGGGCATGCGCGATGTTTCACCGGGCTACCTGCAGCACTTCATGGCGTATGTGGATGTGTTGTCCGGGTTGCAGCAGGTGGTTGAGGGTAGTGGCGCTGCGATGAAGATTGCGGCGAATAAGCCGGCTCGGGCGAGGAAGCGGCGTGACTGATGTGAGCGAAGTGCTTCTTGGCGGTCATCAGAATAGGGCTGCTGTCGGCCGAGGCAGCGTGAAAACTCAAGTCGACGTACCACGAGCCTGAATTTCAGGCTGCGTATGCAAGAAAGTCTCTACGGAAGTCGTGGAGAAGGCACGGAATTGATCATTCTTTGATCACCCCCGAACCCTCTTGGGATTTTCACACAGCCTAGGTCGCAAGCAGCCTCCCCAACAAAAACGGGCGCCTCGCGGCGCCCGTTCCGTTTTTCCTTGATGTCTCCTGGCAATCAATACCGGTAATGTTCCGGCTTGTACGGCCCGTCCACGCGCACGCCCAGGTAATCGGCCTGCTCCTTGGTCAGCGCGGTCAGCTTCACGCCGATCTTCTCCAAATGCAGGCGGGCGACTTCCTCGTCCAGCTTCTTCGGCAGGATGTAGACCTTCGGATCGTAGAAATCCTTGTTCGCCCACAGGTCGATCTGCGCCAGGGTCTGGTTGGAGAACGAGTTGGACATCACGAAGCTGGGGTGGCCGGTGGCGCAGCCCAGGTTCACCAGGCGGCCTTCGGCGAGCAGGAACATCGCGTTGCCATTGGCGAAGACGTACTTGTCCACCTGCGGCTTGATGTTGACCTTTTGCACGCCTTCCAGCGCGTTCAGCGCGTCCACCTGGATCTCGTTGTCGAAGTGGCCGATGTTGCAGACGATGGCCTGGTCCTTCA
>CAZLSG010000076.1:0-11549 GCA_964562135.1 uncultured Pseudoxanthomonas sp. | reverse complement strand
TACGACGACGACGTGCCGCTGGTGGTCAGCGAAGTGAACCCGGAGCAGGTGCAGAACCGTCCGCGCGGCATCATCGCCAACCCCAACTGTTCCACCATGCAGATGCTGGTGGCGCTGGCGCCTATCCACCGCAAGGCCGGCATCCAGCGCATCAACGTGGCCACCTACCAGTCGGTGTCCGGCGGCGGCCGTTCGGCGCTGGAGGAACTGGGCCGGCAGACCGGACAACTGCTGAACTTCCAGGACATCGATCCGCAGCGCTTCCCGGTGCAGATCGCCTTCAACCTGATCCCGCACATCGACGACTTCCTGGACAACGGCTTCACCAAGGAAGAAATGAAGCTGGTCTGGGAAACCCGCAAGATCCTCGGCGACGACAGCATCCAGGTGAACCCCACGGCGGTGCGCGTGCCGGTGTTCTACGGCCACTCCGAGGCGGTGCACATCGAGACCCGCGACAAGATCGGCGCCGATGAGGCGCGTGAACTGCTGGCATCGTCGCCCGGCATTGAAGTGGTGGACGAGCGCAAGCCGGGCGGCTATCCCACCCCGGTGACGCACGCCTCGGGCACCGACCCGGTGTACGTGGGCCGCATCCGCGAGGACATCTCGCACCCGCACGGCCTGAACCTGTGGATCGTGTCCGACAACATCCGCAAGGGTGCGGCCCTGAATGCGGTGCAGTTGGCGGAACTGGTGGCGAAAAACGGCTGAGCCGTTATATTCGTGACCGGGAACACATGGGGACGGCCACGATGCCGAGTGTGAAACACCGTTTGCAATGCCTGCTGGGGCTGGTGTTGCTGGGGTTCAGTGCCACCGCGATGGCGCTGGGCCTCGGCGAGATCCGGGTGAAATCCGCGCCGGGGACACCGTTGCTGGCGGAAATCGCCATCGTCTCCAGCGAGCCGGGCGAACTGGAACAGGTCCGTGCGCGGCTCGCCTCGCCCGCGACTTTCGAGCGGGTTGGCCTGCCGCGCCCGCAAGGGTTGGTCAACGATCTGGACTTCACCCTGGCCCTGGACGAAGCCGGTCGCCCGGTCATCCGGGTGACCAGCCGGGTTCCGGTGGACCTGCCGGTGGTGAATTTCCTGATCGAGGTCGATTGGGGGCAGGGGCGCCTGGTGCGCGAATATTCCGCACTGGTCCAGGCGCCGGGCACCATGGCGGCCGGCGCGCAGCCGGTCATCCAGGCGCCTCTGCCGCCGCCTTCCAGCGCCATCGTGCGTCCGCCGGAGCCGGCATCCGTCACCGCCGCGCCGCCGCCGGAAGCGGCGCCCGTGCCGGCTCCGCCTCCTGCCGAAACGCCGGCACCCCCGCCGCCGCCGCCGCCCGTTGCCGCCGCGCCATCGCCGGTGTTCGACGTCGGCAACCTGCAAGTGCAGCGTGGACAGACCCTGTCGCATATCGCCGCGCAGGTGCGCGCGGACACGGGACTGACGCTCAACCAGGCCATGGTGGCCTTGTTGCAGGCCAATCCCGAGGCGTTCATCGGCGGCAACATCAATCGTCTGAAGGAAGGCGCGGTACTGCGCATTCCGCAGCCTGGCGAAGCCGCGCCGCTGGACGCACGCGAAGCCACGGCGCTGGTGCGCCAGCAGACGGAGGCTTGGCGGCAGGCGCGGCAACAGCCGGTCCCGCAGCCCGCGGTGGCAGGCGACGCGCCGGCTCCCGCGGTGGCCAGCTCCGGGCCGGCCACGCAGCCACTGCCCAATGCGCGGCTCGAGATCGCACCGCCGTCGGCGGCAGGCACCACCACGGCAGGAACACAGTCCGGCAACCAGGCCGGCGGCGAGGGCGACATGCTGGCGAACGAACAGTTGCAACAGACCCGGGAAGACCTGGCGGCGCGCGATACCGAAATCGAGGAGCTGCGCGCGCAGGTCGCGGAACTGGAAAAGCTCAAGGAACAGCAGGACGCGTTGATCGCGTTGAAGGACAGCGACCTGGCGGCGGCACAGCAGCGTCTGGCCGAATCGCAGGGCGGCGCCGCTGGCATGCCGGCCTGGCTATGGGGCGGCTTGGGCCTGTTGCTGCTGGGCGTGGTGGCCTGGGGGCTGCTGTCGCGCCGCAAGGCACAGACGGCGGTTGTCGCGCCAACAACCCGATATGACAGCGCGGCACTGGCAGCCGCCATGCCGGAACGCCCGGTGGTGGCCGATACTGCTCCGGAACCGGCGGCTCCCTTGCCTGAACCCGCAGGTGGCCCTACCTGGCACTCGGCTGAAAGCGGCGTGGATGCGGAACTTGAAGTGGCTCCCCTGAACTCCGCGCCGGCTGGCCGTGACCGCCTGGAACTGGCTGTCGCCTATCTGGACCTGGGCGATGCGGAGACCGCCCGCGACCTGCTGCGCGAGGTGCTGGATGGCGACGATCCCGTTGCCCGCGAAGAAGCCGCGCGTTTGTTGAACGAACTGGGCTGAGCGCGCTGGCCAGGCAGGACGGGAGCGGGATGAAGCGTTACGCGCTGGGCGTGGAGTACGACGGCAGCGGGTTTTCCGGCTGGCAGCGGTTGAGCAAGCCGGGGCAGCCGGAAACCTCCACCGTGCAGGGCGTGCTGGAAGAAGCCCTGTCGCGCGTGGCCGCCCGCCAGGTGGATACGCTTTGCGCCGGGCGCACCGATGCCGGCGTGCATGGGCAGTGCCAGGTGGTGCACTTCGACACCGAAGCCGAACGCGATCCGCGTGGCTGGATGCTGGGCGCCACCTCGAATCTGCCGCCCGAGGTCGGCGTGCTCTGGTGCGTGCCGGTGGCCGGTGACTTCCATGCGCGTTTTTCCGCGCGTGCGCGGCGTTACCGCTATGCCATCCTCAATCGCCAGATCCGGCCGGCGCTGGGCCGGCAATACCTGTCATGGGAGAAGCATCCGCTGGACGCCGATGCCATGCACCGTGCCGCGCAGGCCTTGCTGGGCGAGAACGATTTCGAGGCCTTCCGCAGCGCGGAATGCCAGGCCACCCATGCCCGCCGCGAGTTGCAGGCGATTTCGGTGGTCCGCCACGGCGAGCAGGTGGTGCTGGAGGTGCAGGCCAATGCCTTCCTGCACCACATGGTGCGCAACCTCGTCGGTTCGCTGCTGATGATCGGGCGCGGCGAGCGTCCGCAAGAGTGGATGGCGGAACTGCTGGCCGGCCGCGATCGCACCCTGGCCGGTCCCACCGCGCCTCCGGACGGGCTGGTCTTCGTGGGGCCGTTGTACGAGGCGCAGTGGAGACTGCCGGCAGAAGTGACCCTGTAGGAGCGGCCCTTGGCCGCGATGGGGCTCTAACGTGAAAAGCGGTCGCGGCCAAGAGCCGCTCCTACATCTCATTGGATGTACGATTCAAGCGTCTCCACGTCACCGCCACGCCATGTCGCGCACCCGCATCAAGTTCTGTGGCCTGACCCGCGCCGAGGATGTCCGGCTGGCGGTCGAACTGGGCGTGGATTACATCGGCCTGGTGTTCGCGCCGCGCAGCCCGCGCCATCTGCTGCTGGGGCAGGCCAGGATGCTGCGCGACCTGATACCGCCGGAAATCGCGGTGGTCGCGCTGGCGATGGACAACACCGCCAAGGAAGTCGAGGGCATCCTCGAAAACGTGCAGCCTGATCTGTTGCAGTTCCATGGAGGTGAGGACGATGCGTTCTGCGCTTCGTTCGGCAGGCCGTTCTTCAAGGCCATCGCGATGGGCGGCGATACGGACAGCGCGCTGGAGCGTATCGCGCATTTCCCTTCCGCCAGCGGTTTCCTGTTCGACGGCCACGGGGCGGGCGAGCAGGGCGGCAGCGGCAAGCGTTTCGACTGGCGGAAGATGCCGCGGACGCCGGGGCATCCGTTCCTGCTGGCGGGTGGGTTGACGGTCGACAACGTGGGTTTGGCTATCCGCACCGCGCGACCCTGGGGCGTGGATGTGTCCAGCGGCATCGAGGCGTCGCCGGGCGTCAAGGATGCGGAGAAGATGCGGGTGTTCGTGCGGGCGGTGCAGTCGGCGGTTTGAATGTTCCACGGCGCTGTCGATGCGGGCTTGCCGACGAACGGCCATGCGTTTTTACGTCCGCATAACAGGGCTTGCGATAACTTGTACCCGTCGAAGAAAAAGCGGAAGGCGAAAGCCGGAAGCAACAGCTTCGACAAGGAAGGCTCAGCCGACCGGGGCGACCCGGGAGACTGGGCCTTCTGCTTTTTGGCGCGGTGCTTGTTTGCATGATGCCCCCTCGATAAATCAGGGGTGCACCATCCAGACACCGTTTCCACATCCGCAGGCCCGGCAGCATCTTGCCCGGAGTATGGCCGGGTGATCTTCGCGTCATGCCTTGGTCGTTGGTTCCTTGCAGACTTGCTTGAAACCGGCTGCGGCGAATTCGACCATGCGTGGCCCGATCGCGTCGATGTCCGTGGAGCGGCAGATGCCGTCCGACAGGCGATCGATGCGGTCGGTGCCCGATGCGGTCAGGATCAGCGCCCCGGACAGGAAGTGGTAGGCCCAGTACAGGTCTTCTTCGCGCGCGTCGGGCAACGCCCTGCGGATGGTCGAGATCAGGCGCTGGATCACGGGATCGAAGGAGCGCGTCATCACCTCGCCACCCCAGTCGTGCATGTTGCCGACCCAGGCGATCAGCGCACAGTAGTTGCGCCAGCCGTCGCCGCCATTTTCCAGCTTCTCCATCACCGGTTGCAGGAAGGCGGAGATGGCGCCTTCGACGGTGACGGCATCCCCATGCGCCGCTTCATAGGCATCCAGCGCGTCCAGCCGCTCGTGGTTGAGAATGTTGGCGCGCCGCGCGACCGTGGCGTCGAACAGTGCTCGCTTGGTGCCGAAGTAGTAGTAGATCATCGCGCCGGTGGTGCCGGCGAGGCCGGCGACCGAGCGGGTCGTGACGCCATCGAAGCCGCGCTTGGCGAACTGTTCCTCGGCCACGTCCAGGATGCGCTCGCGCAGGTCGTCCTTGACCGCTCCCGCGGGCGGGCGGCCGGGCCGCTTTCCGCGCACAGGGGCCGCCTTCGACTTGCCGCCTTTCTCGTCCTTTGCCTTCCGGTTTCCCGCCATGGGGCCTCCCTCGTGCCCTGTCCACATCCACTGCCGATAGCTCCCGGAGTTGCCGGGAGAGCTTGACAAAGCATATCCGACGGGGCAGCTTCAAAAATGAAGCGGTCGATTAATTAAATAAACCTCGGAGGGGAAATGGGTACGAAATGGCTTGTGACGGCGCTTTGCGCCGGTGTTGGCTTCGCGGCGAACCCGCTCAGCGTGGCGGTCGCGCAGGAGGTGGCAGCCGCGCAGGAGCCTGCTGCGGTGCAGCAGGACGGATCCGCCGAAACCGGCGCGACCAAGGAACTGGATTCCATCGTGGTCACTGCGCGGCGACGCGAGGAGTTGTTGCAGGAGGTGCCGCTGGCCGTGTCCGCACTCGATTGGCAGCGCCTGGAGCAGACTGGCGCGGAGGACATCACCGCGTTGCAGAAGCAGACCCCGAACGCGACCGTGCAGGTCGCGCGCGGCTCCAGTTCCACCCTGATCAGCTTCATCCGCGGCGTCGGCCAGCAGGACCCGCTGTGGGGCTTCGAGCCGGGCGTGGGCCTGTACGTGGACGACGTCTACATCGCCCGCCCGCAGGGCGCGGTGCTGGACGTGTACGACATCGAGCGCATCGAAGTGCTGCGCGGCCCGCAGGGCACGCTCTATGGCCGCAACACCATCGGTGGCGCGATCAAGTACGTCAGCCGCCGGCTGGGCAGCACGCCGCGATTCGAAGGGAAACTGTCGGCCGGCTCGTACGGCCAGCTCGACGCGGTCGGAAGTTTCGCGGCGCCGCTGTCGGACACGTTCTCGATCGGCGGCGCGGTCGCCCGCTTCACCCGCGACGGCTACGGCAAGAACCTCACCACGGGCGCGGAGCACTACGATCGCGACGCCAGCGCGTTCCGCTTCAGCGCGGAGTTCGCGCCCACCGCCGACCTGTTCTTCCGGCTGGCCTACGACCGGCTGGACGACGATACCAACGCCCGCCATGGTCGCCGCTTGGTCACGGGCGCCTTCCCCGGTTCCGACGTCCTGCCACACGTTTACGACACCCGCGCGGGCGCCGGCGACGACAATACGGTGAGGACGGCAGGCTACTCGCTCAGTATCGACTGGACGGTCAGCGACGCGATCACCTTGCGTTCGATCACCGCCAAGCGCGAAGGCGACACCAACGACACCAACATCGACTTCGACTCGGGCCCGCTCAACATCCTCGATGTCCCCGGCTACTACGCCGATGAGCAGTTCACCCAGGAGTTCCAGGTGTTGTTCGAGGGTGCGCGCGTGCAGGGCGTGGCCGGCCTCTATTATCTGGATGCCAAGGCCGAGGGTGGATTCGACACGATCGCCGGGCTGTTGGGCATAGCCATCGGCACCGTCGGCTACACCGAGACCAAGAGCTACTCCGCATTCGGCGACGTGAGCATCGATCTCAGCGACCGCACGCGCCTCTCGGTCGGTGCGCGCTACACGGGCGACGATCGCAAGGGCCACGTGCACCGGGCGACGTTCCTGGGCGCGCAGCGCACGCCGCTCCTCGGCGGCGCGCCGGCGACGCCGCTCCTCACCAATACCTACTACACCAACAGTCGCAAGTTCAGCCAGTTCACCCCGCGCGTTTCGCTGTCGCGCGACTTCTCCGATGCGCTCACCGGCTACGCCTCCTACAGCCAGGGCTTCAAGTCGGGCGGTTTCGACATGCGCGGCGATGCACTCGCGATGCCCGGTACGGTCGATGGTTACGACCCCGAGAAGGTCAATACCTATGAGCTCGGCCTCAAGGGCTCCGCGCTGGACGGACGCCTGAACTTCAGCTCGGCGGTGTTCTATTCCGACTACACCGACCAGCAGGTCACCATCCAGGCGTTCGTGCCCGCCACCAACACCGTCGCCAGCATCGTGGACAACGCCGGCTCCTCGACCATCTACGGCGCCGAGTTCGAGGTCACGGCCAACCTGAGCGACAGGTTCAGGCTCTTCGCCTCGCTGGGTTACGTCAACGCCTCCTTCGACGAGTTCATCACCTTCGACGCGGTCACGGGCACCGACGTCGACGTCTCCGACACGGCGGTGTTCCAGAACACGCCGCGCTTTACCGGCTTCCTCGGCGCCACCTGGACCATTCCCGCGTTCGGCGGCGCGCTGGCGGTGACGCCTTCGCTGTCGCGCCGGGGCAGCACCCATTTCTTCGAGTTCCCGAATCCGGGGCTGGATCAGGGCGGCTACACCCTGGTGGATGTCAACGCCACCTGGACGGCGGCCAGCGGCAAATGGTCGCTCGGGCTGGCCGGACGCAACCTGTCCAACGAGACCTACCGGATCGGCGGCTACCCGTTCGCCGGTGCCGCGTTCGACGACTCGATCACGGCGTTCTACGGACCGCCGCGCACCTACACGGCCACGCTCACCTACCGGTTCTAGGCCGCCGTGCGCCGGGCGGAGGGGACAGCCGTCCGCCCGGCCATCCACAAGGAGTTCCGGAAGCGTCAGATGCCCGCTTATCGACCGCTGTTCCCCGACATCCTCTCGCTCAACGGCCGCTGGCTCGGCGACAAGCCGGCGCTCGTCGTCGGGCGTCGCGCGCTGACCTGGCGGGAGTTGAACGAGGAAGCCAACCGCGTCGCCCGCGGCTTGCTCGCCGCCGGCTGCGGCGGGGGAGAGCGCATCGGCATCGTCATGGACAACGGCATCGACATGGTGGCCGCGATGTTCGGCGCGATGAAGGCCGGGGGCGTCGTGGTGCCGGTGAACACGACCATCGCCGACGACGCGGTCAACGCCTTGCTGGCCGATGCCGGCGTGGCGGCGGTGTTTGCCTCGCCGCGGCACGTGGCGCGGATCGCCGGCGAAGCGCGGCAGGCGTGCAGATCGCTTCTCGTCGACGGCGCGCCGGACACGGCGCCGGCCGGCTGGGAGATTCTGGCCGAATGGCGGGCTCCGCATCCGGTGGACGATCCGGGCGTGGCGATCGGCGCGGATGACCCGTGCAACATCATCTATTCGTCCGGCACCACGGGGCAGCCCAAGGGCATCGTGCACACGCACGGCGCCCGGATCGACTGGGCGCACGATCTCGCCCACGCGCTGCGCTACGACAGCGCGGCGTGCACCCTGGTCGCGACCGGCCTGTACTCGAACATCAGCTGGGTCAACCTGCTGTGCGCCACGCTGGTGGGCGGGACCATGGTGGTGCTGGAGAGGTTCGATCCGGGCGAGGCGCTCGGGACCATCGAGCGCGAGCGAACGACGCATACCTCGATGGTGCCGGTGCAGTACCAGCGCCTGCTCGAACACCCCGACTTCGAACGGCGCGATACCTCGTCCATGCGCGCGATGATGAGCGTAGGGTCGGCGTTGCCCGAGCGTATCAAGGTCGAACTCTTCCAGCATTTCCCCGGCGCGCTGATCGAGCTCTACGGCACTACCGAGGGCGCGGCCACGGCGCTGGCGCCGGAACATGCCGAAGGGCGCGTTGCCTCCGTCGGCAGGCCGTTGCCGGGCAGTGACCTGCGCATCCTGGGCGATGGCGACGTGCAGGCGGCTCCGGGAGAGCAGGGCGAGATCGTCATGCTCTCCCGTTTCCGGATGGCCGGTTACTGGCGCAACGAGCGGGCCACCGCGGAAGCGTTGTGGACTGACGAGCGCGGGTGCGAGTGGTTGCGCACCGGCGACATCGGCCGGCTCGACGACGAAGGCTATCTCTACATCACCGATCGCAAGAAGGACGTCATCATCAGCGGCGGGCAGAACGTCTATCCGGCGGATCTCGAAGCCGTGCTGATGCGTCACGCCGACGTCAGCGACTGCGCGGTGATCGGCATCCCGAGCGAGCGGTGGGGCGAAGCGCCGCTGGCGCTGGTCGTCTTCGCGCAAGGCGCGGCCATCGGCGAGCGGGAACTCCTCGACTGGGCCAATGCCAGGCTCGGCAAACAGCAGCGGCTGGCTGCCGTCGAGCGGCGCGGGGCGCTGGAGCGGAACGCCAATGGCAAGCTGCTCAAGCGCGAGCTTCGCGCATCTTACTGGGACAGGAACGCAACCGGAGGCGGAACGACATGACATCAACCGGACAATTCGAGGATCGTTACTGGCGCTCGCACGACGGGCTCAGGCTGCATGCGCGCGAGTACGGTCATGCAAGCGGCAGGCTGCCGGTCATCTGTATCCCCGGACTGACCCGCAATGCACGTGATTTCGAGGAAGTCGCGCCGTGGATCGCCGCGCGTGGCCGGCGCGTGTTCGCGGTGGATCTGCGGGGGCGTGCCGGTTCCGAGCGTGATCCGAAGCGCCGCTACAACCCGCGCGTGTATGCGGACGACATGGTGGCATTGCTGGAGGCGATCGGAGAACCGAAAGCGCTTTTCATCGGCACATCGCTGGGCGGACTGGTCGAGATGACCCTGGCCACGCGAAAGCCCGACGCGATCGGCGGCGCGGTCCTCAACGACGTTGGCCCGAAGGTGGCCAGGGCCGGACTGCTGCGCATCCGCAGCTACGTTGGCAAGGGTGCGCCGGTGCAGACATGGGAGGATGCGGCCGCCTATGCGAAGCGGATCAATGGCATCGCCTTCCCGCACTATGGCGACGAGGACTGGATGACGATCGCCCGGCGCACGTTCCGGGACGAAAACGGCAAGCCCGCGCTCGACTACGATCCGTCCATCTTCTCTCCGCCCAACCGCTTCCTCATCTGGCTTGTCCAACCGCTGGTATGGGCGGCGTTCCGCAAGCTGGCCAGGACCGGATCGCTCGCGCTGATCCACGGGGAGATATCGGACATCATCGAAGCGGGCACCATAGAGCGGATGAAGGCCATCGCACCCCACATGCGGGTCACCGCGGTGCCCGGCGTCGGGCACGCCCCGATGCTCGACGAACCCGCCGCGCGCGATGGGCTGGCCGCCTTTCTGGACGGCGCGCCCTAGCGCGCCGCGGCTGGGCACGAAAAGAACCGCCCGGGCATGCCTGCATCATCGCCCGCGCATGATGCGGTCTCCACCACGGTGACGGTATCGCGGACAACAAGCCGACAGAGGGGAAGCATGTCGTGACGATCGAAAAGAGCGGCGCCGCCGAGTGGCGGAGCTACTGGTTCCTGCCCATCGTCGCTGCGCTGGGTTATGCGACTTCGGTCATCCACCTGTACTCGATCGGGCCGTTCATCGGTCCATTGCAGGCGGAGTTCGGCTGGTCGCGCGCGCAGATATCCTCCGGCGTCACGATTGCGGCTTTCATTGGCGGCCTGTTCTGCATACCGGTCGGCATGCTGGTCGACAGGATAGGGCCGCGGCGGGTTGGGCTGGTGGGCATCGTCATGGTCGTCACCAGCTATGCGCTGCTCGGTACCGCGACGGGCGAACCAGGCAACTGGATCCTGCTCTGGGTGCTGGTCGCGGCGGGGACGCTGGGCGTGCAGACCACCGTGTGGACGAGCGCCGTGGCCAGCCGCTTCGAAGCGTCCCGCGGGATGGCGCTGGCGGTCACGCTCTCCGGCGCTTCGATCGCAGCCACCATCTTCCCGATCCTGGCTTCCTGGCTGATCGGGAAGTTCGACTGGCGGACGGCGTTCGTCGCACTGGGCGTGGCATGGGGCATGCTGGTTTTCCCGATCATCTTCCTCGGGTTCCGCGGAGCGCGTGACGGCCCGCGGCAACCCGTCGCGAAGGAATCCCGTGGACAGTCCGCGGCAAAGGCATTGCCCGGTGTAAGTTTCAGCGAGGGACTGCGCATGTCCGCGCTGTACAAGCTGTTGCTGGCCGCCGCCTTGCTGGCGTTCGCCATCGTCGGCATGCTGGTGCATTTCGTGCCGATCCTCACCGACCGCGGCACGCAGCCGCTGGAAGCTGCCGGCATTGCTGCCCTGATCGGCGTCTTTTCGATCATCGGGCGCCTGGGCACGGGTTTCCTGCTGGATCGCTTCGAAGGGCACCGCGTCGGGGCGCTCGCGTGTCTGTTGCCCGTGGTGGCGAGCATGCTGCTTCTGTTTCATGGCGAGAATGCGGCCAGCCAGTCCATGGCCGCCGTGATGCTCGGCCTGGCGCTCGGTGCCGAAGTCGATGTCGTGGCGTACCTCGCTTCCCGGCACTTTGGATTGAAGAGCTTCGGCGCCCTGTACGGCGCACTGGTCATGGCGCTGGGAATGGGCACCGCGTTCGGGCCGTTGGCCGCAGGCGCGATGTACGACCATTCCGGAAATTACTCCCGGTTCCTGGTCTTGTCCGCCGTGCTGATGCTGGTGAGCGCGCTCTCGCTGGTCAGTCTTGGCCCCGCGCCCACCCATGTGGCGGAGCATGCCAACTGAGGTCTTGTTCCCATGCCGCATGGGTGCCGCGGATGCGGGCACCCAGTGACGGATAAGCCGGGTTTGCTTCTTGGCCTGGGCGGAGGTGCCGCGGTTGCCGGTCCAGAGCCGGAATCACGCCAGGCAAAGAAAAACCGCGCAACTGCGCGGTTCTCTGGTGCCGAAGGTGGGACTCGAACCCACACGCTTTTAAAGGCGGCGGATTTTGAGTCCGCTGCGTCTACCATTCCGCCACTTCGGCAAGGCCG
>CAZLSG010000075.1:0-12420 GCA_964562135.1 uncultured Pseudoxanthomonas sp. | reverse complement strand
GCCGGCAGCGCGCCTTCGATGTCGAACAGGAAACCCTCGACGTCAAGCTTGGCCAGCAGCGCGCGCATCGGGCCCTGCTCGACGATTCGGCCGTGGTCGATGATGGCCAGGTTGCGGCACAGGCTCTCGGCTTCCTCCAGGTAATGCGTGGTCAGGATGATGGTGGTGCCGGAAGCGTTGATGTCCTTCAGCGTCTTCCACATGCCGCGGCGGATCTCAATGTCCACACCGGCGGTGGGCTCGTCCAGGATCAGCAGCCTGGGCCGCGTCATCATCGCGCGCGCGATCATCAACCGGCGCTTCATGCCCCCGGACAAGGTGCGGCTCATCATCTGCGCCTTGTCCCACAGCTGCGCGGCGCGCAGTTCCTGCTCAGCGCGTTCCAGCGCCTCGCGCCTGGGAATGCCGTAGAAGCCGGCGTAATTGACCAGGATGTCCAGCGGCCTTTCGAAAAGATTGAAGTTGATTTCCTGCGGCACCAGCCCGAGCAGGCGCATCGCCCGGTCGCGATCGGCGGAAATATCCACGCCGAACACCTCGACGCTGCCGGCGCTCTTGTTGACCAGCGAACTGACGATGCCGATCAGCGTGGACTTGCCGGCCCCGTTGGGACCGAGCAGGGCGAAAAAGTCGCCCGGCCGCACCTGCAGCGATACTCCGTCCAGGGCCTTCACCCCATTGTCATAGACCTTGCGCAGTTCGGTGACGGAAAGCGCTGCGGTGGCCTGGGTCGACATGGATGCTTGCGTTGCCTGTTGGAATGGGAGCCGGCGTAAGCGCTTATTATAGGCGCCCCGCCGGCACCATCCCGGCACCGGACCGTTCCATTCGTCTTGGCCATCACCCACTTCCCGCTGAGGCTCGTCGAGCAGCGCATGCTTGCGCCCGCCGTCGGCCACTTCACCTTCGTCCGCGATGACGGCCTGCCGCTGGACTTCCAGCCGGGCCAGTTCATCCAGGTCCATTTCGCCCATGCCGACGGCACGCCTGCCCGGCGCAGTTATTCGCTGGCGACACTGCATGACCATGCCCTGGCGCCGGGCGAAGCCGTGGAGATTGCGGTCAGTTACGTGCCGGGCGGCGCGGCGACGGCCCTGTTCGAAGGCCTCAGGCCCGGCGACCGCATCGATGCCAGCGGCCCCTTCGGCCGTTTCTGCCTGATGCCCAACGATGCCAACCGGCGCTACCTGTTGATCGCCACCGGCACCGGCGTCACCCCCTACCGCTCGATGCTGCCATTGCTGGAGCGGCAGATTGCCGGACGCGGGATCGAAGTGGCGCTGCTGTTCGGCACCCGCACACCGGGGGAACTGCTTTACGGTGAAGAGTTCCGCGCCTTCGCCGATGCCCATCCCGCCTTCCGCTTCATGCCCTGCTTCTCGCGCGAACTGCCGGGCAACCCGCATCCCGACGTCCGCCACGGCTACGTGCAGCAGTTCCTCGGGGAATTCGCCCCGGATGCGGCCACCGACATCGCCTACCTGTGCGGCAATCCGGACATGGTGGATGCCTGTTTCGACGCACTGAAGACCCGGGGATTCCCTCCCGCGCACATCCGGCGCGAGAAGTACGTCAGCAACAAGTGACCGCCAACGGGTTCGATGGCGTTGCCGCCTTCGCCGCGCCCCCTTTCCCGCCCGGGTTCCATTGCTGGAATCCGCGCTGAGCACGGACGGGCATGCAATCACAGGGCTGGTGCCGCGCCTGCCCTCTTCGCTGACGCGGGCGGCACTGCCGGATTCCATGGAGACACCACCGGGTGTAAAGCACCCTTGACATACCGGATTGGCTCCTGCATCCTGATGTCAAGCTTCCTTGACAAGGCCACCGTCATGCGCGACGTCCGCAAATACGATCTGCTTTTCGCCTGCTGCCTGCTGCTGCCCTTGCTTGCGGCGTTCACCGGCCTTTTGCCCTGGTCCGCGGCCTGGATTCCCGTGGCCGGCATTTCCGGCGGCTGGGTGGTTCTCCGGGCACGGATCGGCAAGGGAACCTGAATGCGCCGGAATCCGTCTGCTGTCATGGGTGCGGCCGGGACCCTGCTGGGTGTCGTCGGCGTGTTGTTGCCGCGCGTGGCGCCGGGCGTGCCGAAGAGCGTCACGATTGTCCTCGTGGTGACCGCGCTTATGCTGCTGTTGATGGCGCTGGCCTGGTGGAACCGCGCGAACGATGCCTGCGATGCCGCCAGCCCGGGCTTGCGGCGGCGCTACACCCGCGAGTTGCTGGTCTCGATGACGGCGTACATGCTGGTCCTGTTCGCTTCGATCTGGCTGCTCAAGCACGTGCAGGCGCTGCCGTTGCGCGCCGCGATCGCGCTGGCGCCGGTGCTGCCCATCGGGTTCGCCGTGCGCGCCATGGTGCGCTACGTGCGCGACACCGACGAAATGCAACAGCGCATCGAGCTGGAAGCCATCAGCATTGCCACCGCGTTCGTGTCGATGCTGTACATGACCGGCGGCTTCCTGCAGTCGGCCCGGGTGATCGACGTGCAGGCAAGCGCGACGATGATCTGGGTGTTCCCGCTGGTCTGCTTCAGCTACGGCTTGGCCAAGGCCTTCGTGGCCCGGCGTTACCAGTGAGCGCGGCCCGATGAAAAGCCGGGTCCGCGAACTGCGCGAAACGCGCGGCTGGTCACAAGCGCAGCTCGGCGAACGTCTGGAGGTTTCCAGGCAAACCATCAACGCGATCGAAACCGGCAAATACGACCCGAGCCTGCCGCTGGCATTCCGGATCGCCGCCGTGTTCGACACCGCCATCGAATCGATTTTCTTCCCGGAGGAAACTGCATGACCCCGAAACTGCGGTACTTATCCCTGCTGGCGCTCACCGCCGCGCTCACCGCGTGCGGTGGCGGCTCGCGCCAGGCTTCCGGTCCGCGGGCCGATGCCGATGGACTACTGCGCTATGGCGGCATCACCTTCGAGCCTTGCGCCTTGAGCGCCTCGGGCAACCTGTCGGTGGAGGCCCAGTGCGCCACACTGGAAGTGCCCGAGGACCATGACGCACCCGATGGACGCAGGATTTCGCTGGCCCTCGCCCTGATCCCGGCCAGCGGCATGGCCGAAGCCGATCCCGTCTTCATGATCGCCGGCGGCCCGGGCCAGTCCGCGCTTGAAAGCTATCCCGGCCTGCATGCCGCTTTCGGCGACGTGCGCCGCAAGCGCCACGTGGTGCTGGTGGATGCGCGCGGGACCGGCGGCTCCAATCCGCTGCACTGCCGGGTGGACGGGGACGAGGCGTTGTTCTCCGGCCCGGACTCCGAATCGCCCGAAGCGATCCGCAAGTTCACCGAGCGCTGCCGCGATGAACTTGCGGACAAGGCCGACCTGCGCCTCTACACCACCGGCGACCACATCCGCGACCTCGACCTGGTACGTCAGACGCTGGGCGCGGATCGCATCAATCTGGTCGGCGTGTCCTACGGCACCCGCGTGGCGCAACAGTACGCGGCCACGTATCCGCAGCAGACGCGGGCCGTGGTGCTCGATTCGGTGGCGCCGAACACGCTGGTGCTGGGACAGGAACACGCGCGCAACCTGGAAGACGCACTGGACGCGCAATTCGAGCGCTGCCGCAACGACCAGGCCTGTGCGGACAATCTGGGCGATCCCCGCAAGCAGTTGGAACTGGTGCGCGAACGCTTGCAGGCCGGCGACATCGCCCCGGTCCGCTACCGCGACCCGGTCCGCTACCGCGACCCGGTCAGCGGCGAGTGGCGCGAGGAAGTGCCGCGCTTCGGCCACCTCGCGGTCCTGATGCGCATGTACGCCTACCAGCCGTCGATGGCGGCGACGCTGCCGCTGGTGCTGCACGAGGCCGCGCAGGGCCGCTACGAAAGCCTGCTGGCGCAATCGCGCATGCTGTCGCGCAACCTCGGCGACTCGATCGCCATCGGCATGGGCCTGTCGGTCGGCTGTGCCGAGGACGTGTCCGAATTCCGCCGCGACGATGCCGACGACGATACCGTGATGGGCAACGCCCTGGTCGAGTTGATGGCCGCGCAGTGCGACGTGTGGCCCCGGGGGGCGCGAGCCGAGAATTTCCGCACACCGTTGTCGGGCGATCTGCCCGTGCTCGCGATCAGCGGCGAATACGATCCGGTCACCCCGCCGCGCTACGGCGACGAAGTCATCGAGCATCTGCCCAACGGCCGCCACCTGGTGCTGCCCGGCCAGGGCCACAGCGTGCTGGGCACCGGCTGCATGCCCAAGCTGTTCGCCCAGTTCGTCGAATCCGCGGACGCCGCGGCGCTGGATGCCAGCTGCCTGCAACGTCTATCCGCCCTACCGCCGTTCTCCGGCAACCATGGCTGGGAGCCCTGAGATGATCCTGCTCGACAACCTGCACAAATCGTTCAAGGCCAAGGCCGGCGCCGTCCACGCGGTGAAGGGCGTGGGCTTCGAAGCCCGCGACGGTGAAATCACCGGCCTGCTGGGCCCCAATGGCGCTGGCAAGACCACCACCCTGCGCATGCTCTACACCCTGATGTCGCCCGACCAGGGCCGCATCGAGGTGGACGGCATCGACGTGGCGAAAAACCCCACCGCCGTGCGCCGACGCCTGGGCGTGTTGCCCGACGCGCGCGGCGTGTACAAGCGCCTGACCGCGCGGGAGAACGTGGAGTACTTCGGCCGGCTGCACGGCCTGGACGAAGCAACGATCCAGTCGCGCATCGAAAGGATGGCCGATACGCTGAACATGCGCGACTTCCTCGATCGACGAACCGAGGGCTTCAGCCAGGGCCAACGTACCAAGACCGCCATCGCGCGCGCGCTGGTGCACGACCCGAAGAACGTGATCCTCGACGAACCGACCAACGGCCTGGACGTGATGACCACGCGCGGCCTGCGCGGTTTCCTGCGCGACCTGAAAGCGGAAGGCCATTGCGTGATCTTCTCCAGCCACATCATGCAGGAGGTGGCCGCGCTGTGCGACCGCATCGTGGTGATCGCGCACGGTGAAGTCCGCGCCATCGGCACCCCCGACGAATTGCGCGAGAAAACCGGGCTGAGCGACCTGGAGGACGTGTTCGTGCGCCTCGCCGAGCTGGAAGCAGACATGGCCATGGGAGCGCGGGCATGAAGACGATCTGGACCGTTGCCAAGAAAGAACTGCTGGACCTGTTCCGCGACCGCAAAACGATGCTGATGGGCCTGTTGATGGGCCCGATCATGATTCCGGTGTTGATCATCGGTGGCGGCTCGATGGTGGAGAAACGGGTAAGCACGCAGCTGGATTCGACCCTGGAGTTGCCGGTGATCGGCGCCGAACACGCGCCCAATCTGGTGGCCTTCCTCAAGAGTCGCAACATAGAGGCGCAACCCGCGCCGGAGAATCCCGACGCTCTGGTGCGCAACCAGCAGGAGGACCTGATCCTGCGCATCGCTCCGGAATTCGGCGAGCAGTGGCGGGGCAGCCGCCCGGCGCGCGTGGAACTGATCCACGACAGTTCGCGGCAGGATTCGCAGATCCCGGTCAGGCGGGTGAATGCGGCGCTGGCCGAATACAGCCGCACCGTCGGCGCGCTGCGCGGGATCAACCGTGGCGTCAGTCCGGAAGCGGGTTTTGCCGTGCAAGTGGCCCAGCGCGACGTGGCCACGCCGGAATCGCGGCGCGGCATGTTGCTGGCGTTCCTGCCCTACATGCTGATCCTGTTCAGCTTCCTCGGCGGCGCGCATCTGGTGATGGACTCCACCGCCGGCGAACGCGAGCGGCAATCACTGGAACCGCTGCTGGCCACGCCTGCTTCGCGTTCGGCGATCATGAGCGGCAAGATCCTGGCCGCCTGCCTGTTCGGCATGCTGAGCCTGCTGCTGATCGTGCTGGCGTTCAAGTTCAGCCTGGCGCTTGCGCCCGGCCCGCTGCGGCTGGTCGACGTGTCGTTCCCCATCATGGCCCAGCTGTTGTTCGTGCTGTTGCCGATGGTGTTGATCGGCACCACTCTGCTGACCCTGATCTCGGCCAGCGTGAAGTCGATGAAGGAGGCGCAGGGCTACATGAGCATCCTGATGTTCCTGCCCATCATTCCGACCATCATGCTGATGATCAACCCGGTCAAGACCCAGCTGTGGCAGTTCGCAGTGCCGTTCCTGGCGCAGAACCAGATGATCCTGAAACTGATCCGCAGCGAAGCCATTTCCACGCTTGAATGGATCACCTACCTGGGTGCTGGTTTCGGCCTGGGCGCGGTGCTGTGGCTGCTGGCGGCGCGGCTTTACCACCAGGAGAAACTGGCGATTTCGGCCTGATTCCGCTCCGGGCACCGAGGCAAGAAAAAAGGGTGGAATTCCACCCTTTTTTCATGTCCGGCGAAACGCTTCCGGGTCAGCCGGGGTTGAACGCAATGGTGCGCCGCGTGGTCACCGGCGCATCCACCGGCTCGAACTTCCAGCGCCTGACAGAATTCAATGCCTCTCGGTCGAATACGCGGGCCGGCTCGGCGCGGACCACGCGCGCGGACGTCACCGAGCCGTCGGTGCCCACGGTCAACTCCACCAGCACTTCGCCGGACGTGCCCGAACGCAAGGCTTCTGGCGGATAGCGCGGCGCCGGCGTGCTGATGGCGCGCAGTTGCGCGGCTGCCGGGCGCGGCGGCGCGGCGGCGGCGGCTCTTGCGGCCGCTTCGCGCTGGGCCCGTTCTTCGGCCTCGCGCTGGGCCGCCGCCTGACGCTCGGCCTCCTGGCGGGCCGCTTCCTGTGCCTGCCGTTGCGCAAGCGCCTCGGCCTCGGCTTCCTGTTGCTGTTGGGCCAGGCGCTGTTGTTCCAGTTCCTGCTGCCGGGTCTGCGCTTCCACCTGTTGCCTCGCTTCGTTGGCGGCCGCCCGGGCCGCCACCGCCTGTTCTGCGGTGACGATGCTCTGCTTCAAGCGTGGCAGCGCCGGCGCCCTGGCATCGGTTTTCTCGATCAGCGCCGACAACCGCTGCGCCTCCGCGAAATCCTCGCGCACGATGCTCTGCTCGGCGGCAATGACCGTATAGGGCAGCAGATCGGTCAATGCGCTGGTAACCCCGGGATCGTTGGGCAGCTTGTCGCGCAAGGCCAGGTAATACTCCATGGCATTGTTGCCGCCGGGCGAGTAAATGCGGTTTTCGCGCAGGGCGCTGGCCGCCGCTTCCCGCAAGTCGTCGGCACTCATGGCCTGCACTTCCGCCGAAACGGCGGGCGCTGGCGGCGCGGGGGTCGCTGCGGCGGTCGGTTCCGCCGTTCCGGGCGCTGGCGCGGAAGCCGGCTCTTCCTTCTTCGAACATCCCGCCAGGGCAACCAGCAACAACAAGGCAAGCGGATGCGACTTCTTCTGGTTCATGGCAAACAGCATTCGTTGGATTCCCCCGATTCTTGAAACCTTACCCCTGGCATCGCCGGCACTCCCTGTGCCGATGACCATGCCAACCGATCCGCAACATCACTTGCCTATGCAGAAGGTCGAAAAAATATGCCCCAGCATATCGTCCGGCGAGACCTTTCCCGTTATCTCGCCCAGCGCATCATGCGCCATCCGCAATTCTTCGGCGACCAGCTCCAACCGTTCGTGACCCAGCTCACGCTTCGCGGTTTTAGCGTGCTCTCCAGCCCTGTGCAAGGCCTCCACCTGGCGTCCGCGGGCTGAAAATTCCCCTTCCCCGCCCTCCGCGGCATCTCCCAGCGCCCGGGCGCGCATGCGCGCGCGCAAGGTTTCCAGGCCCATGCCGGTGACCGCGGAGACGTGGATATCCGTGTCGGTATCCACCGCCACGTGCGCCAACAAGTCGGACTTGTTGTGCACCCACAGGCATTGCGGGACACCGGCAATCGCGTCCGCAACCGCTTGCATGCCCGTTCCCGGATCACGCGCATCCACCACCACCATGGCCAGGTCGGCCCGCTCCAATTCACGGCGGGCGCGGCGCATGCCTTCCTGTTCTATGGCATCGCCGCCAGTCCGCAGGCCGGCCGTGTCGACCAGATGCAGTTCGAGTCCATCCATCTGGATGGACTCCCGCAAGGTGTCCCGGGTGGTGCCGGCCTGATCGGTGACGATGGCACGGTCACTGCCGGCCAGGGCATTCAGCAACGAACTCTTGCCGGCATTCGGCGGGCCCACGATGACCACGTGCAAGCCGTCGCGCAGACGCCGGCCGCGCTCGGCCTCGGCCAACAGGCACTGCAACTGTGCCAGGAGCCGCTCCAGCTTTTCGGCCACCCGGGGGATTCCCAGGGTTTCCAGCGGCTCATCGACGAAGTCGATGGCCGCTTCCACGTGGACGCGCAAGGCCAGCACCTGCTCGGCCAGCGCATTTACCCGCTTCGAGAACACGCCATCGAGCGAGCGCCGCGCCGCGCGGGCCGCGCGGGCATCGGCCGCCGCGATCAGGTCGGCGACGGCCTCGGCCTGGGCCAGGTCCAGCTTGCCGTTGAGAAAAGCCCGTTCGCTGAATTCGCCCGGTCGTGCCTGCCGTGCCCCAAGCGCGCAGGCACGCGCCACCAATTGCCGCAACACTACCGGGCTGCCATGCGCCTGCAGTTCCACGACCTCCTCGCCGGTGAAACTGTTGGGCGCCGGGAAATACAGGGCAATGCCATCGTCCACGGTCTCGCCGTGCCCGTCGACAAAACGGACGAAGTGCGCATGCCGCGGCTGCAAGGCGATGCCGCAGACCTGTCCGGCGATGCGGTACGACGCCGGGCCGGACAGCCGGACAATGCCGATGCCGCCAGCGCCCGCCGCCGTGGCAACGGCGACGATGGTGTCCGGGCCGGGCGCATTCGCTTCGCCCGACATGGGCTCAGGCCTTGGCCGGCGCCGGCTCGGCATACTGGCGGGTGATCCACCACTGCTGCAGCAGGCCCAGCGCGCCGTTGGTCAGCCAGTACAGCACCAGACCCGATGGCATGAACGCCATCATCACGCCGAAGATCAGCGGCATCATCTGGAAGATCTTCTGCTGCATCGGGTCCATGCCGGCCTGGGTAGGCGTCAGCTTCTGGGTGAACCACATCACCGCCGCGTTCAGCACCGGCAGGATGAAGTACGGGTCGCGCGCGGTCAGATCCTGGATCCACCAGATCCATGGGGCGTGCCGCAGCTCCACCGACTCCACCAGCACCCAGTACAGCGCCAGGAAGATCGGCATCTGGATCAGGATGGGCAGACAGCCACCCATCGGGTTGATCTTTTCCTTCTTGTACAGCTCCATCATCGCCTGCTGGTATTTCTGCTTGTCGTCGCCGTAGCGCTCCTTCAGTTGCTGCAGGCGCGGCTGGAACTTGCGCATCTTGGCGAAGCTGCGGTACTGCGCCGAAGCCAGCGGATACAGGGCGATCTTCAGCAACACCACCAGGCCGATGATGGCCCAGCCCCAGTTGCCGATGAAGCCGTACAGGATGTTGAGCACCCAGAACAGCCCCTGCCCCAGCAGTGCCAGGATGGAGAAGCGGCTGTAGTCGACGACGCGGTCCAGGCCCTTGACGTGCTGCCCGGCGATCTCGTCGACCAGCTTCGGGCCCACCCACAGGCGCGCTGCGGATTCGGCCTGTTGGCCCGGCGCCAGCGTGAACCCGGGACCCCGGGCCTCGATCACGTAGTTGGGCCCTTCCTGCGACAGCACGAACAGCGCGCCCTGGTCCGCCTGCGGCACCCACGAGGTGAAGAAGTGGTGTTGCAGGAATGCAATCCAGCCGCCGGTCACCGTCCTGTTGAGCGCGCCATCGTCGAGATAGTCTTCGTCGAACATGCGCCGCTCATAGCCTTCCTCCGGGCTGAACCAGGTGGCGCCATGGAAACTGAAGGAACCCGGATTGGTCATGCCGCGCTTGATTTCCGGCGCGCGGCGCTGAAGCTTGCGGTAGACATGGCCTTGCCAGGATTCGGCGCCCGCATTGACGGCCTCGTCGCGCACTTCGACGGCGTACTGGCCGCGCTTGAACGTGAAGGTGCGGCGGATTTCCACGCCTTCCGGGCTTTGCCACACGAACGGCACGCGGACCTCGTTCTGGCCGTCCGCCAGAACGTATTGGCGTTCATCCTGCGCCGGCACGAAGACCGATTGCGCGCCGGCGCCCGATGTCCCCACCCAGCCGCTGACGGCGCTGTAAACATGGCTGCCGGACTGGTCGAACAGACGGACCGGCGGACTGCCCGCTTCCCGGGTTTGCGGAAACTTCAACAGGTCCGCTTCCAGCACGCTGCCGCCATCCAGCGTCAGCCGCAGCACGTCCGTGGTCACGGAAACCTGCTGCGCCACGGCCGCCTGCGCCTGCGGGGCCTGCGTCGGCTCGCCGCCGATTGCCTGCGCCTGCGGCACGGCGCCCACTGCTCCGGATACCGGTGCCGCTTGTGCGGGGATGGCGGCCGCCGGTTCCTCCGTCGTGCCCACGGCCGGAGCGGCGTGCTGCTTGCCCCATTCCATCCACAGCAACACGGCCACCATCAGCCAGGCGAATATCAGGAAGACACGGGTCTGGTTCATCGGGCAGGCGGTCTCGGCCGGGGGGAGTGTCCGGCGTTAAAGTCTAATCGGGTGGGGTGCACGGACGGAGCCGCGGAAGGCATTGTGCCGGGCACGGACGTGGCCGGCAATGCGCCGGCGCGAACAAGCAGGCGCACAAAAGCCTCGCGCAAGGCTGTCGCGGGTGTTTCTGCCGCCCCCTTGCGCGCGACGATCACATAATCGCCTCCGGGCAATTGCGCGCGCAGCGCGCGGAACTGTTCCCGCAGGATCCGCTTGATGCGGTTGCGCTGCACGGCTCGCGTGTCCACCTTGCGCGAAACCGCCAGGCCAAGCCGGGCGGGCGTGGAGGCCGCTTGCCAATGCAGGCTGAGCACGGGTTCCGAAACGCGCCTGGAGTGATCGAATATGGCCGCGTATTCGGCACGGGCGCGCACCCGCGCACTTCGCGGGAAAGTGGCGGTCATCGAATATGCAACAACAAAAGGCAATTGCCGCGGAGCTGCGGCAACGCGCAATCAGGCGGTCAGGCGCGCGCGGCCCTTGGCGCGGCGGCGGGCCAGGATCTTGCGGCCATCGGCCGTCTTCATGCGAGCACGGAAACCATGGTCGCGCTTGCGCTTGAGGTTGCTGGGTTGGTAGGTGCGCTTGGTGGCCATGGAGCCCTCGCGGATATCCGGATCGGTTAACGAACCGGAAATTCTATAGGCCTTCCGTGTTTGGAGTCAACTTGCCCCGCATGCCCTGGCTTGATTTGCCGGCCCGGCGACCCGGCCCGGCAACGCGTCATTGGCGTGGTCCGGGCGCGATGGTAGTCTGCTTGGCCGCACTTCAACCTTCCCGCCCGCAATGCCGCCGGCTTGCAGGCGTCCGTTTCACGACTCCGAACCGCTACCTGCCACGATGGATGCTTGGCCCCGCTGCCTGGAACGCCTGGAAGCCGAATTGCCGGCTGAAGACGTGCATACCTGGCTCAAACCGCTGCAGGCCGAACAGAACGACCATTCCGTCGTGCTGTATGCACCGAATGCTTTCATCGTGGACCAGGTGCGCGAACGCTACCTGTCCCGGATCCGCGAATTGCTGGGCCATTTCACCGGTCACGACGATGTTTCCCTGCAGATAGGTTCCCGTGCCAGGATTCAGGAATCCGGTCCGCTGCCATCCATCTCCGTGGCGCCGGCAGAAGCCTTCAACGGCAACCTCGACACCCACTACACCTTCGACAATTTCGTCGAGGGGCGCAGCAACCAGCTCGGGCGCGCGGCGGCCTGGCAGGCGGCGCAAAAACCGGGCGACCGCGCCCACAACCCATTGTTGCTGTACGGAGGCACCGGGCTGGGCAAAACCCACCTGATGTTCGCCGCGGGCAATGAAATGCGCCGGCAAAACCCGGCGGCGCGGGTGCTGTATCTGCGCTCGGAACAGTTTTTCAGCGCGATGACCAAGGCCCTGATCGAAAAGTCGATGGATCAGTTCAAGCGACGCTTCCAGCAAGTGGACGCGCTGCTGATCGACGACATCCAGTTCTTCGCCGGCAAGGACCGGACCCAGGAAGAGTTTTTCCACACCTTCAATGCCCTGTTCGACAGCCGCCAGCAGATCATCCTGACCTGCGACCGGTATCCGCGCGAAGTGGAGGGCCTGGAGCCGCGGTTGAAATCGCGCCTGGCCTGGGGCCTGTCGGTGGCCATCGAGCCGCCGGATTTCGAAACCCGCGCCGCCATCGTGCTGGCCAAGGCCCACGACCGCGGGACCAATATCCCGGACGAAGTGGCTTTCCTGCTGGCCAAGAAGATGCGCAGCAACGTGCGGGACCTGGAGGGCGCCCTGAACACGCTGGCGGCCCGCGCCAATTTCACTGGTCGTTCGATTACCCCGGAATTCGCGCAGGAAACCTTGCGCGACCTGCTGCGCGCGCAGCAACAGGCCATCAGCATCCCCAATATCCAGAAGACCGTGGCAGACTACTACGGTTTGCAGATCAAGGACTTGCT
>CAZLSG010000074.1:0-13233 GCA_964562135.1 uncultured Pseudoxanthomonas sp. | reverse complement strand
GGATCAGCCTGGCCACCACGTCCGTCCGCAAGGACAAGGACGGCAACCAGCAGGAGCGGACCGAATGGCACCGCGTGGTGTTCTTCGGGAAGCTGGGGGAAATCGCCGGCGAGTACCTGCGCAAGGGCAGTTCGGTCTACGTCGAAGGCAGCATTCGTTACGACAAGTACACCGGCCAGGACGGCGTGGAAAAGTACAGCACCGACATCATTGCCGACGAGATGCAGATGCTCGGTGGCCGTGGCGAAGGCGGTGGCGGCGGCGAACGCGCGGCGCGTCCGCAGCGCCAGGAATACGGCTCATCCTCCGCACCGCAGCGCCGCGAACCCGCGCCGCCGCAGCAGGCGCCGGTGGATGACTTCGCGGATGACGACATTCCGTTCTGAGTCGCTATCCCGGTAGCGGCTGTACATGTTGCGAGGATGGCAGGGAGCCCCGGTTTCCTGCCATTTCTTTTGCCTGTCCGCCGGTTAGCGCATAACATCAACGCTTTGTGATTGCTGGAGTTCCGGATGAATCCGTATTACGCCTTGCCGTTGTCCTTTGCGCTATCCATGACGGCGTTGATGGCGACTCCCGCGCTGGCGCAAACGCGCGGGCTGGATGTGCGTGACCTGGTGGCGCTGGACCGCGTTTCATCGCCCGCGCTGTCGCCGGATGGACGTCACGTGGTGTTTGCCAAGCGCCAGATCGAAGGCGAAATCGACAAGGCCGGCACCTCGCTGTGGGCCCGCAACCTGGTGACCCGCGACCTGCGCGAGCCGCACCGGTTGACGCCCGAGGGCTGGAATGTGGGCTCGCCATCGTTTTCGCCGGATGGCGGCACGGTGTATTTCCTCAGCGGCAAGTCTGGCACGCAGCAGTTGTATTCGATTCCGCTGCAAGGCGGCGCGCCGCGCCAGTTGACCGATTTCCCGCTGGGCATCGGCAGTTACAAGCTGGCGCCGCAGGGCGACCGCGTCGCGTTCAGTGCGGACGTGTTCCTGGATTGCGGTTCCGACCTGGCCTGCACCAGGAAGCGGCTGGACGAAGTTTCGGCCAACAAGCATTCCGGCGTTATCCATGCCCAATTGTTCGTGCGCCATTGGGATACCTGGAAGGACGGCCGTCGCAGCGCGCTGTTCGTGGCTGACCTGCCGCAGGATGGCAGGGCGGTGCCGACGAAGGCCGCCACGGCCATCAGCACCGGGTTGGGCGGCGATATCCCGTCCAAGCCGTTCGGTGGCGCCGACGAGTACACGTGGGCGCCCGATGGCGGATCGCTGGTAGCGAGCATCCGCATCGCCGGCACCACCGAGCCGTGGTCGACCAATTTCGACCTGTATCGCTTTGCGGCCGATGGTGGCGGGGCGCCGGTGAACCTTACCGCGTCCAATCCGGCCTGGGACACCGGCCCGGTGTTCAGCGCCGATGGCGGCACGTTGTTCTACCGCGCGATGAAGCGTCCCGGTTTCGAGGCCGACCGTTTCGCACTGCATGCGCTGGACTTGGCAACGGGCGCGACGCGTGAAATCGCGCCGGACTGGGATCGCTCCGCAGACGGCATCGTGTTGTCGGCCGATGGCGCGACGCTGTACACCACCACCTATGACGTGGGCGAGCATCCGCTGTTCGCGGTGGACATCGCCAGCGGCCAGGCCAGCAAGTTGGTCGGCGATGGCACGGTTTCCTCGTTCCGCATTGCCGGCGATACCCTGGCGTTCACCCGCAACAGCTTGAAGAGCGGCGACCAGTTGTTCGTCACCACGGTGGATGGCGGCCCGCTGCGGGCAATCACCCCCGCGGCGGGCGACATGTTGGCGGACGTGGCTTTCGGCGACTACGAGCAATTCACCTTCAAGGGCTGGAACGGCGCCACCGTGCATGGCTATGTGGTCAAGCCATGGAATTACGAGGAGGGCAAGACTTTCCCGGTGGCCTTCCTGATCCACGGCGGCCCGCAGGGCAGTTTCGGCAATGGCTGGAGCATCCGCTGGAATCCGCAGACTTATGCGGGACAGGGCTATGCCGTGGTGATGATCGATTTCCACGGCTCCGTCGGCTACGGGCAGGCATTCACCGATGCCATCAGCCAGCACTGGGGCGACCGGCCGCTGGAAGACCTGCAGAAAGGCTGGGCTGCGGCGCAGGAACAGTATCCGTTCCTCGATGGCGACAAGGCCTGCGCGCTGGGCGCGAGCTATGGCGGTTACATGGTCAACTGGATCGCCGGGCAGTGGAACGAGCCGTGGAAGTGCCTGGTCAACCACAACGGCGTGTTCGACACGCGTTCGATGGGGTTGGTCACCGAGGAGCTGTGGTTCACCGAATGGGAGTTCGGCGGCACGGTGTTCGGCAATCCGCAGGGCTACGAGCAGTTCAATCCGGCCCGCCATATCGACAAGTGGCGGGTGCCGATGCTGGTGGTGGCCGGGCAGAACGACTTCCGCGTGCCGATCGACCAGAGCCTGTCCACCTTCACCGCGTTGCAGCGGCAGGGCATCGCATCGCAGTTGCTGTATTTTCCGGACGAGAACCACTGGGTGCTGAAGCCGCACAACAGCGTGCTGTGGCATGACACGGTCAATGCCTGGCTGAAGCAGCACATCGGCCAGTGACACCACCGCGACGGGCCGGCCATTGCGCCGGCCCGTTCTTCTTGCCGCCTGAACGGGATATCCACGCATGGCCATCGAATCCGCCGAACCGTCCGCTGCCATCATCACCAATGACATCGTGGTGTTCGGCCTCATCGCCGCCACGCTGGGCCTGATCTTCTGGCTGGCCAGCGGCCCGACGGCGTTCTGGAGGAAATTCTTCGCCTGGGTGCCGGCGTTGTTGCTGTGCTACTTCATTCCGGCGCTCTACAACACGGTCGGGTTGATCGACGGCGAGAACAGTGCGCTGTACAACCCGATCGCCAGCCGCATCCTGCTGCCTGCGGCGCTGGTACTGCTGACGTTGTCCATCGACCTGAAGGGCATCCTCAAGCTCGGGCCGAAGTTGTTGTTCGTGTTCCTGATGGGCACGGTGGGTATCGTGCTGGGTGCAATCGTGTCGTTCCAGTTGATGGAATGGATCCACCCGCCGACCGTTGCCGGGGATACCTGGAAGGGCATGGCGGCGTTGTCGGGCAGTTGGATCGGCGGTGGCGCCAACATGGTGGCGATTCGTGAGATCTATGGCGTCGATGCCACGCTGTTCGGACAGTTCGCGGTGGTCGACGTGGCCATCGCCAGCCTGTGGATGGCCACGCTACTGTTCCTTGCCAATCGTGCACAACAGATCGACCTGCGCTCTAGTGCTGATACCTCCGCCATCGACGAGATGAAACAGCGCATTTCCGCCTATGAGGCCGCGAACTCGCGCATACCGACGTTGGCCGACCTGATGGTGATCGTCGGCTGGGCGTTCGGCATTGTGGGCCTTGCCCATGCCGTTGCCAATCCTGCGGCGGGCTGGTTCGGGCGCAATGTGGCCTGGGCATCAAACGTCAGCCTGGATTCGCCGTTCGTCTGGGTGGTGATGCTGTCCACGCTTGGTGGCCTCCTGCTCAGCTTCACCCGCGTCCGGCGGCTGGAGAATGCGGGCGCATCCCGGGTGGGTACGCTGTTCCTATACTTCCTGATTGCATGCATCGGCATGCAGATGGACTTCCTCAGGTTGGCAGAACGTCCCTTGCTGCTGGTGCTAGGCGTGATCTGGATGTCCACCCACATCCTGGTGCTGTGGGGTGCCGCGAAACTGGTGCGGGCACCGCTGTTCTATTTCGCCGTCGGTTCACAAGGCAATATCGGTGCGGCGGCCTCGGCACCGGTAGTGGCGGCGGCGTTCCATCCCACGCTGGCGCCGGTGGGTGTATTGCTGGGAACGGTGGGTTATGCCACCGGCACGGTCATCGCCTATGCCGTCGGACAGATTCTCCGCGTCATGGCAGGGCAGTGATGGATTCGCCCAGCCACGAACCCGCCTCGCTGCGCGAGGAATTGCAACATGCCATCGATGGATTGCCGCCGGACACGGTGAGCCTGGGGTCGCTGCTGGAGCAGTTCCAGGGCAATGGCCTGCTGATGCTGACGGCCATGATGACGCTGGTGTTCCTTATCCCGGTATCGATTCCCGGCGTCAGCACGGTGTTCGGCGCGGGCATCCTGATGGTGGGCGTGGCCCGTCTGTTCGGACGTCCCGTGTGGTTGCCGGAGCGGATCAGGTCGCGTCCCCTGTCGTCGGAGCGGCTTCGCCCGGCGCTTGAGCGCGGCTTGGTCTGGGTGCGGCGGCTCGAGCGGATCAGCCGGCCGGGCCGGCTGGCCGGCCTGGTGGAGGGCAGGATGGTGGGGCAGATCAACAACCTGGCCCTGATCCTGGGTGCGGTGCTGCTGATGTTCCCGTTCGGCTTCATACCGTTCAGCAACACCTTGCCGGGCATTGCCTTGCTGTGCCTGGCCGTGGGGCTCATGCAGCGCGATGGCGTGGCCATTCTGCTGGGTCACTGCGGCAACCTGGTGACGATTGTCTATTTCACCTTCCTGTTGGGCGGCGGCGGCCTGTTGTTGCAACGTCTGTTCATGTGAACAGATGTTGCCATTGCCCGTTCACAACCACCGTGCGCGCTTGAACAGCGCGTACAGCGTGCCACAGGCCAGTGCGATCACGCCGATCAGGATGGGATAGGCATAGCGCGCCTCCAGTTCGGGCATGTGCGCGAAATTCATGCCGTACCAGCTCGCGATCAGGGTGGGGGCAGCCAGCAGCGCGGCCCAGGCGCCCAGTCGTTTCACCACCTCGCCCTGTCCCAGCGTGACCAGCGACAGGTTCACGCTGAGCGCGGTGGTCAGCATGTCGCGCAGGGTGTCGATGGCTTCGTTGACCCGCACGGCATGGTCCTGCACGTCGCGGAAATACAGCCGCACTTCTTCGGGCACCCATGGGCTGGACGTGCGCGTCAACTGCGAAAGCACGTCCTGCAAGGGCGCGACCGCCAGCCGCATCTTGGTCAGCTCGCGCTTCAGTTCGTACAAGCGGACCACGGTTTCGCGCCGATAGCTTTCGGCGAAGATGGCCTGTTCCAGCGAATCGGCACTGTCGCGGAAGGTGTCCACGATGGGCCGGTAGTTGTCGACGATGAAATCCAGCACGGCATACAGGCCGTAGGCGGGGCCGAGCGAGAGCAGGCTGGGCTCGCGTTCCACCCGTTCGCGCACGGGAGCATACGAAAGCGAAGCGCCATGCCGCACGGTGACCAGGTAGCGCGGTCCGACGAAGGCATGGGTCTCCCCGTAGGCGATCTTCTCGTCCACCACCTGTGCGGTATGCACGGCGAGGAACATCGAATTGCCGTAGGCCTCCAGCTTGGGCCGCTGGTGCGCGTTGCTGGCATCCTCCACCGCCAGGTCGTGCAGGCAGAATTCCTCCTGCAGCTTGTCCAGGATCTCGTCCTGCGGTTCGTACAGCCCGACCCAGACGAAGCTGCCATCGTCTTGCGCCAGCACATCGCTGATGTCGTCCAGGCCGATGCTGCGGCGCTGCCCGGCGCGGTCGTAGGCCACGCAGTTGATGACGGAGCCGGGCAGTCCGCCCGGGCGGGAAGCGTCGTTCATGCGTGCATCCTGCCCGAGCAGTCAGGGGCCGGCAAGGCGGCTAGTCTGCGATGAAGCGGATCGCCAACCCGCCGCCGGGCGCCAGGTGGAGGCTCAGCACGTCGTCGCGGCCCACCTGGCGCTCTTCGATCACGATGTCGTGCTGGTTGCCTTGCCAGTCGGCTGCCGGGCCGTCGCGGTAGATCTGGGCGGTATAGCGACGGCCCGCGTCGAGGAAGGACAGCGGCACGTCCAGCTCCCGCGCACGACTGTCGGTGACGGCACCGACATACCAGTCCTCGCTGTGGCGGTCCTTGCGCGCGAAG
Source organism: uncultured Pseudoxanthomonas sp. (assembly GCA_964562135.1). Lineage (GTDB taxonomy): Bacteria > Pseudomonadota > Gammaproteobacteria > Xanthomonadales > Xanthomonadaceae > Pseudoxanthomonas_A. Next base: position 7,352 of record CAZLSG010000074.1, on the reverse strand, counting down.
GTGACGACTTCGCCGACTTCGCCGTTGAGCACATGCGATTCGGACCAGTCCACCGGCACGTCCTTGATGAATTGCAGAGGGCCCGGATGGGCCTCGTAATGCTCCAGCAGGTCGGCGGCCATCTGCAGCGGACTGTAGAGGACGACATACAGGGCCAGTTGCTTGGCCAGCGTGGTGGCCATCTTCTCGCCCGACTTGGTATCCATGCCGAAGATGCCCGGAGTGAAGTCCATCGGCCCGGCGAGCATGCGGGTGAACACCAGGTTGGCCTCGTGTTCGGGCGGATTGCCGGGCTGGCCCCAGGCGTTGAATTCCATGCCGCGCGCGCCCTCGCGGGTGATCCAGTTGGGGTAGGTGCGGCGCAGGCCGGTATCCTTGACCGGTTCGTGAGGATTGACCGCGATGCGGCGCTTCGCGGCCTCGGTCACCACCTTCTGGTGATGTCGCGCCAGTTCCTGTCCCTCGTGCCAGGCGTAGTACAGCCGGCCATCCTCGCCACGCACCTTGGCCTGCCCGGCATCGGCCACGTAACCGGTCTTGACCGCGCCCACGCCGAGGCGTTGATACAGATCGAAGGCATCCCCGAGCTGGTCTTCGTAGTGGGCCGCGTGGCCGGAGGTTTCGTGGTGGCCGATCAGCATCACGCCCTTCGACTTCGCATGGGCCGCGACCTTTTCCAGATCGAAGTCGGGATAGGCCCGGGTGAAGCTGAAATCCTCGCCGTTGCCGAACCAGTCGCCGTCCCAGCCGATGTTCCAGCCTTCCACCAGCACGCCGTCGAAACCGTGTTCGGCGGCGAAGTCGATGTGGCGCATGGCGTGCTCGGTGGTGGCGCCGTGTTTCGGTCCGGAGGCCCAGCTCTTGCGGTCCAGGTGCATTTCCCACCAGATGCCGACGTACTTCATCGGCTTCACCCATGACACATCGCCGAGCGCGTTGGGTTCGTTGAGGTTGAGGATGAGTTCCGACTCGACCAGCCCGCCGGCGCTTTCGGAAATCTGCAGCGTGCGCCACGGGGTCGCGAACGGCGCATCGCGCACGACCTTGGCCGCGCCGATGCCCGGCGTCAGTGCCGCCTTGAGCTTGCGGCCGTCCACGCGGCTCAGGTTCATGCCCGAATAATCGACCAGCGCCGCCTCGTGGATCGAGAGGTGCAGGCCATCGGTGGTGCGCAAGGTGATGGGTGTCTGTGCGTCGCCGACTTCGGCGATGGGCGTGCGATGGTAGAGGTATTCCTCGCGGTTCCATTCAAAGGCCGGTATCCACCAGGCGGTGGCGTCGCCGGCAAGGGTGAATTCGGTCAGTTCCTCGGCGATGTTGATCCGCGCAAGGGCTGCCTGTTCGGGGAATTCGTAACGGAAACCGAGGCCGTCGTCGAACACGCGGAACACCACGTCGAAGCTGCGCCCGGGTTTGGCGGTTTCGGTAAGCGTCACCCGCAGTTCGTTGTAGTGGTTGCGCACGAAACGGCGCTCGCCCCAGGGTTGTTCCCAGGTTTCGTCGAAGCTGCGCGACTGCTGGCCGGTGATGGACAGGTTGCGTTCCAGCTTCGGGGCGTCGGTGAACAGGAAGCCCAGCCGGGAGGGCGCGATGATGGTCTTGCCATCGCGGGAAACGGCATAGCCGGGACGCCCGTCGTTGTCGGTGCTGATGTCCACCCGCAGGCGCCCATCGGGTGAGGAAACCGTTGCAGTTGGTGCAGCAGCGCACACGCCGGATGCAAGACACAGCAGAAAAGCGGCAAAACGGAAAACGGACATGCGGGCCTCCCAACCACGATGTTGAGGCCGCATCGTGGGTCAGGGGCGGTGTGGCGACAACCCGTTGCGAGGTCCGAATACGTATGCAAAGGCCAAATGGATCGGCAACAGGAGCGCGATCCATATCTGGTTGAATTGCACGCGCAACTCCAGCCAATGAAGGAACCACGCCAGCGAGGCGCCCGTGGCGATGGCCGCCAACAGCCAGCCGAACCATGCGCCGGGCCGGTGGCCGCGCACCAGCATCACGGCGCCCGGCAACAGCAGCAGGCACAGTGGATTCAGCAGCAGCAGGTTGCGGTTGGCCCAGGCAGCCTGGTGTTCGGTCAAGCCCCACAAATAGGCCAGCAGCGCGCCACCCACGCCGCACAGGAGCCACAATAATCCGCCAACCAATGCCGTCGTACGTGGATGGCGAGGGGCGCTCCACAGGATTGCCGCTGCCGCCAACAGGCCGGCTACCAGCCAGGGCCACCATGGGCGTGGTGCTTCCGGGGGTTCGGGGGCGATCCGGTGCGGCAGGAGCGCCTGCTCGGATAGCACCAACGGCTGTCCGGCAGTGTTGCGGGCTTCACGCAGGCTGTCGGCCAGCCGCATCGGCACGTAGGCTTCATCCCAGCGCGACATCGGACGGTCGGCGTCGGGTCCCAGGCCCAGGTCGAAGCCCAGCCACATCCACGGGGCCGGCGAAGCCAGCCTCACGGCCTCACTGCGCAGCGTGTTGCCGCGCGAGCGCGCGGACAATTGCGGTTTCAGCGCGCCGCCCATGGCTTCGTCCAGCACGTCGCGGACCTGGGTGGAGCAATTGGCGGTGAAGTAGTCGTAGCGGTAGCGCGCGTTCTCGGGTTTGGCGCGTTCGGACAGGATGCCGGCGACGGCATGCGCTTGCCCGGGCGCCAGGTCCAGCCACTGGATGTCCACGCCGCGGCCGCTTTGCTGGTACTGGTACAGGTCGATGTCCACGGGCAGCGCGACCAGCGAGTACTGCATGTCGCCACGGATGAAGCGGCGGAGGAAATCAGGCTCTTCCGGGTCGAAGTAACCGAAGTTGTACGAAGTGGCCTGGCCGGTCTCCGCATCCACCACGATGATGGCGTTGTGGCCGAAGCGCTCGAAGAAGATTTCGCCCGGCTGCATGGTGGCCACGCCGATGCGCGGCGCCACGGAGGCGGGTGCATCGGCTGCCCACGCCATTGCGGCGACCAGCAACCAGAGTGCGAGGAACAGGACGACCCGCATCGGCCGGTCAGGGTTCGGCAAGCACGCTGACGTGCAGGGCATGCACGCGGCGCGCGTCGGCCCGGGCAACCCGGAAGACGAAGCGGCCCAGCGCGAGTTCTTCATCGGTTTCCGGCAGGTGGCCGATGGCGGCGGTGATGAAGCCGCCGATGGTGTCGTATTCGTCGTCGGAGAAATCGCTGCCGAAACGCTCGTTGAAATCGGTGATCGGCGTCAGCGCGTCCACCACGTACTGGCCATCGGCCTGTGCGGCGATCAGGGCGCTGCCGTCCTCGGCCTCGTCGTGCTCGTCGTCGATCTCGCCGACGATTTCCTCCAGCACGTCCTCGATGGTCACCAGCCCCGCCACGCCGCCGTACTCGTCCACCACGATGGCCATGTGGTTGCGCGACAGGCGGAATTCCTTCAGCAGCAGGTTGAGCTTCTTGGACTCGGGGATCAGCACCGCTGGGCGCAGCAGTTCGCGGATGCTGCCGGGGCCGTTGTCGGCCACCACGCCGCGCAACAGGTCCTTGGCCAGCAGGATGCCGAGGATTTCGTCCTTGTTCTCGCCGTGCACCGGGAAGCGCGAATGGCCGGATTCCACGACTTCATGCATGAGGTCGAGGAACTTGTCACCTACCGGCAGCGAGACCATCTGCGAGCGCGGCACCATCACGTCGCCAACGGTCAGTTCGGCGATGGCGATGGCGCCTTCCATGATCTTCAGCGTGTCCTGGCCGATCAAGCCATCGGTCTGCGCGCCGCGCAGCAATTCGACCAGGTCGTCGCGGGTATCGGGTTCGCCGGAGAGCGCGGAACTGATGCGGTCCAGCCATGAGCGCCGTTTTTCCGGAGATTTCTCCGAAGCTTCCGGCGCGGAGGTACTGTCGTCTTCTGACATCTCGTGTAAGCGGGCGCCCCTGCGCGGGGCGACGGCGGGCAGTCTAGCAGGATGTGCTGGCCGGCTGCAGCGTTCAGCCGGAGAGGGTGTTTTCCCCGGAATCCTCGTCTTCCAGCGGGTCGATGCTGTAGGTGCAGCCGATCAGGGTCTTGCCCGGGTGGGAGGTGACGTTGGAGACGTTCAGCACCGTCGAGCGCACCCACCACGCCCCGGTTCCCTCGTCCTGGACCTCCTGGCTGACCAGTTCCTTGCCGAACAGCGCCTTTTCGGGCGTGTCGATGCCGGTTTCCAGCTCCAGTTGCGCAGCCAGCGGGCGCGGGTCGGGCAGGTCCAGCACCGCCATGATGCTGGAGCCGGCGAAGGCGATGTGGTCGGTAGTGTGGCCGAGCACGTCGATGGGCGTGTTCAGCGCGTACTCGGCCATGAAGGCATTGGCCTGCGGCAAGGGTCGCCAACCGAGGGAAACGGCGTGCAGCGGATCCTGCACGGCAATGGCCAGGGCCATGAACTGTTCCGGCTCGGCCTCGCACAGGATCAGGGCGGCCAGACTTGCCGGCGGGGCATCGTCGTCAGCGTTGGCGGCCGCGAATGACGGCAGCAGGGCCGGGACCAGCGAAAAGAGCGCCACGCAGAGCCATCGGGACATGGGGATCAGATCTCGGTGTAGGGGTCGGCGATGCCCAGGCCGGCCAGGACTTCCCGCTCCAGCTGTTCCATGCATTCGGCTTCGCGCTCGTCTTCGTGGTTCCAGCCCAGCAGGTGCAGCGCGCCATGCACGGTCAGGTGGGCGTAGTGCGCGTTCAGCGCCTTCTTCTGTTCCTTGGCTTCCCGCGCCACCACCGGCGCGCAGATCACCAGGTCGCCCAGCAGCGGCATCTTCACGCCCTTGGGCAGCTTGACGCCCTCGGCGATGTCGGCCGGGAAGCTGAGCACGTTGGTGGCATAGTCCTTGCCCCGGTAGTGTCGGTTGAGCGCACGTCCTTCCTTGGTGTCGACGATGCGGATGGCCAGATCGGCCTCGCGGATGCGGCCCTTCAATGCCGCCGCCACCCAGCGGCGGAAACTCACCGCGGCAGGCAGCCCGGCGCGCGGAAGCGCGTAGCTGACGGAGACTTCGAGGAGGACGGGTCCCTGGGTCATTGACGGCCCCATTCGCCGGGAGTGAATTCGATGGTCACAACTTCGGCGCCTTCGGAAATTTCGGTGAACCTATCTTCCTTCAGCTCGCCAGTGCAGTTGTTCGCGCGAGCGCGGGCAGCACCCTTGATCAATGCCAGGGCTCCCTGTTCGGCCTGTTTCCTTTCATCGGTTTCATGGGTGTCGATCGGTATGTGGATGGTGGCACAGCTGCCTACATTCAATGCCGAAATGGCGGGAACCAGGGTTTGCATGGCGTTGTCCGTCAGTGCATCGAAGCTGGTTGAATCGATGCTGTCTTGGGCTGCGGAGATCCGACCCTTGAAGTAATACATCTGGCGGTAGAACAAGTATCCCCGTGATTGCAGGGGGATATTGCTTGGCAGGTGGGTCAGGGAGAGTTTCAGGCGCTCGCCGGGAATCGCGGTTTCCCGTAAGGCGCGGGCGATGTCTGCCAGCGGATCGGTGGGGTCGGGTGGTTCGGTTTCCCCTGTGGTTTCAATGGGCAGAGAGAAGGGGCTTCGATCAAGGATCTCCAGATCCTTGTAGGCTCCTTGGGTGGTGGCATATTGAAATGTCCCGATGAAATCACGCATTCCCCGGTCAAGGGCCTGTCCGGGCTCCATTTGCCCTGCAGGGTAGATGTACACATCAAACCGGGTTTCAGAGTGGTCGGGATGGGCGAATCTTGCGCCGACACCCGCGGCGCGGTTGGATGGGTCGTACGACGTTCCTTGCAGGACATAGCCGTCGATTTGCCGGGGGATGATCACGTGCGTTCGGACAACGAATGATTGCGCCGTGTTCTCGTCATGGACCTGGGGTGTCGCCAGTGTTCCCGTCAGCATCGAAAGCATGAGCAACACGGGGTTTGCCGACATTGTGGTATCTCCGGGCAGGGTCAGTTTTCACGCGTGAGGGTTGTTCCTGTTTCCTTGTCCCGGGCATCACGCCGGTCGTAGGCCGTGACGATGCGCGCCACCAGTGGATGGCGGACCACGTCGCGGGCCTCGAAGAAAGTGAAACTGACGCCATCCACGTCGCGCAGCACGTCGATGGCGTCGCGCAGGCCGGACTTCACGTGCTTGGGCAGGTCGGTCTGGGTCATGTCGCCGGTGACCACCGCGGTGCTGCCGAAGCCCAGGCGGGTCAGGAACATTTTCATCTGTTCGATGGTGGTGTTCTGTGCTTCGTCCAGGATCACGAAGGCATCGTTGAGCGTGCGTCCCCGCATGTAGGCCAGCGGCGCGATCTCGATGACGTTCTTCTCAAGCAGCTTGGCCACCTTTTCCACGCCCAGCATTTCGTACAGCGCGTCGTACAGCGGGCGCAGGTAGGGGTCGACCTTCTGGGTCAGGTCGCCGGGCAGGAAGCCGAGCTTTTCGCCGGCTTCCACGGCGGGGCGCACCAGGATCAGGCGTTGCACGCGTGATTCGTTAAGCGCTTCCACCGCCATCGCCACGGCCAGGAAGGTCTTGCCGGTGCCGGCCGGGCCGATGCCGAAATTGATGTCATGGGTGGCGATGGCATGCAGGTACTTCGACTGGTTGGCGCCGCGCCCGCGCACGGTGCCGCGCTTGACCTTGATCGCAACGTCCTGTGGCGCGTAACCGGTTTCGGCCACGCGCTCCACGTTGGCGTCGTTCAGGTGCAGGTGGATGGCGGATTCGTCGAAGGTGACGTCACCGGCCTCCGCATACAGGGCGTGCAGCAGTTTCTCGGCGGCGGCGGCGGACTGTTCCGGCCCGGTGATGCGGAAGACGTTGCCGCGATTGGCGATTTCCACGCCCAGCCGCAGCTCGATCCGGCGCAGGTGCGCGTCGAATGGACCCGCCAGGTTGGCCAGGCGCTCGTTGTCCTCGGGCTCCAGCGTGAAGTTGCGTTGGTTCGGATTGGCCATGGCGCGATTCTATTCGATTGCCCGAGGAGCGGCCGTCATGCGGTGAGTCAGGCCGCTTCCTGTCCGTCGCGCACCGCCACCCGTCCGCGCAGCGAATTGGTCAGTGCCTCGGTGATGACCACGTCCACGAAGCGTCCGACCAGGCGCGGATGCCCGGGGAAGTTCACCGAACGCATGTTCTCGGTCTTGCCGGTCAGTTCGTTCGGGTTCTTGCGCGAAGGCCCTTCCACCAGCACCGATTGCACGCTGCCGACCATGGCTTGCGATATGCCCGTCGAATGCGCGTTGATGTGTGCTTGCAGGCGTTCCAGCCGTGCATGCTTGACCGTGTCCGGCGTGTCGTCGTGCAGGTCGGCGGCCGGCGTGCCGGGGCGGCGCGAGTAGATGAAGGAGAAGCTCTGGTCGAAGCCGATGTCCTCGATCAGCTTCATGG
>CAZLSG010000073.1:0-13692 GCA_964562135.1 uncultured Pseudoxanthomonas sp. | reverse complement strand
GCGCTGTATATCTTCATGCTGGCGGCCATTGCCGGCCACGTGATCATTTCGCGGGTGCCGGTGATCCTGCACACGCCGCTGATGTCCGGTTCCAACTTCATCCACGGCATCGTCCTGATCGGTGCGATGATCGTGCTCGGCCACGCCGACACCACGCTGGAGAAGACGATCGGCTTCATCGCCGTGGTCCTGGGCGCGGGCAACGCCGCCGGCGGCTACGTGGTGACCGAGCGCATGCTGGAGATGTTCAAATCCTCGAAGAAGCCGGGAGGCGCCAAGTGAGCGCGCTGATCCTGGTCAAGCTGAGCTATTTCGCCGCCGCCACACTGTTCCTGCTCGGCCTGCAGCGCATGGCCTCGCCGGCCACCGCGCGCAGCGGCATCCAGTGGGCCGGGGTGGGCATGTTGATAGCCACCTTCGCCACCTTCTTCCTGCCGGGTCTGCACAACATCCCGCTGATGGTACTCGGCATCGTGCTGGGCACGGTGGTGACCTGGGTCTGGGGCAAGAAGGTGGCGATCACCGACATGCCGCAGATGGTGGCGCTGTTCAATGGCATGGGCGGTGGTTCGGCCGCCGGCATCGGCGCGATGGAATTGGTGCGCTGGTCGGCCGCCGGCGCCGCGCCGGGCATCGTGCCGTTGACCCTGGCGTTGCTCGGCGCACTGATCGGCTCGGTCGCGTTGACCGGCTCGATCATCGCCTGGGCCAAGCTCGACGGGCGCATGGACAAGCGCTACACCTTCCCCGGTCAGCAATGGTTCAACGCGGCGGTGGCGATCGCCGCCGTGGTGTGCGCGGTGCTGGCGGCGCAGACCCTGGCGATGCCCTGGATCGTGGCCTTCTTCGTGCTGGCGCTGGCGCTGGGCGTGCTGATGACGTTGCCGATTGGCGGTGCCGACATGCCGGTGGTGATCTCGCTGTACAACGCCTTCACCGGTCTGGCGGTGGCGTTCGAGGGTTATGTGCTGGGCAACGAAGCGCTGATCATCGCCGGCATGATGGTGGGCGCGGCCGGCATCCTGCTGACCCGCCTGATGGCCAAGGCGATGAACCGCTCGATCAAGAGCGTGCTGTTCTCCAATTTCGGCGGGGGTGGCGCGGCGGCGCAGGAGATCGGCGGTTCTCAGAAGCCCATCGAGGCCGGCGACGTGGCCGCGATGATGGCCTTCGCCGAGCGCGTGGTGATCGTGCCCGGCTATGGCCTGGCGGTGGCACAGGCGCAGCACAAGATATGGGAACTGACGCAGAAGCTGATGGAGCGCGGGGTGAAGGTGAAGTTCGCCATCCACCCGGTGGCCGGGCGCATGCCGGGGCACATGAACGTGCTGCTGGCCGAAGCCGGCGTGCCCTACGACCTGATCGCCGACATGGACGACATCAACCCCGAATTCGCCAACACGGACGTTTCGTTGGTGATCGGCGCCAACGACGTGGTCAACCCGGTGGCGAAAACCGATCCGGCTTCGCCGATCTACGGCATGCCGATCCTCGACGTGGTGAACAGCAGGAACACCATCGTCATCAAGCGCGGCAAGGGCACCGGCTTCGCCGGCATCGAGAACGCGCTGTTCTATGCCGACAACACCCGCATGCTGTACGGCGACGGCGCGGAAATGGCCAGCGCGCTGGTGTCGGAACTGAAGGCGATCGACGGCGGGCATTGACCCGCCGCCGTCAGCGCCCCAGCAGCGCCGCGACCACCACTGCCACGCCCATCCAGACCATATCCGCCGTGCCGTTGGCCAGGCTGGCCAGCATCCAGGCGTGGTGCAGCCCCAGCTTCAGCGCCGAATCCCACGGGGTGAGCCCCATCATGATGCCGAGTTGGGTAGCCACGATGGCCCAGTTGGCCACGGCGATGATCGCCAGCGTGCCGGCGATGGACAGCAGCATGCGGGCGCTGCCCGCGGCCATGCCGCCGATGCGCAGGAGCAGCGCGGCATCGATGGCCGCCAGCACCGCCATCCATCCGGCCTGGCGCCCAAGATGGAGTGACAGCAGCACCCAGATCCCGGCAAACGCCAGGCCGCCGGCCAGCAGCAGGAGCAGCGGCCACCAGAAACGGGTCCGTCGCGCGGTGGGGTGGAAAGGGGGCATGGCGGCTTCCAAAAAGGTCGCCAAGGATAAGGCTTAATCGGTGGTCCGGCCCAATTTCCGGGGCCGGATGCAGGGCGTCCGGGATGCCCGCACTCTCCGGTGCCGGTAGAATGGCGGCTTGTCCCCGGCGTCGATGCCCCCATACCGGCCCCATGTACTCCCGCAGCAGCGAACCCGTCCATTTCGAGCGCGACTGTCCCGCCGTGCTTGTGCCGCAGGGCGAAAGCGTCACCCTGCCGGCGGGCAGCTATGGCTACATCACCCAGGCATTGGGCGGCAGCTACACGGTGTTCGTCGAAGGCAACCTGTTCCGCATCGCCGGCAAGGACGGCGACGCCATCGGCAAGGAGCCGGCCGAATCGCTGGCGCTGCCGGAAAATGCCGGCGACGAGGAAGTGGAGGCGCTGGTCTGGAAGCAACTGCGCACCTGCTACGACCCGGAAATCCCGTTCAACATCGTCGATCTGGGACTGGTCTACGAGGCCAGTCTGAGTCGCCGCGACGACGGCGAGCGCCTGGTCGAGGTCAAGATGACGCTGACCGCGCCCGGTTGCGGCATGGGCGAAATCCTGGTGGACGACGTACGCAGCAAGCTGGAACTGATCCCCACCGTGGCCGAAGCCGACGTCGAACTGGTGTTCGATCCACCGTGGGGCCGCCACATGATGTCCGAGGCGGCGCGGCTGGAAACCGGGATGCTTTGATCGAAATCCATTGGCATGGCCCGGGAGGGGCATGCCGTCATGCAGGCAAGACAGGAAGAACGACGATGACCGCCAATGCTCCGCTGAATTATCAGGTGACCCGTTCCACCCATGGCCGCACGCCGGCCGAGCGCGCCGCGATCCTGGCCGCGCCGGGATTCGGCAAGCACTTCACCGACCACATGGTGTCCATCGACTGGAACCTGGCAGATGGCTGGCACGCCGCGCAGGTGCGTCCGTATGGCCCGCTCGCGCTGGACCCGGCCGCTTCGGTGCTGCATTACGGGCAGGAGATCTTCGAAGGCATCAAGGCCTATCGCCATGCCGATGGTTCCATCTGGACCTTCAGGCCGGAAGCCAACGGCGAGCGCCTGCAGCGTTCGGCCCGGCGCCTGGCGCTGCCGGAACTGCCGGTGTCCGAATTTGTCGAATCGCTGCGCCGGTTGATCGCGGCGGATGGCGACTGGGTGCCGTCCGAGCCCGAGACCAGCCTGTATTTCCGCCCTTTCATGATCGCCACCGAGGCGTTCCTGGGCGTGCGCGCGGCGCAGGAAGCGGGCTACTACGTGATCGCCAGCCCGGCCGGCCCGTACTTCGCCAAGGGCGTGGCCCCGGTGTCGATCTGGCTGTCCACCGACTATGCGCGCGCGGCCAAGGGCGGCACCGGCGCGGCCAAGTGCGGCGGCAATTACGCCGCTTCGTTGCTGCCGCAGCGTGAGGCCGCGGCGCAGGGTTGCTCGCAGGTGCTGTTCCTGGACCCGGTGGAAGGCAGGTACCTGGAGGAACTGGGCGGCATGAATGTGTTCCTGGTGTACCGCGACGGCAGTATCGTGACCCCGGAACTGTCGGGCAGCATCCTGGAAGGCATCACCCGCTCCAGCATCCTGCAGCTGGCGCGCGATGCCGGTCGCACGGTGACCGAGCGCAAGGTGACCCTGGACGAATGGCGCGAAGGCGTGGCCTCGGGCGAGATCACCGAAGTCTTCGCCTGCGGCACCGCCGCGGTGATCACGCCGATCGGCGAACTGAAGGGCAAGGATTTCAGCGTGGGCGACATCGACGCTCCGGCTGGCGAAGTCACGATGGCGTTGCGCAAGGAACTGACCGACATCCAGTACGGACGTGTGCCTGATCGTCATGACTGGCTGGTGCGGCTGGACGGCTGAGTCAGCTACGTTTTGATGCCATCTTTGATGACGGATGGCGTCACGCGACCACGTCGGCGCTGCGTAGGCCATCGATGGCGGCGAACACGGCTTGCGGTGCCAGTTCGACCAGCAGGCCACGCTGGCCGGCGTTGATCCAGATGGTGGGCTCGTCCAGCACACTGGCCTCGATCACGGTCGGCACGGCGCGTTGCTGGGCGAAGGGACTGATCCCGCCCACTTTGTAGCCGCTTATCCGTTCGGCATCGGCCGTGGTCATCATGTCCGCGGACTTGCCGGTGAACGCAACGGCCAGTTTCTTTGGGCTGGCTTTTCCATTCGATGGCACGATGACGCAGGCCGGCTGGCCGTCCACGCGGGCCATCAGGGTTTTCAGTACGCGATGTGGCGGGATTCCCAGCGCATCGGCGGCCTGCAGGCCTTTGCCGCCGGCGTCGTTGCGATAATCGTAGGCGTGCAGCCGATAGGCGACGCCCGCCTTGTCAAGGTGCCGCGTGGCACGGGTGGCCTTGGCCATCGGAATTCCGGTTTCAGACGGCCTCGAAACGGTTGGCCGCCACGTTCTTGCGTACCTTGGCCGGGTCCCAGATGCGGCCGTTCATGGTGATGTAAACGCCCGGCGGCAGCGATTGCACCGCGCCCACGGCGCAGCCGATGTTGAATTCGGCATCCGAGCCGCGGAAGCGGGCCGGGTTCAGTGCGCCGGTCAGGACGATGGTCTTGTCCGGGACCGAGCGCAGCACCGCGGCGGTTTCCACCATGCTGTCGGTGCCGTGGGTGATCAGCACGTGCCGGGCCGGTTGCGCGGCGACGGTGGCGCGGACCAGTTCGCGGTCCTCATCGGTGATGTGCAGCGAATCCTTGCGGATGATGGGGATCACGCTGAAGCGGAACGCCACGCCCAGTTCCTGCAGGATGCGGCCGATCTGCGGATCGCCCACCTGGAAGTCGGACTTGTCGTCGAAGTAGATCTTGTCGATCGTGCCGCCGGTGGTGACGATCAGCAGTTCGTCCATCATCAGGACTCCGTGGAATCAAATGGCGATTCTACCCGGTCGGCCGTTTGCGGTTGCTGCTGCGCGCGTGCAGTCCGGGCCAGCTGGCGGCCAGCACCACGACGATGGAGAGCGCGATTTCCAGCCACGCGAAGATCGCCTCCCCGGGGCGGGTGTAGGCCACCATGACGCCATGGCTGAACCAGAACAGGCCGATGACGCCGGCCCAGAAGGCCGCCCTGGCGCTGCCGCGCAACACGCCGGCCAGCAACAGCAGCGGCGGCAGCACGAAGACGATCAGGGCCGCCGTCCGGTATTTGTCGTCGTGGAACCACAACAGGTAAAGCAGGGCCAGTGCGGCCAGTGCCACTCCGAGTACGATGCGTGCCGTGCGCTGCACTTTCTGGATGGCCGTCATGCGCCGACCTCCAGTCGCCGCGCGATTTCAGCTACCCGCCGCCCGAGTGCGCGTGCCAGCGAGGCTTCTTCTTCGGTGGGATCGGGATGGTCCTCGCCACCGGCCACGTGGCTGGCGCCGTAGGGCGTGCCACCACTCCGCGTGGTGCTGAGAGCCGGTTCGGTGAAGGGGATGCCCACGATCAGGCAGCCGTGGTGCAGCAGCGGGATGTGCATGGAAAGCAGGGTGGATTCCTGCCCGCCGTGCTGGGTGGCGGTGGAGGTGAACACGGCGGCGGGTTTGCCGGCCAGCGTGCCGCTGGCCCATTCCGCGCCCAGGCCGTCGATGAAATGCTTGACCGGCGCGGCCATGTTGCCGAAGCGGGTGGGGCTGCCCAGCAGCAGGCCGGCGCACTCGGCCAGGTCATGCGGCTCCACGTAGGGTGCGCCTTCCTCGGGGACCGGGGACTGCGCCTCCCGGGTGACGGCGGCGACGGGCGGGACCGTGCGCAGCCGCGCGGACATGCCTTCCACCTCGCCGACGCCGCGCGCGATCTGCCGTGCCAGTTTCGCGACCGAGCCGCCGCGGCTGTAGTAGAGCACCAGGATTTCGCTCATGGTTGCGTTCGTTCCGTCCGTCCGGCCCCTAGTATCGGCGATGTCGCCGCTGCCGCGCATCGGTTAACCTTCCGCGCATGGAACTGCCCGATTCGCTGAACCGCTGGACCGAACGTTTGCGCGACCGTGAACGCATCGGCACGTTCTCCCGGTTCCTGGCGCGCCGGTTCCTCGACGACCGCCTGTTCGAGACCGCGGCCGGGCTGGCCTACACCACCTTGATCGCGATGGTGCCGCTGGCGGTGGTGGTGTTCGGCGTGCTGTCGGCGTTTCCGGTATTCGAGGAGTGGAGCGATCAGCTCAGCGACTACATCTTCTCCAACTTCGTTCCCAGTGCGGCGCGCTCGGCGGAGGCCTACATCAGGCAGTTTTCGGCCAGCGCCGGGCAACTGACCGCTGTCGGCGTCATCGCATTGGTGATTTCGCTGCTGATCACCCTCAACGGCGTGGAAGAGGCCTTCAACCGGATCTGGCGGGTGCCTTCCAGCCGGCCCAAGCTGACCCGTTTCCTGGTGTACTGGACGGTGCTGACGCTGGGCGCGCTGGTGGCCGCCGCTTCGCTGGCGATGTCGGCCAAGTTCTATGCCTTGCCGGTCTTCGCCACCGAGGAGGGCCAGGTGCTGCAGCGGTTCCTGCTGAATCTGGGGCCGGTGGCGATCGAATTTTCCGCCATCGCGATGATCTACCGGCTGGTGCCGCACAGGACCATCCCGCTGCGTTTCGCCATGGCCGGCGCGCTGCTGGCGGTGATCCTGCTGGAGTTGGTGAAGTGGGTGATGGGTCTTTACCTGGGCAGTTTCACTTCCTACCAGAAGATCTATGGCACGGTGGCGTTCCTGCCGATCCTGCTGCTGTGGATCTACATCATCTGGGTGGTGGTGTTGCTGGGCGCGTCGATGGCTTCGTCGATGGCGGCGTTCCGTTACCAGCCGGCGCACATGCGCCTGCCCAAGGGTTACGAAATGTACGGGTTGCTGCGCCTGCTGGGCCGCTTCGGCGAGGCGCGCGACAAGGGGCTGGGCCTGCACACGGACCAGATACTGACACTGGAGCCGATGCTGACCGATTCGCTGATCCAGAAGCTCCTGCAGCAGTTGGGCGGAATCAACCTGGTCCGCAGGACCGAGAACGGCGAATGGGTACTGCTGCGCGATCTTGACGACGTGAGCATGGGCGAGCTTTACGAAGCCTGCCACCTGCGCATCCCGGTGACCGAAATCGGCTTGCCGCACAGTGCGGACTCGCTGGGGCGGGCGGCCACCGGCGTGCTGGATGAATTGCGGGCGCCGCTGTCCGGGTTGATGGAACGCAAGGTAGGCGACCTGTGCGTCGCCCTGCGGGAGGAAAAGGCATGAGGCGTTCAGGCATTTGCATGGCCATCGCGGCGATGGCGGCGCTGGTGGCCTGCCGACCCGCCGGGGGGCCTGAAGCATCGGTGGAGGTCGGTGCGGACGCAGCGCCTGCACAGACTGCCGCAGCGGTCGCGTCCGTGGACACGACGGCGGAGGTGCCCGCGCTCAGGCTGGAAACCGTGGATGGCGGGGTCTATGACCTGGCCGAACGGCGCGGCAAGTGGGTGGTGGTCAATTTCTGGGCCACCTGGTGCGGTCCTTGCCTGAAGGAAATGCCTGAGCTGTCCGCACTGGACGCGATGCGCGAGCATATCGAAGTCGTCGGGCTGGCCTACGAGGACATCGAGCCGGA
This sequence comes from uncultured Pseudoxanthomonas sp., assembly GCA_964562135.1. Classification (GTDB taxonomy): domain Bacteria; phylum Pseudomonadota; class Gammaproteobacteria; order Xanthomonadales; family Xanthomonadaceae; genus Pseudoxanthomonas_A. The sequence continues at coordinate 6,009 of CAZLSG010000073.1, read as the reverse complement.
TGCCATGCGCGCCTTCCTCGAACAGCATCCGGTGGTCTATCCGATCGCGATCCTCGACGTGTACGCGCCGCTGGAGGATTTCGCTACCCCGCGCGGCCTGCCGTTGACCTACCTGATTGCGCCGGATGGCACGGTGGCCAAGCGGTTCCTGGGGCCGGTCACCGCGCACGAAATCGAAACGGCCATCGCGGCAGCCGGCGGTCCGGCGGCGGGGTGATCCGTGACGGTAGCGCGGTTCCTGGTCAGCGGCAGGGTGCAGGGCGTGTTCTACCGCGCTTCCACGCGAGAACAAGCGCAACGGCTGGGCCTGTCCGGCAGTGCCCGCAATCTGCCGGATGGGCGGGTGGAAGTCGTCGTGGAGGGCGCGGAAGATGCCGTCAATGTGCTTGAGGCGTGGCTCCGCCAAGGTCCGCCTGCGGCACGCGTGGATGCAGTGGTGCGAACGGCCTGGGATGGCGTGGTGAACGAAGGCTTCGTCACCGGCTGACGATGTCGCCTATGGTTCGCCGCTTTCCCGGAGGCGCAGCGCGCGCGCAGCCTGTGCCTCGTCCAGTGGCGGCGGCCGTGCGATGGCGGGTTGTTCGGGACTCTTCCAGCCGGGGATCTTGCGTGCGCCCTTCTGGACCTGCTGCGCCGCGAGTCCCACCAGCACGGGCACGATGCCGCCGTTCTTGCCCAACTGCTCAAGGCTGGGCGGTTCGCTCCAACGACGCTCGAACACCGTAGGCTCCACTTCCAGCGGATTCCTGAAGCGGTACAGGTCCAGCACTTCCTCCAGATCGGGCCTGACCGTCAGGGTCTCCAGCGTCGTCGCGGATGGGTCGTCAATATTGGCTTCCTGCGCCACTGCATGCGAGGCGACCAGCCACAGCCCGGCCATGAGCGGCGAACGCATGCGTCAGTTGCCGCGCTGCGGCTTGATCGGCTTGAGCTTGCCGTAGCGTTCCTTCCGCGGTTTGGCCTTGAGCGGCGGCAGCCCCAGCGGTTCGCCCGGGACTTCGGTGTCCGGGAGACGATCCAGCAGATCGCGGACCAGGGTCAGGCGGCCGATGCGCTGGTCGTTGAAGTCCACCAGCGTCCATGGCGCGTGGTGCGTGTGGGTGGCCTGCAGCATCGCTTCGCGGGCGCGGGTGTAGTCGTCGTACTTCTCGCGCGCCTTCAGGTCGACGGGCGAAAGTTTCCAGCTCTTCAACGGCTCTGCGGCGCGTTCGGCAAAGCGTTTCTCTTGGTATTCCTGATCCACCGTCAGCCAGTACTTGAACAGCAGGATGCCGTCGTCCGTCAATTGCTTTTCGAATACCGGCGCCTGTTTCAGGAAAGCCTCGTATTGCTCCTGGGTGCAGTAGCCCATCACCTTTTCCACCCCGGCACGGTTGTACCAGCTGCGGTCGAACAGGACGATTTCACCGGCGGCGGGAAGATGCGCGACGTAACGCTGGAAATACCATTGCGTGCTTTCGCGTTCGCTCGGCTTCGGCAATGCGGCCACCCGGCACTGGCGCGGATTGAGGTGCTCGGCAATCGCGCCGATGGCGCCGCCCTTTCCGGCGGTGTCGCGCCCTTCGAAAATCACCACCAGCCGGTGCCCGGTGTGTTGCAGCCAGCGCGCCATGGCCGACAGCTCCAGCTGCAATGGCTTGATGAGGGCTTCGTATTCCTTGCGCTTGAGCGATTTCATGTGGGTGCCCGCCATGTGGTGTCGATGCGCCGCGCCGTGCAGGCCGCCGGGCATGTGCGGTGGAGATTAGCGCAACCCGGCTTCAGCCGAAGGGCGCGGGCGGAAGTCCTTGCCGGTGCCGCCCCGCCATCTGCTGGCAGGCATCGGCGAAATCCTTCGCGAAACGCACCATGTCGAACAACCCCGCATCCTGCCTGGCGCGGGCCAGGCGCTCGCGCAATCCGGATCCCAGTCCTGCATCGTTGCCCAGGCGCACCGCGCGGGCGATGAAGGCCTCGTCGCTGTCCACGTTCATTTCGCCGAGTCCGAGGTGGTGGTTGAGGCTGCCGGCCACCCGCGATGCGAAGGTTTCGCCTGGACGGGTCAGGACGGGGCAACCTGCCCACAGGGCATCGGAGGCGGTGGTGTGCGCGTTGTATGGTCCGGTGTCCAGGAACAGGTCCGCATGCCGGTAGCGCGCCATGTAGTCGGCATGCGGGAGTTTGCGCATGAAATGCAGGCGGGCCGGGTCCACTCCGGCATTGCGGGCTGCTTCGCGCAGGCGATCGTCGGCCCGGCCTGGCCCGGACAGCAGCCACAGGATGCCATCGGGCACTTCGCGCAGCACCGCGGCCATCCTGGCGAAACTCGCGGGATTCAGTTTGTAGCTGTTGTTGAAGCAGGCGAACACCACCGCATCGCCGGGCAACCCGCATTCCGCGCGCGACGGCGACGGGGAAACAGGGCGGTGGATGTCCGATGGCTGGAAACAGCCGGGCAGCCGCACGACCGCTTCGGAGAAATGCGGCGCCAGCGCGTCCGGCAACACGAAACGGTCCGCCAGCACGTAGTCGATCCAGGGCGCGCCGGAGGTGCCCGGGTAGGCCAGCCAGTTCACCTGTACCGGTGCGGGCCGCATCGCCAGCACTTCCGGCGCGCCGCCGCCGCCCCAGCCGCGCAGGTCGAACAGGATGTCGATGCCGTGTCCGCGGATCAGGTGCGCGACCTGCGCATGCGTCAGTCCGGCGACCTCATGCATCCGGGTGGAGGCATCCAGGCGCTGGCGGATCGGGCTGTGGTCGTTGCGGTTGAGCGCGAACAGATGGGCCTCGACATCGCCTTGCGAACGCAATGCCTCGAAGAGCGCCACCGTCAGCAGGCCGGTCGGGTGCGAGCCGAAACCGTTCGACAGGAAACCCAGCCGCAGCGGCCCCGTCCGCTCGCGAGCCGGGGCCGGCGGCAATGGACGAACCTGTTGGGCGACGCCGGCAGCGCGAAGACGGGCGCAGGCCAGCTGTTCCGCCGGGGCGGCGTCCTCGCTGAGGAAGGCGAATGGTTCCACGAAGCCATGTCCTTCGCCAATGGCGCGCCGGATCTGTCCGGACAGACGGTCCAGGTCGCGCCAGTCGCACAGCCTGCGTCGCACATTCAGGAGATGCGCGGCGAAGATCGGATGCGCCGGCATCAACTGGAAGGCCCGCTCATAGGCTTGCGAGGCGGCTTCCATGTCGGGCACGTCTTCCAGCGCATGCCCGAGCCAAAGCGCGATTCCGGGGTGTTGCGGCGCCTGCGTCGAGGCATGGCGCAAGGCTTCCGCGGCCTGCGGGTGCCGGCCTTGCATCCAGTATGCGCGACCCTGGCGTGCCAATGCCTCGGGATGCCCGGGATGCAGCATCAAGGCGCGTTCCGCCGCCTGCAGGCCGGCGCCGGGATCGTTGTGGTCAAGCTCGGCTTCCGACAGCATCACCCATGCGAGGAAGTCCTGCGGATTGCGGCGCACGCTTTCACGCAGCCGCATCAATTCCGGGGGGGCGCTGTGATGATTCATGGCGTGTGGCGCGATCCGTTGCGACGAAGCCGCATCATGCCGGAAAGGCCCCCTGGACGCGCCGCGATCGTGTTGCCGGGATCCGGATCATGCGGCTTCGGTAAGCCGGGCCAGTTCGTCGGCCTGGTACTCGCGGGTCAGCGGGTCGACCAGCGGGTCGAGGTCGCCTTCCATGATGTTGGGCAGGTCGTACAGGGTCAGGCCTTCGACGCGGTGGTCGGTGATGCGGCCTTGCGGGAAGTTGTAGGTGCGGATGCGTTGGCTGCGGTCGCCGCTGCCCACCTGCAGGCGACGGGATTCGGCCTGCGAGGCGATCTGCTTGTTGCGCTCGGCGTCCAGCAACTGGGCCTTGAGGCGTTTCATGGCCTTGTCGCGGTTGGCGTGCTGCGAGCGTTCGGTCTGGCATTCCACCACCACGCCGGTGGGCAGGTGGGTGATGCGGATGGCCGATTCGGTCTTGTTGACGTGCTGGCCGCCGGCGCCTGAGGAGCGGTAGGTGTCGACCTTGAGGTCGGCCGGGTTGATGGCGATGTCGTCCACTTCGTCCACGTCCGGGATGATCGCCACGGTGGCGGCGGAGGTATGGATGCGGCCCTGCGATTCGGTGTCCGGCACGCGCTGCACGCGGTGGGTGCCGGATTCGAACTTCAGTCGCGAGAAGGCGCCGCGTCCGCTCACCCGCGCGACGATTTCCTTGTAGCCGCCGTGCTCGCCGGGATTGTCCGATTCCACTTCCACTTTCCAGCCCTTGCGTTCGGCGTAGCGGACGTACATGCGGAACAGATCACCAGCGAAGATGGCGGCCTCGTCGCCGCCGGTGCCGGCGCGCACTTCCAGGAACAGGTTGCCTTCGTCGCGCGGATCGCGCGGCACCAGCAGCAGGGTCAGGGTCTCTTCCAGTCGTGCGAGCCGCGCTTCCGCTGCGGCGATTTCCTCGGCGGCCAGTTCGGCCAGCTCCGGGTCTTCGCGCATCGCCTGCGCGGCGGCGAGGTCGCGCAGGGCGCCGGCTTCGTCGGTCAATGCGTTGGCGAGCGGTTCCAGCTGCGCGAATTCGCGCGAGTAGTTGCGGAAGCGTTCGTTGTCGGCCACCACGTCGGGTTCGGACAGCAGGCGTTCCAGTTCGACGCGGCGTTCGGCCAGCGCTTCCAGCTTACGGCGCAGGGTCGGTGTCATCGTCTTGTCGGGGCTGGGTGGGGGCCGTGTTGGATGCGAACAGGCGGTCGGCGGCGCGGGTCAGTTCGCTGTCGCCGCTCAATGCGGCCTCGCGCAGGGCGGCGGTGGGCGGGTGCAGCAGCCGGTTGGTCAAGGTGTGGGCCAGGAAGTCGAGCACTTCGTGCGCGTCGCGGCCATTGGCCAGTTGCTGGCGGGCCTTGGCCAGCACGTCCTCGCGGGTGTTGTGGCCAAGGGCGCGCAGGCGCTTGAGCGGTTCGTGGTTGGTGCTGGCGTGCAGGGTTTCCAGGTAACGGGCGACCTGCAGGTCGATGATGGCTTCCGCGGCTTCCGCGGCCTGGCGGCGGTTGCGGCGGTTGTCTTCGACCGCGCGTTCCAGGTCGTCGACGGTATAGAGATAGGCATCGTCCAGTTGGCTGACACCGGCTTCGATGTCGCGCGGGACGGCCAGGTCGAACAGCAGCATGGGTTTGTGCCGGCGCCGGGACAGGGCGTCGGCCACTTGCGCGCGGGTCAGGACGGGTTCGCGGCTGGCGGTGGCCGAGAACACGATGTCGGCTTCGGCCAGGTGGCGGTCCAGTTCGGCCAGCGGCAGCGCGTAGCCGCCATGGCGGGTGGCCAGTTCCTGTGCGTGGGCCAGGGTGCGGTTGGCGATCAGCAGGCGCCGCACGCGGCCGTCGCTCAGGTGCTTGGCGGCCAGCTCGATGGTCTCGCCGGCCCCGATCAGCAATACCGTGGATTCGCTCAGGCGCGCGAACGAGTTCTGCGCCAGGCGCACGGCGGCGGACGCCACCGAGACCGGGTTCGCGCCCACCCGGGTGTCGGTGCGGGCGCGCTTGGCCACGGCGAAGCTTTGCTGGAACAAGCGGTCCAGCCGGTTGCCCAGCACACCGTGTTCGCGCGCGGTCATCCAGGCGTCCTTCACCTGTCCCAGGATCTGCGGTTCGCCCAGCACCATCGAATCCAGGCCGGTGGCCACGCGGAACAGGTGGCGCACGGCCTCGGCGTCGGCGTGCCGGTACAGATAGGCGTGCAGGCCTTCGGCGTATTCGTTGAGCCAGCCGGCCAGTTGTTCGGCATCCGGGGTGACCGCATACAGTTCGGTGCGGTTGCAGGTGGACAGCAGCGCGGCCTCGGACACCTGCGGCAACGCGCGCAGCGATGCCAGCGCGGACGGCAGCGATCCGGCGTCGAACGCGATGCGTTCGCGCAGGTCGACCGGCGCGGTCTGGTGATTGAGTCCGAGTACCCACAACGTCATCGTTCAGGTGCTTGCGTTAAGCTGCTGGCGATTGATTCCGCCCATTTTAAGGCCCGGTGCGTCCCGATGCCCGCAATGATTCGCATCTTCGCC
>CAZLSG010000072.1:0-13957 GCA_964562135.1 uncultured Pseudoxanthomonas sp. | reverse complement strand
TGGTAACCGGCGGTAAGCAATACCGCGTGGCGCAGGGCGAAACGCTCCGCGTCGAAAAGCTGGAGACCGAAGCCGGCAACGAAGTGACGTTCGACAACGTCCTGATGCTGGGCGACGGCGACGGCATCAAGGTGGGCGACGCGCTCAAGGGCGCCAGCGTCACCGCCAAGGTCGTGGCCCACGGCCGCGCCGACAAGGTCCGCATCATCAAATTCCGCCGCCGCAAGCACCACATGAAGCACCAGGGGCACCGGCAGTATTACACCGAAATCGAAATCACCGGCATCAACGCCGGCGACAGCAACTGAGGAGAAGCCGTCATGGCACATAAAAAGGGCGTAGGTTCATCGCGCAACGGCCGCGACTCCAATCCGAAGATGCTGGGCGTCAAGATCTACGGCGGCCAGGCCATTGAGGCCGGCAACATCATCGTGCGCCAGCGCGGCACCCAGTTCCATCCGGGCAGCGGCGTCGGCCTGGGCCGCGACCACACGCTGTTCGCGCTGGTCGACGGCAAGGTGGAGTTCTCCACCAAGGGTCCGAAGAAGCGCCGCACCGTGAGCGTGGTCGCCGAGGCCTGAGCCCCGGTTCCGCGAGCGCAGTCGGAAAGCCCCGCCTCGGCGGGGCTTTTCGTTTCGGTCCCTTGCCGGGCTTATCCTAGGTACTTATGAAACTCGTAGACGAAGCGGAAATCCAGGTCATCGCCGGCAACGGCGGCAACGGTTGCGTGGGCTTCCGGCGCGAGAAGTTCATCCCGCTGGGCGGGCCGGACGGCGGCGACGGCGGCAGCGGCGGCAGCGTCTGGCTGCTGGCCGACGAGAACCTCAATACCCTGGTGGATTTCCGCCACCAGAAACAGTTCCGTGCCCAGCGCGGCGAGAACGGCATGGGCCGGCAGATGTACGGCAAGGGCGGCGACGACCTGGTCATCACCGTGCCGGTGGGCACCGTGGTCACCAACGTGGAGACCGACGAGGTCATCGGCGACCTGACCCGCCATGGCGAGCGCCTACTGGTGGCCCAGGGCGGCAAGGGCGGGCTGGGCAACATGCACTTCAAGAGTTCGGTGACCCGCGCGCCGCGCAGGGCCACGCCGGGCGAGGAAGGCGAGCAGCGCCGATTGAAGCTGGAGTTGAAGCTGCTGGCCGATGTGGGCCTGCTGGGCTTCCCCAACGCCGGCAAGAGCACCTTCATCCGCGCGGTGTCCGCGGCCACGCCGAAGGTGGCCGACTATCCGTTCACCACGCTGTATCCGAACCTGGGCGTGGTCAGCGTGGAGCAATACCGCAGCTTCGTGATCGCGGACATTCCCGGCCTGATCGAAGGCGCGGCCGACGGCGCCGGCCTGGGCGCGCAGTTCCTGCGCCATCTGCAACGCACCCGCCTGCTGCTGCATCTGGTGGACATTGCGCCTGCGCTTGGCGAATACGCGGGCGAGGAGGCGGAAGCCGTTTCCGCCGTGGAGCAGGTGCGCGCCATCGAGCGCGAACTGGAGCGGCACGATCCGGAGTTGCTGGCCAAGCCGCGCTGGCTGGTGCTGAACAAGGCCGACCTGATGTTCGAAGACGAAGCCCGGGAACTGGCCGGGCGCATCGTGGCCGAACTGGATTGGAAGGCGCCCTGGTACCTGGTCTCGGCACTGGGGCGCGAAGGCACCCGGCCGATCATGCTGGACGTGATGGCGTTCTTCGACCGCCAACAGCAGGAAGCCGAGGAAGCGGCGCGTGAGGACGGCTGAGGATTTCCCCCCGGCAATGAAAAACCCGGCCGGAGCCGGGTTTTTCCATGTTCGCGCAAGCGGAAGCGTGGCTTCCGGCGAACGGCCTTGCTCAGGCGGCCTTGAGCGCCTTGATGCGGGCGTTCAGGCGGCTCTTGTGGCGGGCGGCCTTGTTCTTGTGGATCAGGCCGCGCGAGCTGTAGCGGTCCAGGATCGGCTGGGCGGCGGCGAAGGCGGCCTCGGCACCGGCGGCATCGTTGGCGTCGATGGCCTTGATGACCTTCTTGATGGAGGTGCGCAGCATCGAACGCTGACCGACGTTGCGCTGGTTGCGCACGACGGTCTGCTTGGCGCGCTTCTTGGCGGACTTGATATTGGCCACGTTGGGTTCCTGAAAACGGGGGTAAAGGCGGAGTTGGAAGGGGTGTTACGGGAAAATAGACAGGAAAGTATGGGCTATTCAGGGATTTGCGTCAACCCGGGCGGCCAGTCAGGGGTGGTGGCCCGATGAGCGGCAATCGGTTGCTGCGGTCCACCGCGATTTTCAGTTCGATGACCTTGGTTTCCCGGGTCGCCGGCTACCTGCGCGACTGGCTGCAGGCCAGCATGTTCGGTGCCGGGCCGGCGGTCAGCGCCTTCGTCGTGGCCTACCGGATACCCAACTACCTGCGGCGGATCTTCGCCGAAGGATCGTTCTCGGCGGCCTTCGTGCCGGTCCTGACCGAGTTGAAGCAGAAAGGGGACGACAAGGCGGTCCAGGACTTCCTGAACCATATCGCCGGCACCCTGTTGGCCGCCGTGCTGGTGGTGACCGGTCTGGGGATGCTGCTGTCGCCGTGGATCGCCCGGCTGTTCCTGCTGTTCGCAGACCGCGATTCGGAGATGGTCGCGCTCACCGCCGAGATGCTCAGGATCACCTTCCCGTACCTGGCCTTCATCTCGATGACCGCGCTGGCGGGCGGGGTGCTCAATACCTACCGGCGTTTCGGCCTGCCGGCGTTCACCCCGGTCCTGCACAACCTGGCCGTGATCGCGGCGATGCTGCTGCTGGCCGGCTGGCTGGAAGTGCCGGAGAAGGCGCTGGCCTGGGGCGTGTTTGCCGGCGGCGCATTGCAGTTGCTGCTGTTGTGGCCGGCGATGGGGCGGTTGGGGCTGAAGCCGCGGTTCCAGCTGAATTTCCGCCACGAAGGCGTGCGCAAGGTGTTCAAGCTGATGCTGCCGACCATCTTTTCCTCGTCGGTGGCGCAGATCAACCTGCTGGTGGGCACGGTGTTCGCCTCGCTGCTGGTGGTGCAGGCGCAGTCCTGGCTGTACTACTCGGACCGGCTGACCGAGCTGCCGCTGGGCCTGTTCGGCGTGGCCATCGGCACGGTGATCCTGCCGCAGCTGTCGCGCAACTACGCGGATGCGGATGCGCAGGGCTATTCGAAGTCGCTGGACTGGGGGCTGCGCCTGGTGCTGCTGATAGGGCTTCCGGCGGCGCTGGGCCTGGCCCTGCTGGCCGAGCCGCTTACCGCCTCGTTGTTCCGGCATGGGCGGTTCACCTTGCACGATACCCGCATGGTGGGCGTCAGCCTGACCGCGATGAGTTTCGGCATCCCGGCCTTCATGCTGAGCAAGGTGCTGCTGTCCGCGTTCTTCGCCCGCCAGGACACGCGCACGCCGATGTGGGTCGCGGTCGCCACGGTGGCGGCGAACGTGCTGTTGACCGTGGCGCTGGTCACGCCGTTGTGGATGCGCGGGGTGGAAGCGGCTCATGTGGGCATTGCGGCGGCCACTGCGGGCGCCGGCATCCTCAATGCCCTGCTGTTGTGGCGCATCCTGCGCAAGCGGGGCCTGTACGTGGCCGAACCCGGCTGGGTCCGCTGGCTGGCCCGGATCGGGCTGGGACTGGCGGTGATGGCGGTGGTGGTGGTGCTGGTTCGCCAACACGTCGGCGACTGGGCGGTGCTGCCGGTGCTGTGGCGCTGGATCTGGCTGCTGGTGGCGGTGTCGGCGGGCGTGGCCGCCTACGGTGTCACCATGCTGGCCACCGGCCTGCGCCTGCGCCATCTGCGGGGGCCGTGACGGGCGCGGCCCGGTATACTCCACGGCGATGAGCAGGCTGTTTCGTGACGTCGATGGGGGGTCGCTGTGTCCCCGAGGTAGCGTGGTCTGCATCGGCGCCTTCGATGGCCTGCACCTGGGTCATCGTGCGTTGGTGCGCCATGCCGTTTCGCGTGCGCGTGCACTGGACCTGCAGCCGGTCGCGCTGAGCTTTGAGCCGCTGCCGCGTGAATACTTCCTGCGCGCCGATCCGCCACCGCGCCTGACCCTGATGCGGACCAAGCTGGAAGGCCTGTGGGCGCTGGGTGCGGACACGGTGGGATTGCTGCCGTTCAATGCGAAGCTGTCGGCGATGGGTGCGGAGGACTTCGTCGATACCGTGCTGGTGAAGCGCCTGGCCGCACGCGAAGTCTGGATCGGCCCGGAGTTCCGCTTTGGCCACCGGCGTGGCGGCGACCTGGCCCTGCTGCAACGGATGGGTGTGGATGCCGGTTTCACGGCGGGCGAAATCGAACCCGTACAGGTGCAAGGCGAGCGTGTTTCCAGCACGCGCATCCGCGAGGCTCTGCGTGGCGGCGACTTCGGCCATGCCGCGCGCCTGCTGGGGCACGCGTACCGCATCGGCGGCCGCGTGGTGCGCGGCAAGCAACTGGGGCGGACGCTGGGCTTCCCCACCGCCAACCTGCGTTTCCCGAAGACCCCCGCGCTGTCCGGCATCTACGCGACCTGGGTGCATGGCGTGGCCGACCGTCCGTGGCCGTCGGTATCCAGCTTCGGCACGCGGCCTACCGTGCAGGGCGTGGAGCCGTTGCTGGAGGCGCATCTGTTCGATTTCGATGGCGATCTGTACGGGCGTCATATCGAAGTCGAATTCGTCGCCAAGCTGCGCGACGAGCTGAGGTTCCCGGACCTTCCAAGCTTGACGGCGCAGATGCGCCGCGATGCGGACGATGCCCGCCGTATCCTTTGCGTACATGCGAATCCTTCGCAAGAGCCCGCGCATCCCTGTGCGGACTTTCCACCAAAAGCCGCACAAAGATAGGTTCCCGTGAGCCAGGACTACAAAGCCACCCTTCATCTGCCCGCCACGGAATTCCCGATGCGCGGCGACCTGCCCAGGCGCGAGCCGGGCACGCTGGAACGCTGGGAGAAGGAAAACCTCTACGCACGCCTTCGCGAGAACGCGAAGGGCCGGCCGCTGTTCGTGTTGCACGATGGCCCGCCATACGCCAACGGCGCCATCCACCTGGGGCATGCGGTCAACAAGATACTGAAGGACATCATCGTCAAGTCGCGCTACCTGGCCGGTTTCGATGCGCCGTACATCCCGGGTTGGGACTGCCATGGCCTGCCGATCGAGATCGCGGTGGAGAAGAAGCACGGCAAGGTCGGCGTGAAGCTGGACGCGGTGGAGTTCCGGCAGAAGTGCCGCGAATACGCGCGCGAACAGATCGACCTGCAACGCCGCGACTTCAAGCGCCTGGGCGTGATCGGCGACTGGGACAATCCGTACCTGACCCTGGATTTCCGTTTCGAGGCCAACGAAATCCGCGCACTGGCGCGGATCGTCGAGAGCGGCCACCTGACCCGCGGCGTGAAGCCGGTGCACTGGTGCTTCGATTGCGGATCGGCGTTGGCCGAGGCGGAAATCGAGTATCAGGACAAGGTTTCGCCGGCGGTGGACGTGACCTATGCGGCGCGCGATCCGCAGGCCTTCGCGCGCGCCTTCGGTATCGAAGTGCCGGCCGATGTCGAAGTGGCGGTGCCGATCTGGACCACCACGCCGTGGACGCTGCCGGCTTCGCTGGCGGTGTCGCTGGGAGCGGAACTGGAATACGCGCTGGTCGAGGGTCCGGCACATGCGGGCAAGCGTCGCTGGCTGGTGCTGGCCGCTTCGCTGGCCGAGCGCGCGTTGCAGCGATACGGCGTGACCGATGGGGTCGTGCATGCACGCGTAGCCGGCGCGGCGCTGGAAAATCTGGTCCTGGCGCATCCGTTCTACGCCGAACGCGACATCCCGGTCATCCTGGGCGATCACGTGTCGGCCGAAGACGGCACCGGCGCGGTCCACACCGCACCGGGCCACGGCCAGGAAGACTACGTGGTCGGCAAGCAGTACGGCCTGATCGACAAGTATTCCGCCGCGCAACTCAACCCGGTGGACGGGCGCGGCGTCTACCTGCCGTCCACGCCGCCGGCAGAAAAGTATTTCGAAAGAGATGACCAAGGTATTTTCCGATTGCTGGCGGAATCTGTATACGTTCCACTCGCCGGCTTGCATATCTGGAAGGCCAACGACGCCATCGTCGAGGTGCTGCGCGAAAACGGCGCGCTGCTGGCCTTCAGCAAGCTGGAGCACAGCTACCCGCACTGCTGGCGGCACAAGACGCCGATCGCGTTCCGGGCCACGCCGCAGTGGTTCATTTCGATGGAACAGGCCAACCTGCGCACCGACGCATTGGCGGCGATCAAGCAAGTGGGCTGGTTCCCGCAATGGGGCGAAGCGCGCATCGCAGGCATGGTGGAAGGCCGGCCTGACTGGACCATCTCGCGCCAGCGCACCTGGGGCGTGCCGATTGCGTTGTTCATCCACCGCGAAACCGGCGAACCGCATCCGCGCAGCGTGGAACTGATGCGCGCGGTGGCCGACCGCGTGGAGAAGGAAGGCGTGGACGTCTGGTATTCGCTGGATGCCGCCGAACTGCTGGGCGGCGAAGCTGCCGATTACGACAAAGTGCCGGACATCCTCGATGTCTGGTTCGATTCCGGCGTGACCCACGAGGCGGTGCTGGTCGAGCGCGGCCTGGGCAAGCCGGCGGACCTCTACCTGGAAGGCTCGGACCAGCACCGCGGCTGGTTCCAGTCATCGCTGCTGACCGGCGTGGCCATCGACAGGGCCGCGCCCTACAAGCAGTGCCTGACCCACGGCTTCACCGTGGACGAGCATGGCCGCAAGATGTCCAAGTCGCTGGGCAACGGCATCGAGCCGCAGGACATCATGAAGACGCTGGGCGCGGACATCCTGCGCCTGTGGATCGCCTCGGCCGACTACAGCAACGAGATGTCGCTGTCGCAGGAAATCCTCAAGCGCAATGCCGACGCCTACCGCCGCCTGCGCAACACCGCGCGCTTCCTGCTGGGCAACCTGCACGGTTTCGACCCGGTGCGCGACCTGCGTCCGCTGGACGACATGGTGGCGCTGGATCGCTGGATCGTGCATCGCGCCTGGGAGGTGCAACAGAAGATCGTGGCCGCCTACGAGCGCTACGATTTCGCCGAAATCGTGCAGACATTGCTGAATTTCTGCAGCGTCGATCTGGGTTCGCTGTATCTGGACGTGACCAAGGACCGCCTGTACACCATGGGCGAGGATTCGCGTGGCCGCCGTTCCGCGCAGAGTGCGATGTACCGCATTGCCGAAGCCTTCGTGCGCTGGATCGCGCCGGTGCTGAGCTTCACCGCCGACGAACTGTGGGACTACCTGCCAGGCGAGCGCGCCGACAACGTGCTGTTCTCCACCTGGTACGAAGGCTTGGCACCGCTGCCGGTGGATGCGCCGTTGTCGGCGGCCGATTTCGACCGTCTGCTGGCCTTGCGCGAGCAGGTCGCCAAGGTGCTGGAACCGATGCGTGCGAACGGACAGATCGGCGCGGCGCTGGAGGCCGAGATCGGCATATCGGTGGATGCGGTGACCGCCGCGCGCTGGCAGTCGCTGGCGGACGAACTGCGGTTCCTGTTCATCAGCGGCGACGTCAGCGTGGCGCCGGTCGACGCCAACGAGGTGTACGTGCTGGCCGAGCCCACCGCCAAGCCCAAGTGCGTGCGCTGCTGGCACCATCGCGCCGACGTGGGCGCCCATGCCGCGCATCCGGAGTTGTGCGGCCGCTGCGTTTCCAATGTCGATGGTCCCGGTGAAGACAGGAAGTGGTTCTGATGGCGAACCCCAAGCCCAATGCGCTGGTCTGGCTGACGGTCTCCGTTGTCGTCATCGTGCTCGACCAGCTCAGCAAATGGTGGGTGCTCGGCAACCTGCCGGAATACACGCCGGTCCCGGTGATCGACGGATTCTGGTACTGGTACCGCGCCTACAACACGGGCGCGGCCTTCAGTTTCCTGAGTGGCGGAGGCGGTTGGCAGGTATGGTTCTTCACCGTGCTGGCGGTGGGCATCAGCGGCCTGCTGGCATTCTGGCTGTCGAAGACGCCGCGCGGCGACTGGCGGCAGGCGCTGCCGTTCGCCCTCATCATCGGCGGTGCGCTGGGCAACATCATCGACCGCCAGATCCACGGCCACGTGGTGGATTTCATCCAGTGGTACTACTGGCCCGGCAGGCCCTGGCCCACCTTCAACCTGGCCGACGCGGCCATCGTGGGTGGCGCGATCGGCATCATCCTGTTCGGCCTGGGGTCCGGGAAGCGGAAGAGCGAGCCAGGGGCGGGAAAGGCGTAGGGCGCGGGTCCGCATGATGGCCCGTCCGTCCATTCACTCCTTCTCCGCTACACTGTCCATATGGATGTCCTGCTAGCCAATCCGCGTGGTTTCTGCGCCGGCGTCGACCGCGCCATCGAGATCGTCAAGCGCGCCATCGAAACCCTGGGTGCGCCCATCTACGTGCGCCACGAGGTGGTGCACAACCGCTACGTGGTGGACGACCTCAAGCAGCGCGGCGCGATCTTCGTGGAGGAGCTGGACGAAGTGCCGGACGATGCCACGGTCATCTTCAGCGCGCATGGCGTGTCCAAGGCGGTATGGCGCGAGGCCGAGCGCCGTGGCCTGAAGATCTTCGACGCCACCTGCCCGCTGGTGACCAAGGTGCACCTGGAAGTGGCGCGCCATTGTCGCGCCGGTCGCGACGTGGTGCTGATAGGCCATGCCGGGCACCCTGAGGTGGAAGGCACCATGGGCCAGTGGAGCGCCAACAGCGCTGGCGGATACATCTATCTGGTCGAAGATCTCGACGATGTGGCCGGCCTGACCATCGGCCAGCCGGACAACGTGGCCTACACCACCCAGACCACATTGTCGGTGGACGACACTATCGGCATCATCGAGGCCTTGAAGGCCCGGTTCCCGGCCATGCAAGGACCGAAGAACGACGACATCTGCTACGCCACCCAGAACCGCCAGGATGCCGTGCGCGAGCTGGCGCAGCGCTGCGACCTGGTGTTGGTGGTGGGCTCGCCCAACAGTTCCAATTCCAACCGCCTGCGCGAACTGGCCGAACGCGACGGGGTGGAGGCCTACCTGATCGACGGCGCCGAAGAGATCGATCCGGCCTGGGTCACGGGCAAGCGGAAGGTCGGCGTGACCGCCGGCGCTTCGGCTCCGGACATCCTGGTGGAGGGCGTCATCTGCCGGCTCCGCGAACTGGGCGCGGCAGGCGTGGGCGAACTGGATGGCGAGCCGGAGAACATGGTGTTCGCCCTGCCCAAGGAACTGCGTCTGCGGCTCGTCAATTGACGGGGCTGTGCAGAGAGCAAGAAAAAGCCCCGCATAGCGGGGCTTTTTGTCTGGTGCCGGAAATAGGAATCGAACCTACGACCTACGCATTACGAATGCGCCGCTCTACCAACTGAGCTATTCCGGCAGGGGTGTGGATTCTAGGGCCATGCGCCGGGGAGGGTCAAATGGAGGGGCCACGTGCCGCTTGAGCGGCGGGCAGGCCGGAGGGTTCGGACGCGCAAGCACCACCGGTGCGGACTTGCGCAGGAAATGCAGGAGCCGGCCGGTCTCATGTTGGGAGACGCGTCACGCCCATCATGCCGGCTCTGTTGATTTGGGAAACGGGTGCCGGCGTGTCGGAAATCATTCCAGCCATGGAGGCGCTTCAGGAAGCGGCCAGGAAGTTGAAGGTCAGGCCATACAAATCGCCGATGATGGTTGTCCTGGAGCACCACATGGAGCGTCTGTATGCGATGGCCCTGTCCTTGTTCCCGGTGGCGTTGATCCTGGGGATGCTGGGGTCGCGGATTTTGCCCGCCTTCGTGCTGGTTGTCGCCCAGATACTGGTTCTGGCGGGCTTGGCCGTCATCATCGTGGTCGCGGGATTGTCGCTTTACCATGTCAGGCGTGCGGAAGTTCACTCGCTGGTGCGCCATGCCGATGCGCTGGGAGGTGTGGCCCTGGAGCTTCATCGGTGTTTTTCCAGCAAGTCGATCTGGGACGATATAGCTTTGTCTCTGGAGCAATGGCGGGACAGGAACCTGACACGTGCCAGTTTCATGTTGGCCATGCTGGGATTGATACTGGCGCTTTATCTGGCGGAAATCTCGAACACGGGCGGTGCCTGCATTCCAGGCTCGCCTTCGTACTTGTTGGGCGAACTGATCGAAGTCGGAACGCTCGATGCTTGTTCCTGGCGCAGATATGCACTGGTTTTTTTCGTGGGAAATCTTGTTGGAGGCTTGGGGTTCTATTGGCGGTTCAGGGAGAACAACGGCATGCTCCATATCGTTCAATACGTGCGCCGGCTTTCGGACGGAGGTTTGATTGCAGGACAATGCAGCGATGAAGGGAAATAAAGGCAAGAACCGCACCGCTTTTGTCTGCTCCGAATGCGGGGCGGATTCCAGCAAGTGGCAGGGACAGTGCGGCGAATGCGGGGCCTGGAACACGCTTTCCGAAATCAGGCTCGAGGCAGCCGGCGCGGCCCCGCCGGCTGCGCGGCGCAGCGGCTGGGCCGGCAAGGTGGACGCACCGAGGATCACCCCGCTCAAGGAGGTCCGCCACAGCGAGGAAGCGCGTGTCTCCACCGGGATAAGCGAGTTCGATCGCGTGCTGGGCGGCGGCCTGGTGGAAGGCGCGGTGGTGCTGGTGGGCGGTGATCCGGGCATCGGCAAATCGACACTGCTCCTGCAGGCGCTGGCCAGGATGTCGGCGGACTTCCCGGCGCTGTACGTGACCGGCGAGGAGTCGCTGGCGCAGGTGGCCGGCCGTGCGGTGCGGCTGGAACTGCCGCTGGACAACCTGCATGCATTGGCCGAAACCGGTATCGAAAGCATCCTGCGGCATGCCTCCGAAGCCGGGCCAGGCTTGATCGTGGCCGATTCCGTGCAGACGCTGTGGACCGAGACCCTGACCGCCGCGCCGGGTTCGGTCAGCCAGGTGCGCGAGAGCGCCGCGCGGCTGGTGCGCTACGCCAAGGAGACCGGCACGGCCGTGTTCCTGGTGGGTCACGTGACCAAGGAGGGCGGCATCGCTGGCCCGCGGGTGCTGGAACACATGGTGGATGCGGTGCTGTATTTCGAGGGTGAAAGCGGCAGCCGCTTCCGGATATTGCGCGCGTTCAAGAACCGCTTTGGCGCGGTCAACGAACTGGGCGTGTTCGCCATGGGCGACAAAGGACTGAAGGAAGTGCCGAATCCTTCGGCCATCTTCCTGTCCGGCAGCGCGCAGCAGCCCGGCAGTTGCGTGATGGTGACCCGCGAGGGCACCCGTCCGCTGCTGGTGGAAGTACAGGCGCTGGTCGATGCGTCGCCGTTGTCGAACCCGCGCCGGGTGGCCGTCGGCCTGGAGCAGAACCGCCTGGCCATGCTGCTTGCCGTGTTGCACCGGCATGGCGGCGTGATGGTCGGCGATCAGGACGTGTTCGTGAACGTGGTTGGCGGCATCCGCGTGCAGGAGACGGCGGCGGACCTGCCGGTGCTGCTTGCCGTGTTGTCTTCGCTGCGCGATGCGCCGCTGCCGGAGAAAACCATCGCCTTTGGCGAAGTGGGCCTGTCCGGTGAAATCCGGCCCGTGCCCAATGGCGAGGAGCGCCTGCGCGAGGCGGCCACGCACGGCTTCAGGCGTGCCATCGTGCCCAAGGGCAACGCGCCCAAGTCGGGCACGTTCAAGGGGATGGAAGTGGTGGCGGTAGAGCGCTTGTCGCAGGCGCTGGAGGCGGCCGTCTAGGCGGTGGAATCCAGGTTCTTTGCAGGGCCGAAGCCAGTCGCGATTGCTTTTCCGTTGATGCCACATCACGACCAACCTCGTTCTCACGGGGTCATCCGCGCTGCAATACCAGTTCGATCACGAACTTGCTGCCGAAGAAGGCCAGCAGCAACAGCATCATGGCGGCCAGCGTCCAGCGTACCGCCATGCTGCCGCGCCAGCCATAACGCCAGCGCCCGAACAACAGTGCGCCGAAGGCCAGCCACGACAACACGCTGAGCACGGTCTTGTGCACCAGCTTCTGGGTCAGGAAATCCTCCACGAACAGCACGCCGGTCAACAGGGTGGCCGTGAGCAGGGCAAAACCGACCGCGATGGTCCGGAACAGCAGGGTTTCCAGCTCGGTCAGCGGCGGCAGGGCGCGCCGCCAGGCGTGGAACTCGCGCCGGCGCAATGCGCGTTCCTGCGCCCACAGCATGATGGACAGCAGGGCCGCGATGCCCAGCGTGGCGTAGGCCAGCAGCGCCAGCCAGGCATGCAGCTGCAGGCGCCAGTCCAGCCCGAGCGTGGGTTCGTGGCCGTGCATGTGGTAGGTGAACAGCAGGATGTTGGCCAGCGGGAACACCACCACGCCAAGCGCCACCATCCTTTTTTGCGCGCCCACCAGCGTGGTTGCCGCGGCCATGCCCAGACTGACCAGCGAAAGGGCGGAAAAGAAATGCATGTCGGCGCCGCCCAGCGAGCGCCAGACCGTCACGTGGTAGGTGGCATGCAGCAGCACGGCGGCGCTTGCGGGCCAAAGCCAGGTGCGGTGGCTGCTTATTTCGTCCAGCGCCACGGCCCGGATCAGCAATCCGGTGGCCAGCAGGTAGAGTGCGACGGCGATGAGAACGATTGTCATCTTTCATAGTGTCGCACATGCATGCGGTCTTGGGGCGGGGATGCATGCGCCGGCATGGGCGGTCTGCGGCGGGTTTCGGCCACGGGGCTATAATCCGCGTCCGTTCCTGCTCCGGTTTTCCCCATGTTCGAATCCCTGACCCAGCGTCTTTCCGGCACCATCGAGCGCCTGCGCGGCCGTGGCCGCCTGAGCGAGGAGAACATCCGGGAGACCGTCCGCGAAGTCCGCATCGCCTTGCTGGAGGCGGATGTGGCGCTGCCGGTGGTGCAGGCGCTGATCGAGCGGATCAAGGTGCGTGCTGTCGGACAGGAGGTCTTGAAGTCGCTGACGCCCGGCCAGGCACTGATCAAGGTGGTCCGCGACGAACTGACCACGGTGATGGGTTCGGCATCCAGCGACCTGAACCTCAACGTGCCGGCGCCGGCGGTGATCCTGATGGCAGGCCTGCAGGGCGCCGGCAAGACCACCACGGTGGGCAAGCTGGCGAAACACCTGAAGGAGCGCCACAAGAAGAAAGTGATGGTGGTCAGCGCCGACGTGTACCGGCCTGCGGCCATCGAGCAGTTGCGCACTCTGGCGCAGCAGGTGGACGTGCTGTTCTTCCCTTCGGAAGCAGGACAGAAGCCCGAGGACATCGTGCGTGCCGCCATCGCCGACGCCAAGAAATCTTTCGCCGATGTGCTGATCGTGGATACCGCGGGCCGCCTCGCCATCGACGAAGCCATGATGGCCGAGATCAAGGTGCTGCACGGGGTGGCGAACCCGGCCGAAACCCTGTTCGTGGTCGACTCCATGACCGGCCAGGATGCGGCCACCACCGCCAAGGCCTTCAGCGAAGCGCTGCCGCTGACCGGCGTGGTGCTGACCAAGACCGATGGCGACGCACGCGGCGGCGCGGCGCTGTCGGTGCGTTACGTCACTGGCCGTCCCATCAAGTTCATCGGCACGGGCGAAAAAACCGACGGGCTGGATGTGTTCCATCCCGAGCGCGTGGCCAACCGCATCCTCGACATGGGCGACGTGCTGTCGCTGGTCGAGCAGGTCGAGCAGACGGTTGACCGGGATAAGGCGCAAAAACTTGCCACCAAGGTCATGAAGGGCAAGAAGTTCGACCTCAACGACATGCGCGACCAGCTCGACCAGATGCAGAACATGGGCGGCATCGGCGGGCTGATGGACAAGCTGCCGGGGCTGGGCAACATTCCCGACCACGTGAAGCAGCAGGTCGCCGCCGGCAAGGAAGTGCCGCGCATGATCGCCATCATCAACTCGATGACCAAAAAGGAGCGACGCAATCCGGCGCTGCTCAACGGTTCCCGCCGCGCCCGCATCGCGCGCGGTTCCGGCACCACGCCCGCCGACGTCAACAAGCTGCTCAAGCAGTACCAGCAGATGGAAAAGATGATGGGCAAGCTCAAGGG
>CAZLSG010000071.1:0-14028 GCA_964562135.1 uncultured Pseudoxanthomonas sp. | reverse complement strand
ACTCGGTGCCCAACGTGGGCCTGGGCATCGTGCGCACCTCCACCGCCAATGCGCTGGACGTGGCGCGCGCCGCGCGCGCCGAGGCCGAGCGCATCCAGGAGACGCTGCCGGAAGGCACCGAGATATTCGTGGCCGCCGACAACACCCAGTTCATCGAGGCCGCCATCGAGCGCGTTTACTGGACGCTGTTCGAGGCCATGGTGCTGGTGTTCCTGGTGATCTGGCTGTTCCTGGGCAGCCTGCGCGCGGCATTGATACCGGCGATCACGGTGCCGGTGTGCCTGACCGCGGCTTTCATCGGCCTGTATGCGTTCGGGTTCTCGATCAACCTGCTGACGTTGCTGGCGCTGGTGCTGTGCATCGGCCTGGTGGTGGACGACGCGATCATCGTGCTGGAGAACGTGCAGCGGCGCATCGACCTGGGCGAGCCGCCGCTGGTGGCGGCCAAGCGCGGTACCGCGCAGGTGGCGTTCGCGGTGATCGCGACCACGGCGGTGCTGGTGGCGGTGTTCCTGCCGGTCGGGTTCATGGAAGGCAATTCGGGACGGCTGTTCCGCGAGTTGTCGGTGGCGCTGGCCACGGCGGTGACGCTGTCGGCCTTCGTCGCGCTGACGTTGACGCCGATGATGTGCTCGAAGCTGTTGCGGCCGCACGTCAAGAAAACCGGCTTCAACGCCTGGGTCAATCGCGGTCTGGGCCGCGTGAGCGCCGGCTATGGCGGTCTCATCCAACGCCTGGTTGCCTTGCCGGCGAAACGCCTGGCATTGCTGGTCTCGGCCACGATGGCGGCTTGCCTGGTGGCGGCGCTGCTGCTGTTCTGGCGGGTGCCCAGCGAACTGTCGCCGGCCGAGGACCGGGGTCGTTTTTTCGTGGGCATCGACGCGCCGGAGGGCGCGGGCTTCGACTACACCGTCGGACAGATGCAGCAGGTCGAGCGGATCTTCGCGAAATTCGTGGAGGGGGACGGCCCGATAGAGCGCGCCAACTCCCGCGTGCCGCGCGGCTGGGGTGGCAGCGAGGAGATGCACAGCGGCAACGTCATCGTGTTCCTGGAGGACTGGCGCAAGCGCGATATCGGCACGGCCGAGGTCGTCAACCAGCTTCGCGCCGAATTCGCCACGCTGCCGGGGATACAGGCCCGCGCCAACGTGCCGGGCGGCCTGCTGGGCGGGCGTGGCCAGCGTTACCAACTGGTGCTGGGCGGCCCGGATTACGAAGAGCTCGCGCAGTGGCGCGACCGCATGCTGGCGCGCATGGCCGAAAACCCGGGCATCCAGGATCCGGATTCGGACTACAAGGAGACCCGTCCGCAGATGCGCGTGGACATCGACCGCGCGCGCGCGGCCGACCTGGGCGTGTCGGTGCAGGAAATCGGGCGTACGCTGGAAACGATGATGGGTTCGCGCCAGGTGACGACCTACATCGACAACGGCGAGGAATACGACGTGATGTTGCAGGCCGGGCGCGAGAACCGCATGTCGCCCACCGACCTTGCCAACACCTATGTCCGTGGCCGCGACGGTGCGTTGATTCCGTTGTCCAACCTGGTCTCGCTGAGCGAGGTTGCCGAACCGGGCAGTTTCAACCGTTTCAACCGCCTGCGCGCGATCACGATCAGCGGGGGCCTTGCGCCCGGCTACACGATGGGCGAGGCGCTGGAATGGACCTACCGCATTGCCGCCGAGGAGTTGCCCGATTACGCGCAGCTGGACTGGAAGGGCGAGTCGCGCGAATACCAGGAAGCCGGCGGCGCGGTGCTGCTGACCTTCGCGATGGCGCTGATGATCGTGTACCTGGTGCTGGCGGCGCAGTTCGAAAGCTTCGTGCATCCGCTGGTGATCATGCTGACGGTGCCGCTGGCGGTGCTGGGCGCGTTGATCGGCCTGTGGGTCACCGGGGGCACGCTCAACCTGTTCAGCCAGATCGGCATCGTCATGCTGGTCGGCCTGGCGGCGAAGAACGGCATCCTGATCGTCGAATTCGCCAACCAGTTGCGCGATGAGGGCCGGGAGACGGCGCGGGCCATCGTGGAAGCCTCGGCCATCCGCCTGCGACCGATCCTGATGACCTCGGCGGCGACGGTGATGGGCGCCATCCCCCTGGTGGTGGCCGCGGGCCCGGGTTCGGCCAGCCGCGCCACCATCGGCGTGGTGGTGATTGCCGGCGTGGCGTTCTCCACCCTGTTGTCGCTGTTCGTGGTGCCGGCGTTCTATGCCTTGCTGGCGCCGTTCACGCGTTCGCCGGATGCGCTGGCCCACGAACTCGAGAAGCTGGAATCGGAAACCCCCGAAGTCGGCGGCCATGCTTGATCCGTCATTTCCCGCAGGAACGTCCCGGATGCGATGTCTCGCGAAGCGTGAAAGCGCGTTGCGGCCGGGTGCGCCGCGGCAATGACGTCCGCGGAGCATCGGGGCCTGTCGATGCCCTGGCGCGACATTTCCCTCGCCATCGACGACGGCATGTGCTTGCGTGCGTGGCGTCGGGACGACCTTGATGCCCTGTTGAGGCACGCGGACGACGAACAGGTGTCGCGGGGTGTCAGCGACCGCTTTCCGTTCCCCTACACGCGGGAGGATGGCGAGGCCTTCCTGTCAGGACGGGTGGTGGATTTCTCCGCGCCCGTGTTCGCCATCCAGATCGCCGGCGAGGCTTGTGGCGGGATCGGGGTGCGCCCGTTCACCGGCGAGCGGGACGCGGGCGCGGAGTTCGGCTATTGGCTCGGCCGCACGCACTGGGGGCAAGGGGTGATGACCCGGGTGGTTTCGGTGTTCGCGCCGTGGGCGATGGCCGCCCTCGGATTGCAGCGGCTGCAGGCGACGGTGCTCGACTTCAACGTGGGCTCGGCCAGGGTGCTGGAGAAGAACGGCTTCGTCGAGGAAGGCGTGCTGCGTTGCGCTGTGCGCAAGCGTGGCCGGCTGCACGACCTGCGGATGTTCGCGCGCCTGCGCGACGGGACGGCCTGAGCCGGCCTGCCGGTGCCGTGGCCGGGCGGATTCCGTGCCCGCCCGGTTTGCGGTTATCTTGTGCCCTTCCCGCGGGCTACCGTCCGCCCATCCCAACCTCTGGCCGGAGACGTTGCCCCGTGGAAGCCATCCTTGCTTGGTTGTACAGCTATTTCATTACCGAGGATTTCATCGCTTGCAGTTATGGGCTTGGTGAGACCGGGCGTTGCTTCGCGTGGTTCAACAACACGATCATCTGGAGCAATGCGCTGATCGCGCTGTGCCTTGGCGCGGGCCTGTGGTTCTCGTTGCGCACGCGCTTCATGCAGGTGCGCGGCTTCGTCGAGATGACCCGGCTGACCTTTTCCGGAAAGAGTTCCGAGGCCGGCGTGTCCTCGTTCCAGGCGCTGGCCCTGTCGATGTCCGGGCGCATCGGCATCGGCAACATCGCCGGCGTGGCCACCGCCATCGCCTTCGGCGGGCCGGGTGCGGTGTTCTGGATGTGGGTGATGGGCTTCCTGGGTGCTTCCACCTCCTACATCGAATGTACGCTGGGCCAGATATACAAGGAAAAGGACAACGAGGGCAGGTATCGCGGCGGCCCGGCCTACTACATCGAGAAGGGCCTCGGCCTGAAGTGGTACGCGTGGGCGTTCGCGCTGGCGACCATTGCCGCCGCCGGTTTCCTGATGCCGGGCGTGCAGGCCAACGCCATCGCCGATGGTGCCGCCAATTTCTGCAACGCCACCACGGCCTGCCCCGACCTGTCCGGCCAGTGGCTGGGGATGGACGCGACGTTCGCATTCAAGCTGGGCATCGGCATCGTGGTGGGCCTGCTGCTGGCGGCGATCATCTTCGGTGGACTCAAGCGCATCGCGCTGGTCGCCGAGATCGTGGTGCCGTTCATGGCCATCGGTTACATCCTGACCGCGGCCATCATCATGGCGCTGAACATCGACTTCCTGCCGACGATGTTCCGGATGATTTTCGAGAGCGCGTTCGGCCTGCATGCCGGCTTCGGCGCGATGCTGGGCCAGGCGATCATCTGGGGCGTCAAGCGCGGCATCTACGCCAACGAGGCCGGACAGGGCACCGGCCCGCACGCGGCGGCGGCGGCGGAAGTCTCGCATCCGGCCAAGCAGGGCTACGTGCAGGCGTGGGCGATCTATTTCGACACCATGCTGATCTGCACCTCGACGGCATTCATCGTGCTGGCGACCGGCATGTACAACGTGCAATTCAACGGCGAGATGTTGCAGGAGGCCGTGCCCGGGATTGCCGCGGGCGCGGGCTTCGTGCAGGCGGGCATCGACTCGGTGTTGCCGGGATGGGGCAACGGCTTCGTGGCGGTGGCGCTGTTCTTCTTCGCCTTCACCACCATCATGGCCTATTACTACATGGCCGAGACCAACCTGACCTATGTCAATGGCCACAAGGTGCGTCCGCTGGCCACGCTGGCCTTGCGCCTGGGCATCATCGCCATGGTGGTGTTCGGCGCGGTGCGCACCGCCGAGATGGCGTGGACGCTCGGCGACATCGGCGTGGGCCTGATGGCATGGCTCAACATCGTGGCGATCTTCCTGCTCCAGAAGCCCGCGCTGATCGCGTTGCGCGATTACGAGCGGCAGAAGAAACTGGGCATCGATCCGATCTTCGACCCGGATGCGCTGGGCATCCGCAACGCCGATTTCTGGCGCAAGCAGGGCTGACATGAGCGAACGCCGTCCGCCGCCACCCGGCCCTGGCCGTGACGGGCCATGGGGCCGTCGCGCCGACAGGCCCGGCCCGGCGCGCGACGTCCGCGCGCCGGGCCCGGCCGAGGGTGAAGCGAAAGAAGTGCGGCTGTACGGCCTGAACGCGGTGAAGGCGGTATTCGCGAAGCGGCCCGCGGCGATCCGCAAGCTGTACCTGGCGCAGGCGCGCATCCCGCAATTTCAGCCGCTGTTGAAATGGTGCGTGGCCAACCGCATCGGCTACCGGGTGGTCGAGGACGAAGACGAACTGCGGCGCCTCGCATCCAGCACGCACCACGAAGGCGTGGTGGCCGACGTGCTGCGCGATGCGCCGCGCACTTTGCGGGAATGGTTGCACGACCTGCCCGAAGGCCCGTGCTGCGTGTTGTGGCTCGACGGCGTGGGCAATCCGCACAACCTCGGCGCGATCCTGCGCAGCGCGGCCCACTTCGGCGTGTCCGCGTTGTTGTTGCCGCAGCATTCGACGCTGGCGCTCTCGGGCGCCGCTGCGCGTGTCGCGGAAGGTGGCGCGGAAGCCGTGCCGCTGGTGCGCCTGGATGACGACGAAAGCGCCATCGAGCAATTGAAGGGCGCGGGCTTCACCTTGGCGGCGACCATCGTGCGCGGCGGCGATGATCTTTTCGGAACGACAGTCCCGCAGCGGCTGGCCTGCATGCTCGGCGCCGAGGGCGAGGGCATGGGCGACGCGCTTGCCGCGCGCTGCGACCTGCGGCTGTCGATTCCCGGCACCGGCGCGGTGGAAAGCCTCAATGTCGCATCCGCGACGGCGGTGCTGCTCTCGCAGTGGGCGTCGCGCCGGTCGCCTTGATTCAGGGCGCGAGCGGCGACAGCCGGACCGTCGCGCCTCCGCCCGGCGACAGCGCGAGCCGCAGGGACGGTGTTTTGGCCGGGTCCATGACGCGCTCGTCGCGCTCCACATCGGTTGGCGTTTCACCGTCCAGCCACAATGCGGCTCGATACTCCCCGGCGGAAAGGAAGTGCAGCGGCACGTCCAGCGCGCGCGGCGTTTCGTTGGTCATCGCGCCGATGTACCAGTCTTCGCCGCTTCGCCGGGCGATGACGATGTGTTCGCCGATCTCGCCCGACAGCACGCGGGTCTCGTCCCAGCTCGCGGGCACGAGGGAAATGAAATCCGCGCCAGGCGCGTCGATGTACACATCGGGGCTGTCGGCCACGATCTGCATCGGGCTCTCGTAGACCACGAACATGGCCAGCTGGTGCGCCCGCGTGCCCATGACCTTCGGGCCGTGGAACGAGGGTTCGAAATCGCCGACACCGACGTTGCGGAAGCCGCCGGGCGTGTAGTCCATCGGACCCAGCAGCATGCGCGTGAACGGCAGCACGAGGTTGTGCGTGGGCGTGATGCGCGAGCTCCACTTGTTGTACTCGGCCCCCAGCACGCCTTCCTGGGTGAGGTAGTTGGGCCAGGTGCGGTTGAGTCCGGTGGGTCGGTAGGCGCCATGCATGTTGACCAGCAATTCGTGTTCCGCGGCCTTGCGCATCAGGCGATGGTAGAAATCGACCATCGCCTGGTCGTTGCGATCCATGAAGTCGACCTTGATGCCCTTGATGCCAAGTCGCCGGTACAGCGCCAGTGCTTCGTCCATGCGCTGGTCGAGCGGTTTCCAGTGCGCCCACAGCCACAGGCCGATGCCGCGCTCGCGCGCGTACTCGACCAGCATCGGCAGGTCGATCTCCGGGATCGAACGCAGGATGTCGGTGCCGGGGTTGTAGCGGCCGTTGCCGGTGCTGCCCACGTACCAGCCGTCGTCGATGAGCATGTATTCCAGCCCCATTGCGGCGGCATGGTCGAGGTAGCGGCGGATGGTGGCGTTGTTCATGCCCGCATCCGGCACGTCGGGCGCCAGTCCGCCCGACCACCAGTCCCAGGCCGACTTGCCCGGCTTGATCCAGGACGTGTCCTTGACCGGCGTGGGCGGGTTGAGACTGGAGATCAGGTTGGATTCGATCAGCGCGCCGGGATTGTCGCCAAGCATCACCACGCGCCAAGGCGTGAGATGTCCGCGCGGTTCCACTTCGGCGCGTGGCAGGTGGACGGCGAAGTCGGGCGTGTCGGGCCGAGGCGACAGTTTCGCTTCCACGCCCAGGCGCCCGTCATCGCGGCCACTGAGGTAGAGGCCGGCGTAGCGGTCCAGGTCCGCTTCGGCAATGGCGAAGGCGGCGCCATCGGCGCCGAGCCGGCATACCAGTGGCAGTTCGATGAGGTTGTGCGGACGCAGGCGCGAGGCTGCGATGGGGTCGTATTCGCCTTCATGGCTGGAGCCGAAGCGTCCCAGGTTGAGCGCCCGGCAGGCATGGTCGTCGGTGAAGAGGAAGCCGGTCAGGTCCTCCTTCACGCGCAGGTCGCCGGTCTGCGGGAGCGGGATGCGGTAGCGAAGCGCGATGCCATCGTCGTAGGCGCGCAGGATCACGCCCAGGACGCGGCCATCCGCCTCCGCCAGGTCGACATCGAGTTGGTGGTAGTGATCGCGGACGTGGCGCGTCTTGCCCGCGACCAGTTCGTAGGTCTGGTCCACCATGCCCGGGCGGCTGCCGACGATCCGCAGACCGCGCTGGATGCGGTCGTCCCGGTCCAGTTGCACGCCCAGCGGGGAAGGCAGCAGCACCGGTTGTCCGGCGCGGCTCACCGCGTAGTGGGCGATGCCGGATTCGTCCAGCGTCAATTCGACACGCACCTTGCCATCAGGCGAAGACACCTGCAGCGGCGTGGCGGTGGCGGCAGCATGCAGCGAACAGGCCAGCAGGGCCGGCAATGCGAACCAGCGGTACATCGGCTTCCTCCTCCGGGAATGGTGGAGGAGCCTAACCGCTTGTTTGCGTGGTGTCTGGAATAGCTGGCTCCCGGATTGGAATAGTCTGCCGCGATTGCGTCACGGCGATTTGGGCCGGCTGCCGAAATCGCCTTCGGCTTCCGCCGCCAGCCAGGCGAACACCGCGTACGCGGCCACGTTCTGCGCCAGGTCGTCGCGGTCGATCATGCCCAGCGTGTCGTTGGCGTTGTGGTGCAGGTCGAAATAGTCCGTGCCGTCCTGGCCCAGCCACGCCCAGGCCACGCCGGCCTGCGCCATCGGGATGATGTCCGGGCCGGGTCCGCCGGTGGCTTCCTTGTATTCGATGCCCAATGGCGCCAGTGCTTCGGCAATTTGCCGGGTGGCGGCCCGCGCATGGTCCGGGGCGCTGGTGTTGAAGCCATAGACGCGTCCCGCGCCGAAATCGCTTTCGGCGGCGATCACGTGATTGACGATGTCGCCGGCATGCCGCTCGGCGTACTGGCGCGCGCCGATCAGGCCCTGTTCCTCGTTGGCGAAGGCGATCACGCGGAGGCTGCGCTTCGGTCTCAGCGGCAGCTTGCCGATCAGGTGGGCAGCGGCGGCGGTGACACCGACGCCGGCGGCATTGTCGATGGCGCCGGTGCCCAGGTCCCACGAATCCAGGTGGCTGCCCAGCACGATCACCTGCTCGGGGAATTCGCGGCCGGTGATTTCGCCGATCACGTTCTGCGAGGTGTACTCGCCGTTCCAGCCGCAGTCCAGCGCCAGCCGCACGCGGACCGGGCCGCGTTGCAACAGGCGGGCCAATTGGTCCGCGTCCGGCAGCGAGGTGGCGGCGGCCGGGATCGGCGTCACGTCGGGATCGAAGCGGGTGATGCCGGTGTTGGCCACGCGGTAAGGACTGGTGCCGATGGAGCGCATCAGATAGCCGATCGCGCCCTTGCGCGCGGCCAGCGAAGGGCCGCGCCCGCGCACCGGGCTGGCCTTGCCGTAGCCGCTGCCATCGCGCGTGCGCTCCATGTGCACATCGACGAATGCGATCTTCCCGGCCAGCGATCCTTCCGGCGCCGCTTCCAGCGCTGCGAGGTCGGTGAAGCGGACAATCTCGCCTTCGACGGTGCCGCCGGGGCTGCCGCCCAGGGCGGTAACCACCAACGGCTGTGCGTGCGCACCGAGTACTTCGGCGGACTCGCCGTGGCGCTCCCACTTCGGGAACACCACCGGCTCGGTCCATACCTTGTCGAATCCGAGTTCGGCGAATTTCGCCTTCGCCCATTCCACCGCACGCGCATCGGCTTCGCTGCCTGGCAGGCGCGGGCCGATTTCGGTGGTCAGGGATTCGACCACGTTCCAGCCGGTGGCATCGGCCAGCGCCTGTTCGCGCAGTTGCGCGGCGGTAGCCAACGCACTTTCCGGAATGCGGGTCTCGGATTCGGCGGCGGCATGGCCGGCCAGCAACAAAAGCAGCAGCGGAGCGAATGGGCGCATGGCGTGGACACAATTGGAAGGAGCCGCGAGCTTACCAGCCCGCGGCTCCCTTGCCCTCACGGAACGGCGGACTTACTTCTTCAGCGAGTCGCGGATCTCGCGCAGCAGCAGCACGTCCTCGGTAGGTTCCGGCGGCGCTTCCGGCGTGGCGTTGCGCAGGCGGTTGTAGGCTTTCAGGAACAGGAAGATGGCCAGCGCCACCAGCAGGAAGTCGATCACCGTCTGCAGGAACGCGCCATAGGCAAGGACCAGCGCCGGCGCGATTTCGGCGCCGGCCGCATCCACCTGTGCCTCGCGCAGGGTGATGGCCAGGTCGCTGAACTTGACGCCGCCCAGGGCCAGGCCGACCAGCGGCATCACGATGCCGTCCACCATCGAGGTGACGATCCTGCCAAAGGCCGCGCCGATCACCACGCCGACGGCCAGGTCGACGACGCTGCCCCTGGAGATGAATTCCTTGAATTCCTTGATGATGCCCATCAGTGGTCCCCGTGCATGCCCTGGAATTGTGCGAGCCGGAACTATAGCGCGGACGATGCGGGAACGATAACCCCATGCAGTTCCGCCACGCCATCGAGCGTGGCATGCACGCTGTCGCCGGGCGACAGCGGGCCGACGCCCGCCGGGGTGCCCATGAAAACCAGATCGCCGGCCTTCAGTGCGTACAGTTTCGACAACTCGTGCAGGATCTCGCCCACGTCCCAGATCAGGTCGCGCAGTCCACCATGCTGGCGGACTTCGCCGTTGACCTCCAGGGTCAGTGAGCGTGAAGCGAGCCCGGTGATGTCGTCGGCGGGCACCAGTTCGCTTACCGGGGCGGAGTGGTCGAAGCCCTTGCCGGTATCCCAGGGCAGTCCCTTGGCCTTGGCGGCGGCCTGCAGGTCGCGGCGGGTCAGGTCCAGCCCGACGCCATAGCCGAAGACCAGGCCGTCTGCCCGTTCCGGCGGCAGCACTCCGGCCGGGGCGTCCTTGCCCAGGGCCACCACCAGTTCGACTTCGTGGTGCAGGTCGCGGGTGCCGGGCGGGTAGGGGATGTCGCGGTTGCCGGTGACGATGGCGTCGGCCGGTTTGTGGAAGAACACCGGCTGGCCGCGCGCTTCCTTCGAAGCGGATGCGGTGGCGCCCATTTCGCGGGCATGGTCGGCGAAGTTGCGGCCCACGCAGTAGATGCGGCGCACGGGGAAGGTGCCGCCGCCGCGCACGGAAATGCGGGGCAGCGCAGGCACGGGGATCAGGTCAGTCATGGCAGGCCGGGGTGCTGTGCGGGGAACCGGCCGCCAGTTTAATGCGGCGAGGGCAACACCGGTTTGCGGACCACGCGGTATTCACCTTCCATGGCATCGCCGCCTTGTGCCGCCGCCACGGGCTTGCCGCGCTTGCTGAGCAGTTTGTATACGATGCCCACGGCGATCATCGCCGCGCCAATGAACAGGCCGAAGAAGATCAGCAAACCCAGCAATGCCAACCCCAGCAGGCCCAGCGTGAAACGCATCAGCGGATGTCGCGGCTTGCGCGGCGCGAAGGCGGAGCCGGAACGGCCGAACTGGAAATGGCGTGCAAACATGGCGAGCGTTCTGCAAGAATGCGTCGGGTTGGCGGACCCGCAGTATCGGGCGGAGCGTTTGCCATGGTGTGAGAACTTCGTTAAAAGACATGCCCTCGATCACGCTGGATTCAATAGACGATGGTGGCTTTGCCGAAGCCGAAGCGGTGATCGATGGCGTGGCCGAATCGTTGATCCTGTACCGCCAGGGCGATTCGGTGCGGGCTTGGCTGAATGTCTGCCCGCACGCCGGCCGGCGGCTGGACTGGGCGCCGGGCAAGTTCCTGAAGAGCCGCGAAGGCCACCTGGTCTGCGCCGTGCATGGCGCTTCCTTCGAACTGGCCAATGGCGACTGCGTTGCCGGGCCGTGCCGCGGCGACTCGCTGCGCGCAGTGGCGGTGGAAGTGGCCGATGGTCAGGTGCGCCTGGCGTAGCTTGACGTGGGAGCGACGCAAGTCGCGACAAACGCCCGCATGGAAACATTCGCCGCAATCTGCATCGTTCCCACGTCGGATACGCACAGGT
The DNA here is from genome assembly GCA_964562135.1 of uncultured Pseudoxanthomonas sp. Lineage (GTDB taxonomy): Bacteria > Pseudomonadota > Gammaproteobacteria > Xanthomonadales > Xanthomonadaceae > Pseudoxanthomonas_A. Next base: position 2,984 of record CAZLSG010000071.1, on the reverse strand, counting down.
TCATCAGCGGCCATCCCGCCAGAACAGCCGGTTCGCTGATGGATGCAAGTGATGCGGGGGTTCAATAGCTGGCACGGATGCCGATGCGGTAGTAACTGATGTCTTCGTAGATTTCCGCTTCGCCGACCAATCCCCAGATGGGCGTGAAGTTGATCTGGCCACCCAGGATCACGACGGCGGAATTATCGAGCAACAGGTTGTCATCGACCTGGACGTAGCCGCCTTTCAGCCAGACTTCGCTACGCGGTGATGGCTTGCTGCGCACACCCAAGGTCAATTTCCATGCATTGAGATGATCGCTGCCGCTCAAGTTGTAGTCCGGGTCGATATCCGTCAGTGAGACTTTTGCGCCCAGTCGCAGCCATGACAGGTCGGACACGAAATCCGTATTGTCGGAGAGTCCGTGGCGGTAGCCGATGCCGATTTCAGTCTGGTCGATGTCCACGTCCAAATCGGTGTAGTCATCGCTCCAACCCTTGGAAACTTTGCCGTAGCTGCCGAACAGGTGGATGTGGTCCGAAACGGCCACGGAGCCACGGATGTAGCCACCGCCGGCATTTTCGTCCAAGTAGTCGAAATCGACCTTCACTTGGTTGTAGCCGGCTTCTGCGTAGTTGTAGCTCAGACTGTTGCCGTCCTTTCCGGAGGAACTTATGGGAGCTTGCTGCCTTGACACTTCATCAGGCGCGGAGTTGGAGTGCTGGCTCTGCGGCGTCTCTGGCTGGGGCGTGTCCCGATGCTTCTCCCACCAAGGGCTGCGTTGGGCATGTGCAGTTGGTGCGCATGCCAGGCATGCGAGCAATGCTGCGGACATATAACCGGTCTTGGTGTTCATTAGATCCTTCCTTAATTTGATGTTGCACGTCCCCGTGGTCACGCTTTCTGCTTTGGCGGGCTGGGCAGGACGATCCCCAGCCACCAATATGAGATATATAAACAGTAGAGTCATGGGCTGTAGATAGTCAAGCGATAGTCGCTGACTCTGGCCGGCATGGTCACCCACTATGCCACGCCAGCAGATGATGCAAGACGAAGGATTGCCAGCAATATCAGGAAATTGCGCAAGGAACGCGGCTTTAGTCAGGAGCAACTGGCCGAACTGGCGAACTTCCACCGTACCTATGTTTCACAGCTCGAACGTTGTGTTACCAACATCGGTATCGATGGGCTGAGCCGGTTGGCAGCAGCATTGCAGGTGGATGTGATCGACCTGCTGAGCAATGAGGCGGAAGGGTCGTAACCGGAGAGTCCGGCTACCAGTTTCTGGCACAAACAATCTGCCGCCCCGCGTCACCCGCCCCGCGCGCTCCACCAGAACAACAGATTGACCATCAGCACCACGACTGCCATGTAGATCAGCGATAGCGGCCCGCCCACGCGCCACAGCTGCCTGGAGGTGTAGTTGGCCGGACCGACGATCATGGAAATCACCGGGTTGGAAGCGGTCATCAGGTTGTTGGAGGCGGACAGCGCGATGATCAGCGCGAAGGCCATCGGGTTGCCGCCGGCCGCCAACGCCAAGCTGATGCCGATGGGCACCATCACGATGGTGGCGCCCACGTGGCTGATCACCAGCGAGAACGCGGTGGTCAGCAGGGCGATGGCGATTTCCAGCGCCCATATCGGCATGCCGTCCGGCAGCCGTTCGAGCGTGTGCCCGGCGATCCAGGCTGCCGCGCCGCTGCTGTCCATGGCCCAGCCCAGCGGGATCAGGCCGGCCATCAGGAACACGGTCTTCCAGTTGATCGCGGCATAGGCTTCGTCCATGCGCAGCACGCCGGTCAGCAGCATGCCGGCCACGCCGGTCATCAGGATCAGCGACACCGGCAATTTCGCGGTCAGCGCAATCAGGATGGTGATGGCGAAGATGACCATGGCGATCTTGAACTTGTGCGGGCGCTGTTCGCCCTTCGGGTAGTCGGTGACCACCACGAAGTCGCGGCCTTCCGCCGCCTGCGCCAGGTCCTGCCAGATGCTGTGGAACACCAGCATGTCGCCCGCGCGCAACGGCACCTTGCGCACGTCCTCGCGCATGACCTTGTTGTTGCGGTTGATCGCCAGCAGGCTGAGCCCGGCCTGCTTGCGCAGGCGCAGGTCGGCGGCGCTCTTGCCGATGAAGCTGGACGTGGGCGGCACCACCACCTCGGAAATGCCGGCGCGGCTGGGATTGAACAGGTCGCCGAAGTGGCGAAGGCGCGAGGACATGCGCAGGAACTGGTTCTGCGCGAAGTCCTGCGCCTGCTGGCGTTCGCCCATCACGCCCAGCACGCTGCCCACCCAGATGCGCATTTCCGCCGGTGGCGCCAGGCGGGTGTCGTTGCCGGTCTGCAGGGCCAGCATCAGCGGCGCGTTGTACAGCGTTTCGGCTTCGCCCAGCGACATCCCCACCAACGGGCTTTCCGCGGTGACGGTCAGTTCGAACACGTCGCCGTCGATGCCGTAGGTATTGGCGAAATAGCTTTCGGTGCGCGCGGGCGCCACGTTGGTCTCGGTTTCGTCCCTGAGCTTGCGGTCGCCATGGAAGCGGAAGTACAGCAACGCCGCCGCCAGCAGCACCACGCCGATCGGCAGCGGCGCGAACATCCGCAAAGGCTCCAGCGTGGCCATGCCAGAGGGCAGGTTGTTGTTGGCCGAGACCAGCAGGTCGTTGAGCAGGATCAGCGGCGAGTTGCCCACCATGGTCAATGCGCCGCCCATGATGATGGCCGCGCAGATGGGCAGCAGCAGCCGTTGCAGCGACAGCCCGGTGCGCGCGGCCAGGCGCGAGGCGACCGGCAGGTACAGCGCCATCACCGAGGGGTTCTGCATGAAGGACGAATTCAGGCCGGCGATGGCGCTGGTCATGATGAGCAGGCGTTGTTCGACGCCATGGCCGCGCCGCAGCAGCCACGAGGCCAGCCGGTTCAACGCGCCGGTGCGGTCCAGGCCGGCGCCCAGGATCATGGTGGCGATGATGCTCATCACCGCGTTGCCGGAGAAGCCGC
>CAZLSG010000070.1:0-14159 GCA_964562135.1 uncultured Pseudoxanthomonas sp. | reverse complement strand
GCGGGCAGTAGGCCACGCCCTTGTTGCGGTATTCGTTTTCGCCGGGCACGCCCATCTGCCGCCAGCGCGCGCCGGTGGACAGCACCACGGTCTTTGATTTCAGCGAGGCGCCGTTCTCCAGTTTCACTTCGATCAGGCCATCATCGCCGGCGGGCACCAGCGCGGTGGCGCGCTGCAGGTTCATCACGTCCACGTCGTATTCGCGCACGTGCTGTTCCAGCGCGGCGGCCAGCTTGGGGCCTTCGGTGTGCGGGACGGAGATGAAGTTCTCGATGGCCATGGTGTCCAGCACCTGGCCGCCGAAGCGCTCGGCCGCCACGCCGGTGCGGATGCCCTTGCGCGCGGCATAGATGGCCGCCGCCGCGCCAGCCGGGCCGCCGCCGACCACCAGCACGTCGAAGGCCGCTTTCTTCGCGATCTTTTCGGCATCGCGTTTCGCGGCGCCGGTATCGAGCCTGGCGACGATTTCCTCCACGCCCATGCGGCCGGCGCCGAACACTTCGCCATTGAGGAACACGGTGGGTACCGACATCACCTGGCGGGCCTCGACTTCCGGCTGGAACAGCGCGCCGTCGATGGCGACGTGCTTGATGCGCGGGTTGAGCACTGCCATCAGGTTCAGCGCCTGCACCACGTCCGGGCAGTTCTGGCACGAAAGCGAGAAATAGGTTTCGAAGGTGTAATCGCCGTCCAGCGACTTGATCTGCTCGATCACGTCCTGCGCGGCCTTGGACGGATGGCCGCCCACTTGCAGCAGCGCGAGCACCAGCGAGGTGAATTCATGGCCCATCGGCAGGCCGGCGAAGCGCAGGTGGATGTCCTGGCCCGGCGTGCCCAGCGCGAACGAGGGCGCACGCTCGTTGCCGCCGCGCTGCTCGCTGACGGTGATCCTGTCGGAGACTTCGGCCAGATCCTTCAGCAATGCCTGCAATTCGGCCGAACCTTCGCTGTCGTCCAGGTTCGCGGCGATGTGGATCGGGCGCACGGCCTTTTCCAGATAGGCCTTCAGTTGCGTCTTCAGATTGGCATCCAACATGGGGGAGGCTCCGTGAGTGGCGTAATGGGGGAGGGACGGACGCTTGCAGGAGCGGCCTGGGCCGGGGAGGGCCAACGGGAGAGAGTGCGCTGGCGGCGCAAGCCGCTCCTGCAAACAAACGTTCGGGCAAATGTCCGGCAAGCCGGGGACCGATCTCCGGGCGTGCGGGACGCCCGGAGACGGCATCAGTAGCGTGATGCATGGGTGTTGCGCCGTGCCTTGCGCCTGGGCGCAAGGACACGGGTACGGCGGAGAGGACTCAGATCTTGCCGACCAGGTCCAGCGACGGGGTCAGGGTCTTGGCGCCTTCCTTCCACTTGGCCGGGCACACCTGGCCGGGGTTGGCGGCGGTGAACTGGGCGGCCTTCAGCTTGCGCAGCGTCTCGGAGATGTCGCGGGCGATTTCGTTGGAATGGATTTCCAGCGTCTTGATCACGCCTTCCGGGTTGATCACGAAGGTGCCGCGCAGGGCCAGGCCTTCTTCCGCGATGTGCACGCCGAAGGCGTTGGTCAGCTGGTGGGTGGGGTCGCCAACCAGCGGGAACTGGGCTTTGCCCACCGCCGGGGAGGTTTCGTGCCACACCTTGTGCGAGAAGTGGGTGTCGGTGGTGACGATGTAGACCTCGGCGCCGGCCTTCTGGAACTCGGCGTAGTTGTCGGCCGCGTCCTCGATTTCGGTCGGGCAGTTGAAGGTGAAGGCAGCCGGCATGAAGATCAGCACGGACCACTTGCCCTTGAGGCTGGCATCGGAGACTTCGACGAATTCGCCGTTGTGGAAGGCGGTGGCCTTGAAGGGCTGCACTTGGGTGTTGATCAGGGACATCTGAATGACCTCGTGGGAGTGGGTGTGGTGAACTGCTGCGCCCATGGTAGGCATTGTCTATTGATTTCTCAAATGCATTGATCTTATTGAATCGATAGTTTTTATCTATTTATATATCGGTTGCCGGGAAGTCTGTAAGCAAAAGGCGGATTGGGAAGGTTGGCCAGGCGTATGCTGATTATTTTATAAATTACTGATATTTAAGATAAATATTTCTTGATTGATGATGTCGGCGGCGCGCGTTGATGTAGGCCCGGAGGTGTCGCGCGGCGGGGTGGTGGCGATGGTGACGGATGACCGTTCGCTGCTCGGGTTTCCGGCCTGAACAGGGAAAAGAGTTGCTTGCGATAGGGAAGGGTGATGGTGCGTCGCCGCATGATAGGGCCGGCAAACGGCATCCGTACCGGTAACATGGCGGGCAATGAGCTCCCCGTCCCTCCCGCGATTGAATGCCTGCCTGCGCGAGGCCGCCGCCCGCCTGCCCGGCCCCGATGCCCGGCACGAGGCGGAAATCCTGTTGCTCCATGCGTTGGGGCGGGACCGTGCCTGGCTGTTCGCGCATGGCGATGATCCCTTGCCGGACATGGCCGCCCCCGCTTTCGAAGCGTTGCTGGTCCGCCGCGAAGCAGGCGAGCCCGTTGCCTACCTGACCGGCTTGCGGGGATTCTGGACGCTGGACCTGCAGGTCACGCCCGACACCCTGGTCCCGCGCCCGGAAACCGAGTTGCTGGTGGAGCTCGCATTGGCGCGGCTGTCGCCGGAGCAGCCCGTGCGCGTGGCCGACCTTGGAACCGGCAGCGGGGCGATTGCGCTGGCCATTGCCAGCGAGCGGCCGCTGGCCTCGGTGGTCGCCACCGACGTGGACCCCGGGACGCTGGCAGTGGCATCCGGGAATGCGCGGCGCAACGGAATCGGCAATGTCGGATTCCGCCAAGGGGGATGGTATGCGGCCATCGACGGAGAACGCTTCGACGTCATCGCCAGCAATCCGCCTTACATCGCCGAAGGCGACCCGCACCTGCGGCAGGGCGACTTGCGCTTCGAGCCGCCTGCGGCCCTGTCCTCCGGCGCCGATGGGCTGGAAGCGATCCGTGAAATCGTGGCGGGTGCACCATCGCATCTGCTGCCGCAGGGCTGGCTGTTGCTGGAACACGGTTGGGACCAGGGCGAGTCCGTGCGTGGGTTGATGGTGCTGGCCGGTTTCGTCGAGGTCGCCACTGTGCGGGATCTGGAGGGTCGCGACCGCGTCACCCTGGGCCGCCGCTCCTTGCCATGAAACCGGCCTGGCCCGGATCGGGTAATGCTGCTGTAGGAGCGACTTCAGTCGCGACTGGGCTATCGGTAAAGCTTCATCGCGACTAAGTCGCTCCTACAGGGTTTGGCTGCGGATGCAAGGGCCGCTCGCGCCCTCCAAACGCGGCGCACGCACTAAACTGGCGGCCACTCTGTTCTACAGGAAGCCTTTTGATGCGCACCCTTTACCCGGAAATCGAACCCTTCCACACCGGCACGCTGAAGGTCGACGATCGCCACACGCTGTACTACGAACAGTGCGGCAATCCGGAAGGCAAGCCGGTGGTGCTGTTGCATGGCGGACCGGGCGGCGGTTGCAGCGAGAAGATGCGCCGCTTCCACGACCCGGCGAAGTACCGCATCGTCCTGTTCGACCAGCGCGGTTCGGGACGTTCCACCCCGCATGCGGATCTCACCGACAACACCACCTGGGACCTGGTGGCCGACATCGAGAAGTTGCGCGACCTGCTCGGCATCGAGCGCTGGCAAGTGTTCGGTGGCAGTTGGGGTTCCACGCTGGCGTTGGCTTATGCGCAGACGCATCCGCAGCGCGTGACCGAGCTGGTGCTGCGCGGCATCTTCATGCTGCGCCACTGGGAATTGCAGTGGTTCTACCAGGAAGGCGCCTCGCGCCTGTTCCCGGAGGCGTGGGACCAATACGTCGCGGCGATTCCCGAAGCCGAGCGCGGCGACCTGGTCGCCGCCTTCCACAAGCGCCTGACCAGCGACGACGAGGCCACGCGCCTGGCGGCGGCGCGCGCATGGAGCGTGTGGGAGGGCGCGACTTCGTTCCTGCACGTGGACCAGGATTTCCTGGCCGACCATGAAGATGCGCATTTCGCGCTGGCGTTCGCGCGGATCGAGAACCACTACTTCGTCAACAAGGGCTTCTTCGAAGCAGACGACCAACTGCTGCGCGACGTGCCCCGCATCGCCCACATCCCGGGCGTGATCGTGCATGGCCGCTACGACGTGGTCTGCCCGGTCCGCAACGCCTGGGACCTGCACAAGGCCTGGCCGAAGGCCGGGCTGGTGATCACGCCGGCGTCGGGGCACTCCGCGTTCGAGGCGGAGAATACGGATGCGTTGGTGCGGGCGACGGATTCTTTCGCCTGAGCGGCCCGCGCCGGCTCAGTCGGCGCGTGACCCGTCCGGGTTGTATTCGATCATCCACAACCCGGCCCAGAGCTTGAGGTCCAGTTCGTAGCCTTCGCGGTATTTTTGCATCAGCCAGGCCGGGGCCTGGCTGCGCGGTACGGCATGGACGGTGATGTTCTCGTCGTTCACGCCGCCGCCGTCGCCCACCTTCTTCAGGTCGCGGGCGCGGGCGAAGGCGATGCGTTCGTTGCTCATGCCCGATGACGTGGGGCCGACGAGAAGCACGTCGATGCGGCCCGGCTCCCAGCCGGTCTCCTCGATCAGCTCGCGGCGCGCGGCGGCTTCCAGCGAGTCGTCGTCGTGGTCGTCGCCGACCAGCCCGGCCGGCATCTCGATGGTCCTGGCGCCAAGTGGCACGCGGTACTGCTCGACGAACAGCACATGGTCGTCCGGGGTGACGGCGATGACCAGCACGGCCAGTCCGTCCTTGCCGTGGGTGCGCTCGCAGGATTCCCAGTGGCCGCGCTTGACCATGCGCAGCCATTCGCCCTGGTAGAGCAGTTCGACGTTGTCGTTGGAGTGTGCAGGCATCCGGTGATGCTACCGCACCGGAGTGGCCGGTGTTCGTGGTCAGGCCGCGGCGTGGTCCGGGCCGATCGCCGTTTGCATGCGGCGGCGGGTCATGGGGCCGAAGCGCAGCGCGTCGGAAAGCGCCTCCAGCATGTCGCCATCGGGCCGGGCGCGAAGGAAGTCCGGTTCACCGGAATCGACGGGAGCGTCAAGCGCGATGGTGGTCAGTTCGCGCCAGAGCAGGGCGTGTTCGCGCTGTTCGCGCAGCCGTGCGGCCAGTTGGGCGGCGCCGCGCAGGCGCAGGAAGGGGACTTCGTCCACGCGCGCCAGCAGCGTGTCCAGATCGCCGAAGTGCGCCAGCAGCACCGCCGCGGACTTGGGGCCGATGCCGGTGACCCCGGGAATATTGTCCACGCTGTCGCCGCACAGGGCCAGGTAATCGGCGATCTGGCGCGCTTCGACGCCATGCCGGGCCTTTACCCCGGCGCTGCCCCAGCGTTGCCCGCGGGCGAAGTCCCATTGTTCGTCGCCGCCGTCGAGCAGTTGCGACAGGTCCTTGTCCGCCGACACGATCACGCCACGGAAGCCCCTGGGCCGGGCCGCGTGCAGCGCGCTGCCGATCAGGTCGTCGGCCTCGTATTCCGAATGCGCCAGCACGTTCAGTCCCATGGCCGCGCACAGCGCCTTGCAGTGGGTGAACTGGCGGCGCAGTTCTTCGGGTGCGGGTTCGCGGTTGGCCTTGTAGGCCGGGTAGATGCGGTTGCGGAAGCAACTGTCCAGCGCTTCGTCGAAGGCGATGGCGATGTGGCGCGGACGTTCCTTCTCCAGCAGCTCCAGCAGGAAACGGGCGAAGCCGTGCACGGCATTGGTGGGCCAGCCTTCGGCGTCGTGGAAGCCGTCGGGCATCGAATGCCAGGCGCGGAAGACGTACAGGCTGGCATCCACCAGATACAGCGGCGTGGAGGCGGGCATGGTGGAGGCGGGTGGCGCCGTGTCAGCCATCGGCGCGCCAGTCGCTCAGCAGGGTCGCCGCGTCCGGGCGCTCGCGCTCGGGGACTTCCCGTTTCGGCGTGCCGATGTGGACGAAGCCGACGATCCGTTCGCCTTGCTCCACGCCCAGGGTACGGGCGACGGCTTCGTCGAACGCGGCCCAGCCGGTCAGCCACTGCGCGCCGAAACCCAGCGCCTGTGCGGCCTGCAACAGGGCGAAACAGACGCAGCCGGCAGTCAGCAGTTGTTCCAGTTCCGGGACTTTGGGATGCGGGGCCGGACGGGCCACCACGGCGATGACCACGGGCGCGCTGGAGAAACGGTTGCGATCCTTCTCGATGGCCGGGTCGGGAGCGTTCGGATCCAGTTCGCGGCTGCGCGCGGCGAGTTTTTCGCCCAGCGCGTGGCGATGGTCGCCGGCAATGCGGATGAAACGGAACGGGACCAGCTTGCCGTGGTCGGGCACCCGGGATGCCGACTGCAGGATGCGCAGCAGGGTGCCGTCGTCGGGGCCGGGTTCCCCCAGCTGGCGGGAGGGTACGGAGCGGCGGTTGTCCAGGGCCTGCAACAGGTAAGATGCGCTCGTGGTCACTGTTTCAAGCCTGTCGTCAGCGTTCGGTCATCGAGGTGGGAGTATAGCGGGCTGCGGAAACAGCGCCCCGCCTCCCGGATGGATCACGGGCGCTGAAGTTGCGTATCCCGCGTTCATGCGTGCTTTCCGAGTTCCAGGTTCCGGCAAATGCTTCCGACTTCCTCCGTATCACCTTTGCGAACAGCAAACCCGGAACTTCTCGCGGACCTGGAGGAAAGCTTCCAGGTGCCGCTGGGCAAAGCGTTCGCCGCCGTGCTCGAGGAACTGGGTGAACTGCTCTTCAAACTTGCCGACCGCGGCCTTGTTTCCCAAAACGATGCGGCGGCAGGGGTTGGCCAGGTCCGGCGGCAGCGCGACAGCGTCCTGGCGCGTTTCAACCAGCATGGCGCCCGCGTCTGGCAGGCCCTGAATGGCGGGCGCCTGCTTTCCGCCGACAGGCTGCTGGCCGAATCCGCGGGAGGCGTGAAGCTGTTGTCGCCGGAGGAACTGGAAACCCGGCTGGCCATCCGCTCCCTGTCCGGCGCCATCGCGCATGCTTCCAGGAACGAGTTGAGCCGGCTGGAACAGTACGTGGGCTGGATTTCCGGTGGCCTGAAGATCGATGCGGACGTGAACCCGCTGGGCGCCGAGCACATCGGTGTGGCGGTCCACGAAGCGTTCTCGGAGTGCCTGCTGGCGCCGAAGGTGCGCCTGGCGATCATTCGCGCATGCGAGTACGCGCTGGTGCCGTCGGTGGGCGGGATCTATGTCGCCCTTGAAGAGCATCTGCTGCGGATCTCGCAGCTTGCCCACTCCTCGTCGACGGCGCGCAAGCGCAGGCGCAAACACATTCCCACCGCCGGGCAGCCGCAGGAATTCGAACAGGAAGAAGAGAAGCCGGACTGGATCAACCGTTTTTTCAGCCGCTGGGCGACGGAAGATGCCATGTCATCCATTGCCGCGCCGGCAGGATCGCCCGCGGGCGCCGAGCCAGAAGCCGCCGAAGTCCTTCCGCCGTCGTTGCGGCAATTGCTCAGGCGCGCCCGCGCGGACATGTCCGGCGGGCCGGTGCCGAAGAACGTTCATCGCCTGTCGGATCGCGAACTGCATTCGGTACTTTCCCTCTTGCAGACCATGCCCGGTTCCGGCTATCCGGCCATCGTCGCCAAGGGCGGCGCGCTTGCTCCGGGGCTCAAGCGGGAAATGCTGGCCTGCGCCGCGCGTCTTGGCATGCAGATGGAGAGGACCCGGCTGGATGCGGGGGACGAGGATGTCGTCGACCTGGTGGCGATGCTGTTTGAAACATTGATGGAAGAGAACCACTTGGCAGGCCGCCGGCGCGAGTTGATCGGATGCCTGCTGGTGCCGATGACCAAGGTTGCATTGAGCGACCCGCGGCTGTTCCAGCAGGAAAGCCATCCGGCACGGCGCTTGCTGAACCTGCTGGCCGAGGCCTGTGACGGCAATCAGGGCGAAAGCGACCAGGAAGCGGCCCTGCTGGAAAAGGTCGCGCAGGCCGTGGCCCGCATTGCGGCCGAATTCGACGAGAGCCTTGCGGTGTTCCTGGTCCTGGAGGCTGATTTCTCCGAATACTTCGCTCAGTACAAGCGCAAGGCGGAGATCGCGGAACGGCGGGTGACCGAACGCCAGCGCGCGCAGGATCGGCGCGAGCAGGCGCGCGCGTTCGTGACCGGGCACATGGAAGCCCGCGTGGGGGAGCGCGAGCTGCCGCTCACGGCGCGGGACTTCCTGGGGCACGCCTGGATCCAGCACGCGCAGGCAGTGGTGCTGCGCAGTGGCGAGCAGGGCGGGCCCTGGGCCGAGGTTTCGGCCACGCTGGATGGATTCCTGGAGGAATTCGACCGGGTCCGGCAAGGCCAGCCGGCGCGGGAGTTTCCCGATGGCCTGGTCCAGCAGTTGCGCAAGGTCCTTGCCGGGATCGGCACCAGTGCGCAGACCACCGAGCGCGCGATCCAGATACTGCAGATGGCCATGAAGGCGGAGCAGGCCGCCCGCCCGGAGGAAGAAGTGGCCTTGCCCGAACTGCCTGCGCCGCCGCAGGAGGCGGCCGATGAAGGAGCGCTGCTGGCGGCTATCGCCGAAGTGCCGGCGCTGGAGCACATCGACAACGTGACGGCCGACTTCTTTCGCAATCTGCCGCATGGTTCATGGCTGGACTTCGTTGCCCGCGATGGCCGCGTGCAAGCCGGCAAGCTGGCGTGGACGAGTCCGATTTCGTCACGCTTGATGTTCGTCAATCGCAGTGGGGTCCGGTTTTGCGTGGCGTCCCCGGAAGAGCTGGCAGTGATGGCCCACCTGGGACGCCTGCGTCTGCATCGGGAAGAGGACCCTTTCTACAGCGCGATGCAGGGCGTCGTGGACAATCTGTCGGCGAGCGCAGCGTTGGCCTGAATCGCGCGCGCTGTGCCGGAAGGCCGTTGGGGACGGCCAAATTGCAGACCCGGTCACGGTAGTGGCGCCGCGCCTTCCATACGATGGCAACTGCAAGGCATTGGGGCTATCTTGGGGGAGATGGCGCGTGCAGTTCGTACGGGCGGGAAATTCCAGGATGTCGGAACATATCGGTACCCATGAGCGCGGCGGTCGCGATCCGGTCTTGCTGGATGCGGTGCGCACGCTTGCGATCCCCGCATTGGCGGACGGATTTGCCGGGGCGCTGGAGCAGTTCGACGACGTGCTCTTCGACCGGGCCGAGCGCGCGGGTCCGTCGCAGATGGCATTCCTGGATGCGATGCGCGAGTTGCGCCGGCGCCGCGAAGAGATTGCGCAGCGTTTCCGCGCCTATCTTGTTTCGGCATGGCAGGCATTCGAAGCCGGCGCGCCGCTCTCGGCCGAGCATGTCCTGGCCGACCATGCCGAGAACCTGACACTGGTGACCGAACAGCAACTCGAATCGCGGCTGGCCGTGCGCAACCTGGCCACCGTGTTGCTGCGCGATTACAAGCCCGTCCTGACCCGGCTGGACCGGCGCCTGGGCTTGATAGGGGGCTGTCCGGACCTGGATGCCGACAGCAACCCCATCGGTCCCGAGCACCTCGGTGTCGCGGTGCATGAAGCATTCAACACCTGCGACCTGACCCTGGAAGTCCGCCTGGTCGTCCTGAAATTGAGCGAGCGCTATCTGTTGGCCACTGCCGGCAAGGTGTACGACGGCATCGACCAGCGCCTGGGCCAGGCCGGAGTGATTCCCGGCCTGGTTGGGCCGGGCGTGCCGGTACGGCCACCGGTGCGGCGCGCACCGGAGCCCGCCGAGGAGGCGGACGAGGGACTGGAAGCGGCGGATGACGACGCACCCGCCTGGGCGGCGCGCTTCATCCAGCGGATGCAGGCCACGCGCAGCGGCGCCTTCCCGGCGACGGGCCGCGCGGGCAGCGAGCCTGTTGCGCTGGAGGCGGGCCCGCAAGGCGTTCTGCTGGAAGCGCTGCACCATCTGTTGCAGGAAGTGCGTTCCGGACGGCAACAGGATGCGCCACAGCCGATGGACGCGGTCGTCGACCGGCGCGCGCTGTCGCACCGCGAAATGATGTCGGTGCTTTCGTTGCTGCAGGGCGCGCCCAGTCCCAGTTTGCGGGCGGCGATTGGCGACGAAGGCGAGTCGCTTTCGCAGCGGCTCAAGAGCGAGGTGCTGTCCGGCGCCACGCAACTGGGCGTGGATCCGTCCAGCGCCCGCCTGGCCTCGGTGGACGAGGATGCGATCGACCTGGTCGGCATGCTGTTCGACGTCATGCTGGACGAGCGCGACCTGGAGGGACGTTCGCGCGACCTGATCGGGCGGCTGGTGGTGCCCTTCGTCAAGGTGGCGTTGCTGGACCGGCACATGTTCGTGCAGAAGACGCATCCGGCGCGCCGCCTGCTCAACCTGCTGGCCGAGGCCTGCGAGGGCTGCGGCGGCGAGAGCGCGGCCGAGCGCGTCCTGTTGGGCAAGGTGGAGGAAGTCGTCGAGCGCCTGGTGGCCGAGTTCAACGAGAACCTGGCCATCTTCCAGACCCTGGAAGAAGAGTTCCGCGGTTTCCTGGAACAGCACCGCCGCCGGATCGAGATCGCCGAGCGCCGCACGGCGGAGATACAGCGCGGGCAGGAACGGCTGGATGCGGCCCGCTCCAGGATGGAGTTCGAATTGAACCTGCGGCTGGACGGGCGGCGCCTGCCCCAGGCGATCGAGGATTTCATGCGCCAGCCCTGGTCGCACCACGTCACCATGACCCTGCTGCGCGAAGGCGAGGAGGGCGATGGCTTGCCCGATGCGCTGGAACTGGCCGACGGCCTGCTCGAGGAGGTGGATGAGGCGCAACGCCATATCGTGGGCAAGCCCTGGCTGCAGGCCTTGCGGCCCGCCTTGCTGCGGGTATTCGCCAGCGTGGGCGTGGGCGGCGATGCCGCCGAATCGGCGGTCGAGGCCCTGCACGACACCTTGCAGGCGGTGGCGGCCGCGCGCCCGGACCTGGAGAAATCGTTGCCCGAACTCCCCCAGGTTGCCTTGCCCGGTCCGGCGCCGGTGGAGGAAATCACCGCCATCCAGTTGGTGGCCGGCACCGATACGCTGGATTTCGACCATGCCGACGCGGATCATTTCCGCTCGCTGCCCATCGGTACCTGGCTGGATTTCGTCGACAAGGACAACCGCGTGCAGGCCGGCAAGCTTTCCTGGGTCAGCCCCATTTCCAAGCGCCTGCTGTTCGTCAACCGGCGCGGCGTGCGCTTCTGCGTGGCTTCGCCGGAAGAACTGGCCGCCATGGTGCGGCTGGGACGCCTGCGCACGCACATGGACGAGGATGCGTTCGACAGCGCCATGCAGGGCGTGCTCAACCGGCTGGATCCGGAGTTGCAAGCGCAGGCCTGAACGACGGGAACACCGCACCGCCTTCCTTCCTTTGTTAGCATCGCAGCTTGCCAGAGGCGAGGCGAGGGGAAAACATGGCGGTCGAAGTACTGGTGTTGAAGGAGTCCGCGGCGGGCGAGCGTCGCGTTGCCGCCACGCCGGAAACGGTCAAGAAGCTGGTTGCGGCCGGGGCCACCGTGAAGGTGGAACCGGGTGCCGGCGGGCCGGCCGGCTTCATCGACCAGGCCTACGCCGACGCGGGTGCCGCGCTGGCGGGAGGCGATGCCCGGGCAACGGCCGATCTGGTGCTGTGCGTGCAATCGCCCGCGGACATCGCGGGCCTCAGGCGCGGCGCGGTGCTGGTGGGCATATTGCAGCCGGAGTCCGATCCGGCCAGGGCCGAATCGTTGAAGGGGCACGGCATTGTCGCTTTCCCGCTGGAGCGCCTGCCGCGCACCACGCGTGCGCAGGCGATGGACGTGCTCAGCTCGCAGGCCGGCATGGCCGGCTACAAGGCGGTGCTGATCGCGGCCCAGCTGGCGCCGCGCTTCTTCCCCATGCTCACGACGGCTGCCGGTACCATCCGGCCGTCGAAGGTGCTGGTGGTGGGTGCCGGCGTGGCCGGCTTGCAGGCCATTGCCACGGCCAAGCGGCTGGGCGCGCAGGTCGAGGGCTTCGACGTGCGCCCGGAAACCCGCGAGCAGATCGAATCGCTGGGCGGCAAGTTCCTGGACCTGGGCGTGAGCGCGGCGGGCGAAGGCGGCTATGCGCGCGCGCTGACCGACGAGGAGCGTGCGGAGCAGCAGCGGCGGCTGGCCGAACATCTCAAGGGCGTGGACGTGATTGTCTGCACTGCCGCCGTGCCCGGTCGCCCTGCGCCGAAGATCATCAGCACGGCGATGGTGGAAGGCATGAAGCCAAGCAGCGTGATCGTGGACCTGGCGGCGGAAACGGGTGGCAATTGCGAGCTCACGCGCCCGGGCGAGACCCTCGTCCACCAGGGCGTCACCGTGGCCGGTCCGTTGAACCTGGCCAGCATGGGCGCGGTGCATGCCAGCGAGATGTACGCGCGCAACGTGTTCAATTTCGTCGCGTTGTTCGTCAAGGACGGCGCCATTGCCTTCGACTGGGACGACGAGTTGCTGGCGAAGACGGCATGGCCATCACCGCCGGCTTCGGCCACGTAGCACGGGGGTAGGTCGGGGCCACGCCCCGACACTCATGCCCCGTCATTCCCCGCGCCGGCCAGGTAGGGCCGACCTGCCTGTTTGCGGACTGGGGCAGTAGCGGGGCGGCTTCAGTCCGGGCGGGCGGGTTCGATCCCTTTCCCGGTCTTTGTCGGGGGATTCTGCTCCAGCCAGGCCTTGCGCTGTTCCGGCGTCATCTTTTTCCAGTCCTCGCGCAGTTTCTGGCGGTCTTCCGGCGTCATCTTGACCATGTGCACGTACAGGACCCGTGCCTGTTCGCGCTGCTGCGGGTTCATGTGCTCGAACTGCCTGCGGCCCTGTTGCGCCTGTTTGCGCTGTTCCGGCGTCATCGCCTGCCAGCGTTCGGCATGCGAGAGCATGCGCGCGCGCGTTTCCGGTTCGTTGTTCCAGCGGTCGCGCATCGGCGCGACCAGGGTTTCCCGTTGCGCTGGCGTGAGCTGGTCCCAATCGGGCAGGGTGGCATCGGTTGCGGATTGCGCCAGCGCCGGGGCGGCCAGCAGGACGCCAAGGCAAAACAGGCCGATGCGAAGCAGGCGTGCTTGCCCTGGATGGCGTGAAGGCGTGTTGTTCATTTCGGATTACTCCATGGCCAGTGGCAAGGCCTCGGACGAGGCGAGCCACAGGAACAGGTCGGGGTTTTCGTCCAGGTCGGTAGCCGGATCGGCATAGGCGTCGAGGGCGAAGGAATCGGTGGTCGGGGCGGGTGCTTGCGTCTGTGTCAACTGCGCGAACTGCAGGCCGATGGCGACGGCCAGGACTGCCGGCAGGACGGTGGCGACCAGCAAGTGCCAGCGGAAGCCCGAGCGAGCCGGCGGATTGCGCGTCGCCTCGTGCCGGGCGGCACGCAGCCGGGCCAGGGTCCGCGGCGATACGTGGGCGACGGCATCGGCATGCAATTGCCGCATTTGCCGGTCGAAATTGTCGTTGAAATCCGGGTTCATCGGAATTCCTCCATCTGTTTCTGCAGCGCTTCGCGTGCGCGCGACAAGTGTGTTTTCACCGAGCCTTCGGAGCAGCCCATCGCCTTCGCGGTGGTGGCCACGTCCAGTTCCTCCAGCACGCGCAGGGTGAAGACTTCGCGCTGGCGCGCCGGCAATCGCCTCAGCGCGGCAGTGAGCCGGGCATAGGCTTCGCGGCGGTCGTTGATCTGGGACGGGCCGGCGCCGGGGTCGGCCCAGTCGATCAGGCTGTCCTCGTCGCGCTCGCCGGGTGCGGCCATGAAGCGCAGGCGGAAGTTGCGCCGCCGCTGCAGGTCGATCACCCGGCTGCGCAGGATGCTCCAGAACAGCGGCACCCATTCGCCGGCCGGCCGTTCCCGGTAGGCCAGCATCTTCATCATCGCGTCCTGCACGGCGTCCAGCGCGTCGTCGCGCTGGCGCAGGCCGGCTTCGGCGAAGCGGAAGGCACGCGGCCCGATGTCGGCCAGGAACACGTCCAGCGACACCGGCAGCACGGGCGCCGCCGTGGTGGATTCGCTTTCCAGGACGGATTCGGGGCTCACCAGCACAGCTTAAGCTCTCTCATTGGCAACGTCAGGAAAAACGCGCGGGCGGCCATCCGGTTGACAGGGCGTCGCCCGGCAAGCGCGCTCGGGCTGCACGGGGGTTCAGCACGCGGTTATGATGCGGGCGAGGCAAATGGCCTGGGGAGGCGGAACCGGATGGATGGCTTTGTTGCGCTGTATATCTTCATGCTGGCGGCCATTGCCGGCCACGTGATCATTTCGCGGG
>CAZLSG010000069.1:0-14170 GCA_964562135.1 uncultured Pseudoxanthomonas sp. | reverse complement strand
ACAAGCCGCCGGAAACTCTACTTTTACAGTGTCTGCTTGACGGGGGAGCTTACGCTAGAATCCAGTCCCCCTCACCGGAACCCGGCCATGGCCAAGACACGGAAGAAGAAGCCCGCGACCCAGAAGAGCGAACCCGCGGTGGTGCGCAGGTTCGACACGCCTCCCGATCGCGGGGCCCTGGTCCTTGCGGCCCTGGGCATGTTGGTGACGGCCTATCTGACCGTGGTGGCATGGACGCGGGCGGACGTGGCGTTCTGTACCGCAGGCTCGGGTTGCGATGTGATCCAGCAGAGCGAATGGTCCACGTTGCTGGGCTTGCCGATGGCGTTGTGGGGGTTCGGCGTGTATGCGCTGATCGCCTTCGTGGCGGCCTATCGCCGGACCACGCCATTGCGGCGCTGGCGCTGGTTGTGGCGGCTGGCGCTGCTGGGGGTGGCGATCAGCCTGTACCTGACCCTGGTGGGGCTGCTTGTGCTCAAGGCAGTCTGCATCTGGTGCCTGCTCTCGCTTGCGATCCTGTGCGGCCTGTTTGTCCTGCTCAATCTGCGCCGCCCGGAGGGCGCGCCGGGCCATGGGACTTCATGGCTCAACTGGTGGCTGGGCCATGGCCTGCCGGCGCTGTTGCTGATCGGGCTGCTGCATGTCCATCTGGGCGGCCTGTTGGCGCAGCGCCCGGAGAATCCGAAGATGGCCGCCCTGGTCACTCACCTGGAGCGTACCGGGGCGAAGTACTACGGAGCATCGTGGTGCGTGAACTGCCGCCGGCAGTCCCGCCTGTTCGGTGTTTCGGCCGACCGCCTGCCTTACGTGGAGTGCAGCCCGGCCGGCCAGGGCGGGCCGGTGGCGCCGGCCTGCCTGGATGCGGGCATCACTGCCTATCCGACCTGGGTCATCCGGGGGCAGCGCTATACGCAGGTCATGCCGCCGGAGGAAGTGGCGGCACTGGCGGGCTTCGACTGGGCGGGCCACGATCCGGCATCCGGGCCTTGATGCGGGTTGCGGGCCAATGAACGGAAAAGGCCGGGCATCGCCCGGCCTTTTCCTTTTCCGTGCAAACCCGAAGCGGATTCAATCGCGCTTCATGTCGACGGCCGAGCGTTCCGGCGCAAACGGGTTCAGCTTGCGAAGGTTGGAAGGATAGTCGGGCCACTTGCCGGCCAGCCAGGGATGTCCCGGGTCGTTCAACTGGAGCACGCGCCGGGCGTCGTCGGCCAGGGGCTGGTTGCCCAGTTCCGTATAGGCCTGGCCCAGCAGCGCGACGGCGTCGTTCTGGTATTCGCTTTGCGGGTAGGTTTCCAGCAGGTAACGGGCACGGCTGGCCGCGGCCACCCAGGCTTCGCGGCGCAGATAGTAGAGCGCCGTATCCAGCTCATGGCGCGCCAGCAGGTTGCGCAAGGCCACCATGCGCTGGCGGGCGTCTTCGGCGTAGCGGCTGTCCGGGTAGTTTTCGGCGACGATGCGGAAATCGCTGAATGCCTGCATCGGGGTGGACAGGTCGCGCCGGCTGGGGTCCAGCGACCAGACCCGCTGCAGGAAGACCGTGTCGCGCCCGGAGTTGACCAGGCCGCGCAGGTAATACAGGTAAGGAATGTGGCGGTGGGTGGGGTAGGTGCGGATGAACCGGTCGATGCTCGAGACCGCCTCATCGTGCCGGCCGGCCTTGTACTGGGCGTAAGCGGTTTCGATCAGCGCCTGCTCGGTATGCGCGCCGTAGGGATACTGGGCGATCAGCCGCCGGAACTTGGTTTCCGCTCCGCTCCAGTTGCCGCTCTGCATCGAGGCATGCGCCTCCTCGTACAACTGTTCGGCGGGCACGCCTTCGGTGTCGTCCTTGTCGCGTTTGAAGACTTTGCCGCACCCGGTACCGACCACGGCGATCACGATGAGCAGGGCGGCCAGGCGAAGGAAGCCGGGGCGGTGGCCGGCAACGGCAAGGAGAAGGGAAGGAGAGCGATGAGTCATGCTGGCGAGGGGCCACGGCGGGAAACGAAGTGTCGATGATAGCCTAGGCGGCGCTTCCGCCATGAATGTTCGGCCAACGTGACCTGCCCAGCCATGCCTGCATCCCCGTCCGACGACTCCGCCCCGCGCATTGCCAGCATCCCGCCCGAAGCGGCCGGGCGCCGCCTGGACGCCGTGCTGGCCGGACTGTTCCCGGAATACTCGCGTTCCCGCCTGGCCGAATGGATCAAGTCCGGCGACGTGCTGCTGGATGGCCGGCCGGCGCGGCCGCGCGACGCCGTGCATGGCGGCGAGACGGTCAGCCTGCAGGCCGTGCAGTCCGTGCAGACCCATGCAGCGGCCGAAGACATTGCCCTGGACGTTCTGCATGAGGATGCCGACGTTTTCGTGCTGGACAAGCCGGCCGGGCTGGTGGTGCACCCGGGCGCCGGGAATCCGGCCGGCACGCTGGTCAATGCCCTGCTGCACCGGGACCCGGCGCTGGAGATGCTGCCCCGCGCCGGCATCGTCCACCGGCTGGACAAGGGCACGTCCGGGGTGATGGTGGTGGCGCGGACGCTGGAGGCGCATACCGCCCTGGTCGCGCAGCTCTCGGCGCGGGAGGTGCACCGGCAGTACCTGGCGGTGGTGAACGGATCGATGGTGGCCGGCGGCACGGCCGATGCGCCGATAGACCGCCACCCGCGCGACCGGCTGAGGATGGCGGTGCGCGAGGATGGCCGCGAAGCGGTCACGCACTATCGGCTGCGCGAGCGTTTCCGCGCCCATACCGCGCTGGAATGCCGCCTTGAGACCGGGCGTACCCACCAGATCCGCGTGCACATGGCGCATATCCGCCATCCCATCGTCGGCGATCCGGTTTACGGCGGCCCGCTGAAGCTGCCCAAGGGCGCGACCGACGAACTCGCCGAAGCCCTGCGCGGTTTCAGGCGCCAGGCCCTGCATGCCGAAGTGCTGGAGTTCGCGCATCCGCGCAGCGGCGAGCCGGTGCGGGTATCCGCGCCGGTGCCGGCGGACATGCAGGCACTGTTGCGCCTGCTGCGGGAGGACACGCAAGCGGCGGAAGCGAAGCGTTGAGCGCGGCGCCTGCATGGTTGAGGGCCGAGTGGCCGGCGCCAGCGGGTGTGGTCGCCTTCACCACGCTGCGCCATGGCGCGGGCGTTTCGCAGCCGCCCTTCGACAGCTTCAACCTCGGCAACCTGCATGCCGCCGGGGGCGATGACCCGGCCACGGTGGCGCGCAATCGCGGCGAACTGGCGCGATTGGCGGGACTGCCGGCGCCGCCCCGCTGGCTCAGGCAGGTGCACGGTACGCAAGTCGTGCGGTTTTCCGGTGCCCTGGCGGAAGCGGGCATGGAAGACGAGCCTGTGGCCGATGCGGCCGTGACGTCCGTGCCGGGCGTGGTGCTGGCCGTCCTCACCGCCGATTGCCTGCCGGTGGCCTTCGCCGCCCGGGACGGGAGCGAAGTGGCGGCAGCCCATGCCGGCTGGCGTGGGCTGGCGGCCGGCGTGCTGGAGAACACGGTGTCGGCCATGCAGGCGCCGCCCGGCGGGCTGGTGGCCTGGCTGGGGCCGGCGGCCGGACCGCAGGCCTACGAGATCGGCGAGGAGGTTTTCGAAGCCTTTGCTTCACGCGATCCGGATGCCGCCATGGCGTTCGCCGCCACCCGTCCCGGGCATTGGTGGGTGGATCTGTATGCCCTGGCCCGTTTGCGTCTGGTCCGGGCGGGAATCGCGCGCGATGCCATCCACGGCGGAGGCCTGTGCACCATCGGCGATCCGTTGCGCTTCTATTCCCATCGCCGCGATGCGCGCAGCGGGCGGATGGCGACGTTGATCTGGAGGTCGCCGTGAGCGCGTTGCCGCGCCCGACGCGATTTTCCGCTAGAAGGCGACCGGAAACGTTGCCAGCACGCCCAGCGTGGCCAGGAAGGTCACCGAGCTCAGGCCGAACAGCAGCCAGCGGCTGAGCCTGCTGTTGGCCTTGTTGCCCACGGCGACGAAGAACAGCACGAGGGCGAACAGCACGCCGGTCAACACGTAGTTGTCGGACAGCAGGCTGGCCGCCTGTGATTCGGAGACTTTGCTTTCGGCCCTCGCCACCAGTTCCTCGGCTTCCACCTGTGCCGCAAGTCGGTATTCGGACATCACGAAGGGGGTCTTCGGCGCTTCGGGGTTGCGCAGCGGCTGCTGGGCCAGCCAGGCGTCGAAAGCCGGCCTGAATTCGTCGCGGAAACGGGTGTACAGGAATCCCGAACCGCTGCGTGGGTTGGGTACATAGCCCTCGCCGGGGAATGCGGACGAATCGGTCTGGATCTCGGTGTTGAGCGCAGTGAGCCACTGGGTGAAGGTGACCACGTCCAGGGTGCGCAGTTGCCCGGCTTCGTTGAACTTGCGGTTGGCGTCGGTGCGGGCGGCGGAAGCCTCGGAGTTGAGCCGGGACTGCACGCCGCCCCACTTGGAACTTTCGAAGCCCGCCCAGGCGGTTCCGATCGCGGCCAGCGCCATGATCACGGTGAACAGCATTTCCAGACGGTCGGTGCGCCGTTGCGCGCGCTGTTCCGCCAGGGCTTCCAATTCGGCTTCGTCGGTTCCTGTGCTCATGTGCGGGCTCTTGAGGTATGCATGTGGATGGGATACGGATCGCATTGCCCGGATTCATGCATCAGCCGAGGCGAGCCGCCGGCCCGTGGCCGGCGGCTGGGATGGTGATGAACAGGGTTCGCCAACAGTATTCATCCGCCCCTCCGGCGCTGTCCAGAGGGCGGCGGCGGGCCTTCCGGGAGAGAGAGGGGTGTCCCGGTCCCGCACGTTCGCTCAGACGGTTTCCAGCGCTTCCAGATAACGCCTTTTCCAGGCGCCGATGTCGTTCTTGCGCAGGTGTTCCATCATCACGTTCCAGCGTTCCTTGCGCTTCTCCAGCGGCATGGCGGCGGCGGTGGCGATGGCGTCGGCCACGCCGTCGTAATCGTACGGATTGACCAGCAGGGCTTCCTTCATCTCGTAGGCGGCGCCGGCCAGCAGCGACAGCACCAGCACGCCGGGATTCTCCGGGTCCTGCGCCGCCACGTATTCCTTGGCGACCAGGTTCATGCCGTCGCGCAGCGGGGTCACCAGGCCGATGCGCGCGGCGCGGTAGAAACCGGTCAGCGTGGCGTGGGTGAAATTGCGGTTGACGTAGCGCAGCGGGGTCCAGTCCGGCTCGGCATGGCCGCCATTGATATGGCCGGCGATCTGCTCCAACTGGCTGCGCAGGGTCCGGTATTCGGTGACGTCGCTGCGCGATACCGGTGCGATCTGCAGGTAGGTCAGGCTGCCTTTCTGGTCGGGATGGCGTTGCAGATAGCGTTCGAAACCGTGGAAGCGTTCCGGCAAGCCCTTGGAATAGTCCAGCCGGTCCACGCCGATCATCAACTGGCGCGGATGCAGGCTGGCCCGCAGGTCGCGCACCGCCGGTTTGGCGATGGCGGCCCGGGCCTGCCGCTCGATCAGCGCGGTATCGATGCCGATCGGAAAGGCGGCAACGCGGAAGCGGCGGCCGCCCGGCGCTTCCATCAATCCGTCGTCCAGGCTCATGCCGCCGCCGAACAGGCGCACGTAGGACTGGAAGCGATCGGCGTCGCGCTGGGTCTGGAAGCCGACCAGATCGTAGGCGTACAGGCTGGAGAACAGGCGCGCGTGGTCGGGCATGGCGGCCACCAGGTCGGCAGAGGGCATGGGCACATGCAGGAAGAAGCCCATGCGGCAGCCGATGCCGCGCTCCCTGAGCAGCGCGGCCAGCGGGATCAGGTGGTAGTCGTGGATCCAGACCGTGTCGTCTTCGCGCAGCAGCGGCGCCAGCCGGTCGGCGAACAGCGCGTTGACCCGGCGGTAGCCTTCGCGGGTGGCGCGGTCGTAGTCCACCAGGTCCAGGCGGAAGTGCAGCAAGGGCCACAAGGTGCGGTTGGAGAAGCCGTTGTAGTACGCATCGTGGTCGGCGCGATCCAGGTCCAGGGTCACGTAGCGGATCGGGCCTTCCTGCTGTTCGTGCAGGGCGCCGCTTTTTTCGCGGGTGACCTTGCCGCTCCAGCCGAACCACAGTCCGCCGCGCTCGCGAAGCGCCGCCTGCAGGCCGGTGGCCAGCCCGCCGGCCCGGCTCTCGCCGGGAACGGCGACCCGGTTGGAGACGACCACCAGCCGGCTCACGAGGCTTCCTGCCAACTGCGCGAAAGGCGCATCGCGGCGATGATCAGGCCCACATGGGAATAGGTCTGCGGGAAATTGCCCCAGGCCTGGCCATCCTCGAACGCGCTGTCCTCGGACAGCAGGCCCAGGTGGTTGCGCCGTTTCAGCACGCGTTCGAACAGCGCGCGGGCTTCTTCCAGGCGGCCGGTCGCGGCCAGCGCATCGATGTACCAGAAGGTGCAGATGGTGAAGCTGGTTTCGGGCGTGCCGAAATCGTCGGGCGCGATGTAGCGGTACAGTGCGTCGCCATGTTTGAGGTCGCGCCCGATGGCGTCCACGGTGGCGATGAAGCGCGGGTCGTCGGCGGCGACGAAGCCGATGTCGTACAGCAGCAGCAGCGAAGCGTCCAGGCGGTGGCCGCCGAAGGTGTCGGTGAAGTGGCCCAGTGTTTCGTCCCAGGCTTCCACCAGCACCCGCTTGCGGATGTCGTCGGCGCGCCGATGCCAGTAGACGGCGCGTTCGCCCAGGTCCAGGCGGGCGGCGATCTTGGCCAGCCGGTCGCAGGCGGCCCAGCACATCGCGCTGGTGTAGGTGTGCACTTCGGCGCGGCCGCGGAATTCCCACAGCCCCGCGTCGGGCGTGTCATGAAGCGCGTAGGCGCGCTCGCCCAGCGGTTCCAGCCGGCGGAAGGTGTCGGCATCGCCGGGGTCGGCCAGGCGCTGGTCGAAGAACAGTTGGGTGGAGGCCAGCATGACGCTGCCGTAGACGTCGTGCTGCTTCTGGATCCAGGCCAGATTGCCGCGCCGCACCGGTCCCATGCCGCGGTAGCCGCGCAGGGTTTCGACCTCGTGTTCGGCCAGTTGCTCGGTGAAGTCGATGCCGTAGAGCGGTTGCAGGCTGCCGTCGTGGGTGGCGATGTTGAAGATGTAGCGCAGGAACTCCTCCATGCTGCGCGTCGCGCCCATCCGGTTGAGCGCGCGCACCACGAAGGCCGCGTCGCGCAGCCAGCAGTAGCGGTAGTCCCAGTTGCGCGGCGAATCGGGCGCCTCCGGGATGGAAGTGGTCATCGCCGCGATGATCGCGCCGCTGTCCTCGTACTGGCACAGCTTGAGCGTGATGGCGCTGCGGATCACCGCTTCCTGCCAGTCCAGCGGCACGGAGAGGTAGCGCACCCATTCGCGCCAGTATTCGGTGGTGCGCCCCAGCGCTTCCTCGACGTAGCCGGAGATCGAGCGTTGCAGCGGCTCGTCCGGACCCAGCACCAGGTGCATCGGGTGGGAAACGATGAAGGGCAGCCCCTCGCGGATGAAGCGCACCGGCACGTCGGTGGTCAGGCGCAGGGTGAAGTCCGGCAGCAGCCAGCGGATGTGGTTGCTGCCCCAGGTGGTGTCCGGCACGCGCGCGGCCCAGTCGGCCAGCGGGCGCACGCGCACGCGGATGCGAGGGCTGCCGGCCAGCGGCGTGACCTTGCGGATGATCGAGACCGGGCGGTAGAAACGGCTGTTCTGGCGCCAGCGCGGGGCGAAGTCGACGACTTCCAGCGCGCCGCCGTGGCGGTCGTACAGCACCGTGCGCAGGATCGCGGTATTGGTGAGATAGGCCTGCTCGCTGCGTTCGAAATCCTCCAGTTCGATGCCGAAATCGCCGCCGGCGTGGTCGCGCGGGGACAGCAGGGCGCAGAAGGCCGGGTCGCCGTCGAAGGCCGGCAGGCAACTCCACACCACCCGCGCCTCGCGGTCGATGAGAGCGCCGAAACTGCCGTTGCCGATGACGCCGAGATCGAGGCTGGATCCGTTCATGCGGGTGTTCCGGAAGGAAAGCGGGCGGGCGGATCGCGCTGCGCGGTGTTGCGGTCAAGCCAGGCATGCACGGCAGCCGGGTTTTCCAGCGCATAGATGGCCTGGCTGGATGTGCGCTCGCCGACCAGCACGCTCCACCCGCCCAGCGCGTTGGCGGCGTCGAAGCCGTATTCGTCGGTCAGGTCGTCGCCGACGAATACCGGGCGCCGGCCCCTGAAAGGGGCTTCCTGCAGCAGCAGGCGCAACGCGCGCCCCTTGTCGATGCCGGCGGGGACCAGTTCGAGCACATGATCGCCGGGCTGCATGCGGTAGCCGTCGATCCCGGGCAGGTGGGCTTCGGCCAGCGCGTGGATGGACGCGGCCGATTCAGGCGCGGCGCGCCAGTGCAGCGCCAGGTTGCTGCCCTTGTCCTCGACGATCATGCCCGGGTAGCGCCTCGCCAGGATTCCGGCTTCGCGCTTGAGCGCATCCAGCGTGTCCGTCGGACAGGGGGCGGGCGGATTCTCCAGGCCGCGGAACTCCTGCCCGTGCAGTCCTGCGGCCGGCAGGCGCAGCGGGGAGAACAGGCGGTCCAGTTGCGACAGCGGCCGGCCGCTGACCAGCGCCAGCGCGCCTTCGAGCCGGTGGCTGAGCCGTTCCATGACGTCCAGGGCGCCCGTCGGAAGTCGGACGCCATCCGGATGGATCGCGAAATCGAGGAGGGTGCCGTCCACATCCAGGAACAATGCGCAGGCATCGTCGAGCGGCGGAGGCGGCGGGCGGCGATGGGGGTTCGCGGCTGCCATGCCTCATTGTGCCGGAATATGCCGTCCGCTTCAGTGAAGCAGCAGGATGCTCGCGGCAAACGCCGGGCGAAAGCGCCGGAAATGGTCTGATCGACGGGCGTCCCCACGGAGTAGGCCAGCCTGCTTGCCCCGAGGTGTACGGCAAATGCCGTGCGGCCCCGTCGCCACTGACGCCCGCCGATCAGTTCGGTGTCCTCATGCCCGGCAGGGAGGGTGGCATGAGGCGCATGCGGTCCGCGTCAGCCCGGAAGGCGCAGCGGATGCGGATGAGCCGGCAACTTCCGTTGCTGCCGACGGGAGACAGCGCACGTCGCAGCGGCTAATTCGACCGGCAGCGACAGCATGCGACCGGCCGGCGGGCACGGTTGAATGACTGGGCAGGCATCGTTCTGTTCGGCTCGCTCCGGCGGAGGGGTCCGGAGCGCGTGCATGTCCGGATGGAGGGATACGGTACAGACGCAACGGCCGAACATGCGGTTCCGTTCCATGCCGGTTGTCCATATGCACATGGTCATCGGCTATTTCAGGCCGTCAGGATCACCTTCATCGCCTTCTCGCGCGCGGCATTGCCGAATACCTCGTAGGCGTCGAGGATGTCGTCCAGGGCGAAGCGGTGGGTGACCAACTGCTCGGGCTTCACCTTGCCCGACTGCACGGTCTGCAACAGCATCGGTGTGCTGTAGGTGCTGACCAGTCCGGTGGTCAGGGTGATGTTGCGGATCCACAGCTTCTCCAGCGCCAGTTCCACCGGCTTGCCGTGCACGCCGACGTTGGCGATGTGTCCGCCCGGCGCGATCACGTGCTGGCAGGTGTCGAAGGTGGCGGGAATGCCGACCGCCTCGACCGCCACGTCCACGCCCTTGCCGCCGGTCAGCGCCAGTACCGCTTCGATGGCCTTGCCGTCGCGGCCATCGACGATGTCGGTGGCGCCGAAGCGCAGCGCGGTTTCCAGCCGTGACGGGTCCACGTCGACCATGATGATGCGCGAGGGCGAATAGAACTGCGCGGTCAGCAGTACCGCCATGCCGATCGGGCCGGCGCCGACGATGGCCACGCTGTCGCCGGGCTTGACCTGGCCGTTGAGCACGCCGATCTCGAAGCCGGTCGGCAGGATGTCGCTCAGCATCACCAGCGCCTCGGGATCGGCATCCTCCGGCACCGGGTACAGGCTGTTGTCGGCGTGCGGGATGCGCACGTATTCGGCCTGGGTGCCGTCTATCAGATGGCCCAGGATCCAGCCGCCGTCGCTGCAATGCGCGTAGAGCTGCTTCTTGCAGTACCCGCAGCGGCCGCACGAAGTGACGCAGGAAATCAGCACGCGGTCGCCCGCCTTGAAGTTGCCGACCGCCGGGCCGACCTCCTCGATCACGCCCACCCCCTCATGGCCGAGCGTGCGTCCCGCGGTCACCGCCGGCACGTCGCCCTTGAGGATGTGCAGATCGGTGCCGCAGATGGTGGTGTGGGTGATGCGGACGATGGCGTCGCCGGGTTGCAGCAGCGAGGGTTTTTCCTTGTCCTCCCATGCCTTGACACCCGGTTCGCGATAGACCAATGCCTTCATGGTGCTGGCTCCTGTCGGTAAGGTACTTGGAAAGGTGCCATGGATCGCCAGGGCTGGCATTGATCACGCTCAACGGCGGGCCTCCGGGTCCGGCCGGGGGCCTTTCACGCCCGCACCGGGTCATGCGTCCACTGGCGGTTCCCGCCGGGATATGGATCCTGCTGCGGGCAGGGCTTGCATTCGCGCCGCTTGCCCGCATTTTCAGGGCATCGCCGGCATCCGGCCGGCCGCATTTTCGAGGCAATCCCATGCGGATGGACAAGCTCACCTCGCGTTTCCAGCAGGCGCTGGCCGACGCGCAGTCGCTGGCCGTGGGCCGCGACCACAACATGATCGAACCGGTCCACGTGCTGACCGCCCTGCTGGACCAGCAGGACGGCAGCACCCGGCCATTGCTGGCGCAGGCCGGCGTCAACGTACCGCTGCTGCGCGAGCGGCTGGGCGAAGCGCTGGACAAACTGCCCAGGGTCTCCGGACAGGCCGGCAGCCTGTCCATCGGCAACGACCTGGGCCGCCTGCTCAATATCACCGACAAGCTGGCGCAGCAGCATGGCGACCAGTTCATCGCCAGCGAATGGTTCGTGCTGGCGGCGCTGGAGGACGGCGGCGAGGCCGGACGCGCGCTGAAGGCGGCCGGCGCGGCCAAGCCCAAACTGGAAGCGGCCATCGACAAGCTGCGCGGAGGCGAGAACGTGCAATCCGAGAATGCGGAAGACCAGCGCCAGGCGTTGGAGAAGTACACCATCGACCTCACCGCGCGTGCCGAGTCCGGCAAGCTGGACCCGGTGATCGGCCGCGACGAGGAGATCCGCCGCACGATCCAGGTGCTGCAGCGGCGCACCAAGAACAATCCGGTGCTGATCGGCGAGCCCGGCGTCGGCAAGACCGCCATCGTCGAAGGGCTCGCGCAGCGCATCGTCAACGGCGAAGTCCCGGAAGGCCTGCGCGGCAAGCGCGTGCTGTCGCTGGACATGGGCGCGTTGATCGCCGGCGCCAAGTTCCGCGGCGAGTTTGAGGAACGGCTGAAGGCCGTGCTCAACGACCTGTCCAAGAACGAAGGCCAGATCATCCTGTTCATCGATGAACTGCACACCATGGTCGGCGCCGGCAAGGCCGAAGGATCGATGGATGCCGGCAACATGCTCAAGCCGGCGCTGGCGCGCGGCGAGCTGCACTGCATCGGCGCGACCACGCTGGACGAGTACCGCAAATACGTGGAGAAGGACGCCGCGCTGGAGCGCCGTTTCCAGAAGGTGTTCGTCGGCGAGCCGAGCGTGGAGGACACCATCGCCATCCTGCGCGGGCTGAAGGAGCGCTACGCCGTGCATCACGGCGTCGAGATCACCGACCCGGCGATCGTCGCCGCGGCCACGCTGAGCCATCGCTACATTGCCGACCGCCAGTTGCCGGACAAGGCCATCGACCTGATGGACGAGGCGGCGAGCCGCATCCGCATGGAGATCGACTCCAAGCCGGAGGAACTGGACCGCAAGGAGCGCCGCCTGATCCAGCTCAAGATCCAGCGCGAGGCGCTGAAGAAGGAGAAGGACGCAGAGTCGAAGCAACGGCTGGCCGATCTTGAAACCGAGATCGCCACGCTGGAGCGCGAATACAACGACCTCGAGGAAATCTGGAAGGCCGAGAAGGCCACGGTGCAGGGCGCGACGAAGATCAAGGAGCAGATCGAACAGGCCAAGCTGGAACTGGAATCCGCGCAGCGCCACCAGGACTTCGCAAGGATGAGCGAGATCCAGTACGGCAGGTTGCCCGAGCTGGAGAAGCAGTTGAAGGCGGCCCAGGAGGTGGAAACCACGGGTTTCAAACTGTTGCAGGACAAGGTGACCGCCGAAGAAATCGCCGAGGTGGTCGCGCGCTGGACCGGCATCCCGGTCAGCAAGATGTTGGAAGGCGAGCGCGAGAAGCTGCTGAAGATGGAGGATGCGCTGCACGGCCGCGTGGTCGGGCAGGAGGAGGCGATCAAGGTGGTGTCCGACGCGGTGCGCCGCTCGCGCGCCGGACTGTCCGATCCGAATCGCCCGAGCGGCTCGTTCCTGTTCCTCGGCCCGACCGGCGTGGGCAAGACTGAATTGTGCAAGGCGCTGGCCGAATTCCTGTTCGACAGCAGCGATGCCATGGTGCGCATCGACATGAGTGAATTCATGGAAAAGCATGCGGTCTCGCGGCTGGTCGGTGCCCCCCCGGGTTACGTCGGCTACGAGGAGGGCGGCTATCTGACCGAAGCCGTGCGTCGTCGTCCGTACAGCGTGATCCTGCTGGATGAAGTCGAGAAGGCGCATCCGGACGTGTTCAACATCCTGTTGCAGGTGCTGGATGATGGCCGCCTGACCGATGGACAGGGTCGTACGGTCGATTTCCGTAACACCGTGATCGTGATGACGTCCAACCTGGGCTCGCAGATGATCCAGGAGTTGTCCGGTGACACGCCGGAGAGCTACACGCAGATGAAGGCCGCGGTGATGGGCGTGGTGCAGGCGCATTTCCGCCCGGAGTTCATCAACCGGCTCGACGACATCGTGGTGTTCCATCCGCTGGACAAGGTGCAGATCAAGTCGATTGCGCGTATCCAGCTGGCGGGCCTGGAGAAGCGACTGGCCGAGCGTGGCTTGAAGATCGATGTTTCCGACAAGGCCTTCGATTTGCTGGGCAACGTCGGCTTCGACCCGGTGTATGGCGCCCGGCCGCTCAAGCGCGCGATCCAGCAGCAACTGGAAAATCCGCTGGCGCAGAAAATCCTTTCCGGTGAATTCGCCAGTGGCGATATCGTGAAGGTGGATGCGGAAGGCGGGCACCTGGTGTTTTCCAAGGGCTGAGCGGGCGCGAAAACTGCGCAAGATCGGAAACGCGGATCGGAACGGAGTGGGGCATGCTGGATGGCGTGCCCCTTTTCCTTGTCTGGAGTTTGGATGAAAACGGAAACCCGGAATGCCCATGCCAAGCGCATCGATGATGTGGTGGCCTGCCTGCAAACCTCGCTGGAACACGGCAATGAGTTGCCTGACTTGTCCGAACTGGCGAATGTGGCGCATCTTTCGCCCTTCCATTTCCATCGCATCTGGCGTGCGCTGACCGGGGAAACCATCGGGCGCACCGTGGCGCGCCTGCGCTTGCGGCGCGCGCTGCACCTCTTGACGGACCCGGTGCTGGAAGTCGGTATTGCGGCGCAAGCCGCGGGGTATGAAACGCCTCAGGCATTCGCGCGTGCTTTCCGCGAGGCGTTGGCAGTCAGTCCGGGCGAGGTGCGGGGACAGCCGGATCTGATCGCGGCGGCGATGGCAAGGCTGGAAGTCACCGTGAGGGATGCAGGACAGGTTCCTTTGCGAATCGAGGTGGTTTCCCTGCAGCCGTTCGAAGTGGTGGCCTTGCGCAATCGTGGCGCTTTTTCCGATCTCGACCGGCCCTACGGTGAATTGTTCGGCTGGGCGGCCGAGGCAGGACGGGTGGAGTCGATCATTGGCCTGCATGGCATTCCGCTGACGGATCATCGCGACGTCGCGCCGGAGGAGATGGAATTCGAATGTGCGATCCGCTTCTCGGGTGCTGTCGAACCGGTTGCCCCCATGAAGCTGCTGGAGCTGGGAGGAGGCGACTATGCACGCATCCATCATGTCGGTCCCTACGAGGGTCTCGAAGATCTGGTGGACCACGTGTTGTCGGATGGCCTGCAGGAAAGGGGACTGGTGCTGCGCGATGTGCCCATCCATTACGAATTCCTGGATGATCCCGAGCATGTGCCGGAAGCGATGCTGCGTGCGGATGTATTCGTGCCCGTCATGGAGGCGCAGGATGCGTGAGGCTCATTCCGCGGACGCATGAGCTCATGTCGCGCAGGAATCCGTTGCGATTGAAACCGTAGCGCATGCGCATGGATTCTTCGGCTAT
>CAZLSG010000068.1:0-14502 GCA_964562135.1 uncultured Pseudoxanthomonas sp. | reverse complement strand
ATGCGCGGCTTCGTGTCTATGGTGGCCCCGTCGGCCCCTCGCGACGCTAGGTTGAAAACTCCGCCAGGGCCGGAAGGCAGCAACGGTATCGACTGATGCGGGTGCCGAGGCCAGCCGGCGGGGCCGCCACCTTTTCCGGCGTCGGGGGCGTGGCCCCGACCTGCAGTAACCGGCATGTCGTAGGTCGGCCCCACGTGGCCGACGCGCCGTCTCAAGACAGACTTCAATCCGTCACGACGATTCCAAGCGCATCCGGTTGCCGGCCGGTCGGCCAACGTTCCGTTACCTGCCAAGTGTCCGTATCGACCACGGCGATCTCGTTGCCGCCACTGATGGCCACATAGACGCGCGGCGCGGAAGGATCGGCGATGACGCCGATCGGCAGTGCGGCTTTCCCCAGCAGGGTGTCGCCGTATTCGGCCCGTCCGTCCGCCAGTGACACTTTCGCGACCAGTTCGTAGGTGCCGGCGTCGAACACGGACATGTCGCCCGCCTTGGCATTGGTGACCAACGCATGGCGGCCGTCCGCGGTGAACGCCACGCGGATCGGAAAGCCGGGACTGGGCAAGGTGTCCACGACGGCCAACGAGGCTGGATCGTGGAGCGTGACACTGTCCGCGTCGCGGTTCGTCACCCAGACGGTGCCGTCGGCGTGCACCTCGATCCCCTCGGCGCCCGCGCCTGCCGGGCGTTCCAGCGCATCTCCGCTCGCCAGGTCGATCCGGACCAGGGTTCCGCTGGCGATCTTGCTGACGTAGGCCACCGTGCCATCCGGCGACAGCGCGACCATGTGGCCGATGCCATCGCCCACCTCGATGACGCGTTCGACCACGCCTTGCGCGATGTTCACCAACAACAGCGAACCGCTCTGCTCGGCGGTCACCAGCGCACGCTGCCCGTCCGGCAGGAAACGGACGCCATGCGGCCGCGCGTGATGGCCCAGACCGATGCTGCGCAACGGCTTGCCCGAAACCGGGTCGATCACGGTCAGGCTGTTGCCCGGCTGGGCATGCCCATAATCGGTGACCACGACCAAGGTGTTGCCGCGGTTGACGGCAATTTCATGCGGGGCATTGCCGGTGGCGGCTTCTCCCAGCTTGCGTCCGTTTTCCAGACTCAGCCGCCACACGGTGTCGTCGGACTTGTTGCCGACCAGCAATTCCCCCCCGGCCAGCGCCGGACCCGCGACACCCGCCAGCAATATTCCGCAAGCCACAAGGAACTTCATTCGCGTGCCCTCCGCATGCATGTCCGCCACCATTCAGGGTCCGCTGACATCGGCCCTGCGATGCAGCCCTGGCCCCAGCGTGCTCCTGCCCACGGCGAGGAGCATCTGACGGAAGTCATGTGCACAGGCCAGGACATGAAATCACGGGATATCGGCCCTCCCGGCAGTCGGCTCAGCGAGTGCCACCACCTCGCCGGGATTCGCCACGCGATGGCCGCGCGCGCGCATCGCCTCGCCATCGGCGGCGCTGCCGTAGTGATACAGCACGCAGCGCGACAGCAATTCCGCCGGGTATTCGCGTTCCAGGTCGTCGATGCCGCTGTGCGAGGGATTGCCGTGGAGGCCGCAGTCGTGTGCCACCTGTTCACCGGCACCGGCATGCCGGGCCAGCATCTCCGGGATGGGGCGGGTATCGCCGGTCCATGCCAGGCTGCCGTGCAGCCGCAGGCCATAGGCCGTTTCCGGCCAGTGGTGGCGAACCGGGAAGACTTCCAGCCGCACGCCGTCGTGCCAGAACGCATCCCCGACCGGGATCAGGCGGAAGGCATCCCAGAAATTGGCGCCTCCTTCGGCCAGCACGTTGGGGTAATCGGCAACGCGCCGGTGCAGCAGCGGCACAAGGGGCGCGGGCACGTACAGGCGCGTGCGCCCGCGCTGCGCCGGATCGAAATACGAATGGGCGAACAGGCGCTCCAGACCGGACACGTGATCCAGATGGGCATGGGTGATGAACACCGCCCCGGGTGGCTGGCCGTAATGGGCGAGGTGCGCCGTGAGTCCTTCCCCGCCGCAATCGATGGTCAACCATGCTTCGCCATCGCGCTCGATGGTGGCCATCGGCGAACCCAGCTCCACCGCAGCGGCCGCACCCACACCATGGAAACGCAACGCCCAGCCCATCTCAGTACCCGCGGTTCCAGTGGCGCTCGTAGGCGCGGCGCAGGCGCGCGAATCCACGCAGTATCTCGTCGCGGTCGCGACCGCCGCAGGTCTTCAGCAGCGAACGCTTCAGGCGGGCCAGATTGCCCTCGCGCCAACCGGTGGCGGGAATCCGCAACACGCCCCTGTCGAAATCGATCAGCCACCCCTTGCCCGCATCATCGAACAGGATGTTGTGCGCGTTGAGGTCGGCATGATCCAGCCCCCCGCGATGGAAGCTGGCAACCAGCCGTCCGGCCTCCTCCCAGGGCGCCTCGCTCCCATGCTCGCGGACCAGGTTGCCGAACGTCTCCACCCCCGGCAGCCGTTCCAGCAGGATGGCGGCGCGGTAGAACAGGCCATCGCGCAGATAGCTGGCCGCCACCGGCCTGGGCACCGGCAGGTTCCTGGTCAGCAACGCCCGGGTCAGGCGGAATTCGGCGAAACTGCGGGTCCGGTCCGGGCCGCGCCAGAAATAGCGGTCGCGGTTGAAACGGGCCACCACGCCGCCGCGCAGGTACCGGCGCAGCACGCACTGGCTGGAGGGCGCTTCGATGAACCAGGCGCCGCCGCGGCCGCCGCTGTCCACCGGCCGCGCCCGCTCGCCCCACTTTTCCGGGACGAACCAATCGGGACTGGCTTGCCGCAGGTGCGTGCAGTCGAACAGAATCGCGCCATATCCGTCACCCTCGCGGAATGGCACCAAGGATTCTGCAGCATCGAAATCAGCCATCCCACGAGTCTAACAACAGTTCTCCATGAATCCCTCATCACTTTGTCTTCTGCGCCTCTCCGCCCTGGGTGATGTGACCCATGTGGTGCCGCTTGTCCGCACACTGCAGCGGCACTGGCCGCGGACGGAGCTGCACTGGATCATCGACAAGGGCGGGCACCGCCTGCTGGAGGGGCTGGAAGGCGTCCGCTTCCACGTCTACGACAAGAAGACCGGGCTGGCCGGCATGCGCGCGCTGCGCCGCGAGTTGCCGGCCAACGGATTCGACGCGCTGCTGCAGATGCAGGTGGCGCTCCGCGCCAATGTGCTGTCGGCCTTCGTCCCGGCGCGCCGCCGCATCGGCTACGACCGCTCGCGTTCCAAGGACCTGCACGGGCTTTTCATCAACGAGCGCATACCGGACCGGGCCGGCATCCACGTGCTGGACGCCATCGGCAGCTTCTGCGAACCGCTGGGGCTGGAACAGACGGACGTGATCTGGAACCTGCCGGTGCCGGACGAAGCCCACGCCTGGGCTGCGGCGCAATGGCCGGACGACGGCAGGCCGGTGCTGATGGTGTCGCCCTGCTCCAGCCATGTCCGCCGCAACTGGTACCCCGACCGTTACGCCGCCCTGGCCGACCATGCCGCTTCGCGCGGCTGGCGCACCGTCCTGTGCGGTGGCCGCAGCGACCTGGAGCGCAGCACCACCGATGCCATCCTGGCGGCGATGAAATCGCCCGCGCTCGACCTGGTGGGCAAGGACACCCTGAAGCAGTTGCCGGCCCTGCTGGCGCGCGCCGACCTGCTGGTGACACCGGATTCCGGCCCCATGCACATCGCCAACGCGGTCGGCACCGCGGTACTGGGCCTGCACGCGGCCAGCAATCCGCTGCGCAGCGGCCCCTATTCCGACGCGCGCTGGTGCGTGGACCGCTACGACGATGCGGCGCGCAAATTCCTCGGCAAGCCCGCCTCCGAGCTCAAATGGGGCGCCAAGATCGAATTCGACGATGTGATGGCGCTGGTCACCGTGGAGGATGCCATCGCGGCCTTCGAGCGCTTTGCCACCGCACGAGCGCGATGATCTTTCAGGACATGCCTGAAAGGCGCCGCCCGCAAGCACTTGGTATCGTGGCCGGATGACCCGCCCCGTTTCCGCCCACGCCACCCTGTCGCACGCGCACGCAGGGCGCCTGCTGCTCGCCCTGTTCGTGGTCTCCGGCTTCGCCGGGCTGATCTACCAGTCGCTGTGGGCGCACTACCTGGGACTGACGCTGGGCCACGCGGCCTACGCGCAGGGGCTGGTGTTGACGATCTTCATGGGTGGCATGGCACTGGGTGCGTGGCTCACCGGCCAGCGCAGCCGGCACTGGCGGCGGTTGTTGCTGCTGTATGCGGTGGCCGAAGGCCTGATCGGCGTGTTCGGACTGTTGTTCCACCCGCTGTTCGTCGGCTACACCGGATTTTCGCAGGAGAGCGTACTGCCCACGCTTGGCCAGGGCGTCGTTGGACAGGTCTATCCGTGGCTGTCCGCCGCGCTGCTGATCCTGCCGGCCTGCGTGTTGCTGGGCGCCACGTTCCCCTTGCTCAGCGCCGGCTACCTGCGCGCGATCCCGGAGCCGGACGGGCGCGTGTTCGGCGGCCTGTATTTCGCCAACAGCCTGGGGGCCGCGCTGGGCGCGCTGATCGCCACCTTCGTGTTGCTGCCCGCCTTCGGCCTGCCCGGCGCGATGCGCTTCGCCGGCATCGCCAACCTGCTGGTGGCCGTGGCGGCGTGGGCGCTGTCCAGACAATTGCGAGAACAAGATGCCGACTCCGCGCCTCGCGACCTGCCAGCCGAACGCCCGGCTCCAGCCGGCGACTTGGTGCTGGCGCGACGCCTGCTGATTGTCGCCTTCCTCTCGGGCGGCTTTTCGTTCGTCTACGAAATCGGCTGGATCCGCATGCTCAACCAGGCGCTGGGCACTACCCTGCACGCCTTCGAGCTGATGCTGGCCGCGTTCCTGCTGGGGCTGGCCTTCGGCGGCCTGTGGGTGCGCCGCCACGCCACGTCGATGGGCGATCCGTTGCGGGTGGCCGGCTTCGCGCAGGTCTGGATGGGGGTGAGCGCGCTGCTCTCGGTGGTGGTGTTCGCCCACTCGTTCGAAGGCGTGGGCTGGATGATGCGCGCGCTGTCGCGCAACGATGCCGGTTACCTGCTGTTCTCGCTCGGCGGCGCGGTCATCTCGATCCTGGTGATGTTCCCGGCCGCGTTCTTCGCCGGCATGACCCTGCCGCTGTTCACCATGTCGTTGCTGCGCGCAGGCAGCGGCGAAGCCGGCATCGGGCGCATCTATGCCGCCAACACGCTGGGAGCGATTGCCGGCGTGCTGGTGATGATGCACGTGCTGATCCCGCTGATCGGCATCCGCCTGGGGGTGACGCTGGCGGCCGTGGGCGACGCGCTGCTCGGCTTCTGGCTGCTGGCGCAGGCGCGCGCCGAGCTCCCGGTGCGGCGCATCGGCATCGCCGCCCTGGTCCTCGCCGCGGCCCTGCTTTCGGCGCTGACCCTGGGCAGGCCCGATCCGCGCAAACAGGTGGCGGGCGTGTTCCGTACCGGCCACGTGCGCCTGGCCGACGCCAACGAAGTGCCCTTCCTGCGCGACGGCAAGACCGCCACCGTGGCGGTGATCCGCTCCGCCAGCGGGCATTCGGCCTCCATCGTCACCAACGGCAAGTCCGATGCGGCGATGACCCTGGACATCGCCTCGCCGCCGCGTGGCGACGAATTCACCATGGTCATGCTGGGCGCGCTGCCGCTGGCGGCGCATCCGTCGCCGCGCTCGGTGGGCGTGATCGGCTGGGGCTCCGGGCTGTCCACGCACACGCTGCTCGGAAGCCCGCTGGTGGAAACGGTGGAAACGGTGGAGATCGAACCGGCCATCCATGCCGGTGCCCGCCTGTTCGGGAAGCGCGTGGCGCGCGCCTACGACGATCCGCGCTCGCACGTGCATTTCGACGATGCGCGGCGTCTTTTCGCCAGCGGGCAGCGCCGTTACGACGTGATCGTCTCCGAACCCTCCAATCCGTGGGTCAGTGGCGTGGCCAGCCTGTTCACCCGCGAGTTCTACGCCTTCCTGCGCAAGCACATGGCCGATGACGGCGTGCTGGTGCAATGGTTGCAGACCTACGAGATCGACGACGCGCTGCTGGCCACCATGCTGGCCGCCCTGCTGGAAGAATTCCCCGATGCCGAAGCCTACCTGGCGCACAACGTGGACCTGGTGATCGTGGCCCGCGCCCGGCCCGGCCACGACGTGGACTATGCACGCCTGCAGCATCCCGGTCTGGTTGGCGAGTTGTCCCGCGTTGGCCTGGGCAACGCCGACGAGTTGGCATTGCGGCGCATCGGCGGCGGCGATGTCCTGCGCGCCTTCGTGCGCGCATTGAATGCCCCCGTGCACAGCGACTGGCATCCCACCGTGGCCTTGCGTGCGCCCGCCGCACGCTTCCGCGGCGACGATTCGGAAACCCTGCAATGGCTGGTGGACAACGGCATGCCGGTGCTGGACATGCTGGATGGCCGTGAGCCGCCCCCCGCTGCCGCCGACATCCAGCCCCTGGGCGAGCACCGCTTCAGCCTGGCCCACCACGATGCCGTCGCATTGGCGGCGGCCATGCGCGCCGGTTCCACCAGCGGAACCGACATCTACGACGAAGATCGTTTGATGCACCTCGAAGCGCTGTTCACCCTGTCAGGCCGCGAGCGCGTGGACAACCTGCGCGCCTGGTCCGAAGCCCTGGCGTCCATCGCCGAAGCCAGCCTGGGATTGCTGCCTGCCGAAGACCTGGAAGGCGCCTGGATCAACCCGGCCTGGATCGACCTGCACGACGACCAGCCACAGGCAGCGCACCGCATCCTGGCCATGTACGATGCCGCCGCGCGGCGCGATCCCGCGCGGATGCGCCGGCATGCCGAGGCGGTACTGCAACTTCCCGACCGGTTGCCGGGACGGCTCGACGAACAGGCGCTGGTGATCGCGCAACTCGGGGCCATCGGCGAAGGCGACTTCGCCGCCGTGGAGGCCTTGCACCAGGGATACGGCGTGGCCCTGCCGCACAGCGACCGCCTGCGCATGGTCAGGCACGTATTGCGGGTCTGGGCGCTCGACCGCGCGCAGGCCGCCCCCGCGAAGGACGAGCCGCCGCTGCAGACCCTTCCCGCGCAGACTTACGGCGCGGCGCCGGCCTTGTAGTCCTGGTAGGACTTCTCTTCCACGTAGCTGGAACCCAGCGCCAGGTTGATGTCCTTCTTGATGCGGGCGCGCTCGTCATTCTCGAAATAGACGCTGCGCGCCAGGCGGACGAATTCATCGTCGAACGCCTGCGCCTTTTCCTTCAGGCGGATGTCGTCCTCGATCACCCACAACCGCTCGTTGACCGCCTTCAGTTGCGCGCGCAGGTTCACCACGTCACGCCCGGCTGCCGGATGCGCCAGCCACGTCTTCTCCAGTGCGTCCAGTTCGTTGCGCACGTTGGCCAGCTTGGCCGGATCGTTCATCCGCTCGGACTTGATCTGCAGGATGGCGATCTTGTCGAGCAGTTCGCCGAAGGAAACGGGGACCAGGATTTCGGACATGGCATCGGATCGGGATGTGGGCTGGAGGGAAGTGTAGCGTGGCTGGACGATGGCAATGGGAAGGACGTCCAAGGACGTATGCCGGCCGATCTCGATGACAGGCCTGCGGAACAAGCTCGTGCCACAGAACGGCGACATCGGCACCGACCGTCATCTTCCTGCAATATTCGTATATTTATATAAATATCAAAATATGGAAACCTTATCCGCAATTCCCCTGCTGGCCGCCTTGGCGCAGGAAACCCGACTCTCCGTGTTCCGTCTGTTGGTGGAGCAGGGTTCGAAGGGTTTACCCGCCGGACAGATAGCCAAACACCTGGACATCAGCCCGGCCACCCTCTCCTTCCACCTGAAAGAACTCACCCATGCCGGCCTGACGCAATCACGGCAGGAAGGCCGGTTCGTCTTCTATTCCGCCAACTACGAAACGATGAACGGCCTACTGACGTTCCTTACCCGCAACTGCTGCGCCGGTTCGCCGTGCGAAATCGGCGGCACGGACCTCGACACGGGGATCGCCAGCCGGCTACCGGCCTGACCCGTCCCTGCTTGTCCATGTCATCCAGCTTGTCCGGCCCGTTGGTTGCAGCGCCGGCCAGCCGGAAGAACGATGCCCCTCAACGGATCCCGGCAATGACCGAACGAACCTACAACATTCTTTTTCTTTGCACCGGCAACAGCGCACGCAGCATCATGGCCGAGGGCCTGGTGAACCTTTTGAGCCACGGACGCTTCAAGGGGTACAGCGCAGGAAGCCAGCCCACCGGAAAGGTGAACCCCCTGGCATTGGAAACGCTCCAGCGCCTGGGATGCGATACCGAAGGGATGAGCAGCAAAAGCTGGGACGTCTACGCCGGGCCGGATGCTCCTCGGATGGATTTCATCGTCACGGTCTGCGACAACACCGCCGGCGAAGCCTGCCCACTCTGGCCGGGCCAGCCGATCACGGCCCATTGGGGGTTCGCCGATCCCGCCCGCGTGGAAGGCGACGAAGCGGCCAGGCGCATGGCATTCGAAAAAACCGCGCAGGGCATCGCCCAGCGCTTGCGCCTGCTCCTGAGCCTGCCGTTCGACAAACTGGACAGGCTGCCGCTGCTGAGTGAAATGAAAGCATTGGGCAACACCTGACATGCCGCTTCCGCGACGTTTGCTGGCCGAGTGCCTCGGCACGGCCTTCCTGCTGGCCATCGTGGTGGGTTCCGGCATCATGGCCGAGCGCCTTGCCGACGGCAACGCCGGCCTGGCATTGCTTGCCAACGCGATGGCGACAGGCGCAGGACTGTTCGCGCTGATCCAGATATTCGCCAATGTATCCGGCGCGCATTTCAATCCCGCGGTTTCCGTCGCCATGGTGGTGCGCGGAGAACTGGCCGTCATGGACTCGACTGGCTATATATCGGCGCAAATCGTTGGCGCACTGGCGGGAGTTGCAGCGGCCCACACGATGTTCGACCTGCCAATGTTCTCGATGTCGCATCACGCACGCGAAGGCGTAGCGCAAGTGTGGAGCGAATTCGTCGCGACCTTCGGTCTGGTTCTGGTCATCATCGGAGCATCGCGCCACGGTACGCGGGCAACCGCCATGTCGGTTGCCGCCTATATCACCGCCGCCTACTGGTTCACTGCGTCCACTTCTTTCGCCAACCCTGCCGTTTCCATCGCCCGCGCCTTCACCGACAGTTTTTCCGGGATACAGATTTCCGGGGTGCCGTGGTTCGTCGTCGCGCAGATGGCCGCAGCGATGGCAGCCGTACATGTCGCGCGTCTGATATTCGGCCCACCCTTGGCAGGGCCTTCTCACTGAACGTGGCCCGCTTGCCGCAACGCCTGCGGTATCCGAATAAAACATACATGTAGACGAAGAGGGGGATGCACTCTGGGCATCCATGACCCTCGCCCTGCGGGCAGCCTGCGGCTGTGCAGATCGGCAATCCTGCCGATCTGTCGAACCCATTGGGTCCCGCATTCAACGCCTCTCCGCCAGATACGCAAAACGCCCCTTGCGGGGCGCTTGCGTATCTGGCGGGCCACGGGCGATGAAGATGAGAACTACGTCTACGCCATAGCCCTCTAATCCCTATGCGCCCTCGCACGCCGCCAGCCTCGACGCGCTGACCGACGATGAACGACAGAACTTCATGGAACTCAACGGGAAGTACGTGGAAAAACACGGATTTCCGTTAATCATCGCGGTGCGCGACCACGACAGGGCGTCGATCCTCGCGGCCTTCGAAAAGCGCCTGGAAAACAGCCGCGATGCCGAGTTCAAGGAGGCGTGCCGGCAGGTCGAGCGCATCGCCGAATTGCGCCTCCAAGCGCTGCTCGGGGGCTGAGCTATTCGACGCGCGGCGCCGGCATGTCCTGCCCATGCTGGTGCAAGATCAAGGCGTTGGCCCGACCATCGTCGCCGGTCTCGAAGGTGATCTGGGCGTTCAGCACCCGGAAGAAGAATTCCGTCTCGCTTTCTGGGAAGATCGGAAATCGCTCCTGCCCCGTCGCTTGGGCGTAAAGCCCGTCGCCCTGACGGGTGATGGTCAGCGTGAAACCCGGCTCGAGCTCGTAAACGCCCGTCAAACCTTCATAAATCGCCGGATCGACCTCCACCTCGACCCGCTCCCTCGGCGGCGGTGCCAGCGGCAGCGACTGGTCGAGAAGATGCAGCCCGAGATCGTCGACGCCGATTTCGGTATTCATGTTCGAGAGCACCACCACGCCCACGCCGGCATTGCGCAGATAGCCGGCAAAGCTGCGGAATCCGCCGGTGCCGCCATTGTGCCAGACCAGTTCGTCGTCGCCGAACGGGGTCAGGTGCCAGCTGAGCCCGATACGGCCGACATCGGCGTCGGCGCGTGGCGTAGTCGACAGCGCGAAGGCGGCGGCAAGCTCGGTTTCGTCGTAATCCATTGCGGCGGCTAGGAGTTTCAGCAAGTCCGAGACGGTGGAGCGCAGGGCGCCGGTGCCGGCCAGCACATCCAGGTTCCAGTTCTGCACCGGTTGCATCGTCGCGTCGTGGCCGGTGGCGTGGCGCCGCGCCAGATCCCCGGGCAGCGTGATGACCGTGTCGGTCATGCCCAAGGGTTCGAGGATGCGCTCGTGCAGCAGCGTCTCGTAGTCCACCCCCGCCGCTTCGGCCAGGGCGTGGCCGAGCAGTCCCGTGCCGAGATTGGAATATTCGTACGCCTCGTCGATATCGCGGGTCAGCTCGTAGCCGGCGAGAAAGGCGTAGAGATCCTCGGCGGTGTAGTCGGCAAAGGGGTCGGCCGGGTCGGCGGGATCGAAATTGTCCGGCATCCGCGGCAGCCCGGAGCGGTGGGTGGCGAGATGCTCCAGCGTAATCTGCTCGCCGTCGCGCCCCGGCACCTCGACGCCGTCGGGCAGCAGCTCGGCGACCGGCTGG
The DNA here is from genome assembly GCA_964562135.1 of uncultured Pseudoxanthomonas sp. Lineage (GTDB taxonomy): Bacteria > Pseudomonadota > Gammaproteobacteria > Xanthomonadales > Xanthomonadaceae > Pseudoxanthomonas_A. The sequence goes on along the minus strand of CAZLSG010000068.1, from coordinate 3,626 downwards.
TCGAGCCGAACCTCGCCGCGCTCGACCATCTCGGCCAGCAGCAGGCCGGTGAACACCTTGGTGATCGAGGCGATCTCGAACAGCGTGTCGCCGCCGACCGGGCGCGGATCGTCGGTTGCGAAGGTCCCGTGGGCGACGACGCGCGTGCCCTGCGGCTCGATCACGCCGACGACGATGCCGACGCTCTGGCGCTCGACATCGATACGCTGCTCCAGCAGCGCGCGGATCTCGGCGTCGCCGGGCACCGGCGACTGGGCGATCGCGGGCAAGGCTAGCAGGGCTCCAAGAACGAGAATGGATATACGCAACATGGGACGTCTCCGAAAGGGATGCCAGCCGGAATGCGCCGCGGCGGCATCGGTTGTGCCGGTCTGTCGGTAGAAGCCCTCGCTCAGATTGATGCCGTGCTCCAGAAACAGCTTATGGCGCACAGCATGCCGGTCCAGCCCTCGCAGTGGTGAAATAGCCCGAGACCTGTTGCGGACGCTTGTTGCCGGCCATGGGGGAAATCGGCGGGAATTGGCGTTCCCGGACCCGGATTTATGCCGAAGTGGCGGAGAGGGGGGGATTCGAACCCCCGAGGCGCTATTAACGCCTGCCTGATTTCGAGTCAGGTACATTCAACCGCTCTGCCACCTCTCCGGCGGTCCCGGCCGGCAGCCGGGACCGCGCATGATACGGGCCGGAACCCGCACGGACAAGCACCGGCAGCGCAGGATCAGTGCCATTCCGCCGGCAAAACCTTGCCCCGGTCCGCTTTCCCCGCGATGATGCCCCGGTACGGACAGGCAAGACCCGGATTCCAGCAGATACCGCCACATGATCGAGTTCGGGCACATCACCCACGCCGGCCTGCGCCGCGAATTGAACGAGGACACCTACTACGGCGACAGCGAGCTGGGGCTGTGGCTGGTGGCCGACGGCATGGGCGGGCACGCCTGCGGAGAAGTGGCCAGCGCCCTGGCGCGGGAGGCCATTGTCCGCGAGATCCGCAACGGCACCCCGCTGGCGCAGGCCATCCGCATGGCCGACGAGGAAATCATCCAGGCATCCCGTCGCCGCAACGACACCCTGCCCATGGGCACCACCGTGGTGGCCACACGCGTGCAGGGCAACCGCTTCGAAGTGGCGTGGGTCGGCGACAGCCGCGTCTATCTGTGGCGCGAAGGGCGGCTGGTGCAGCTAAGCCAGGACCACAGTTACGTACAGACGCTGATCGCGCAGGGCGCGCTGACCAGTGAACAGGCCCGTTCCCACCCCCACCGCAATGTGGTGACACAGGCGCTGGGCGTCACCGATCCGGCCCATCTCAACGTGGAAACCATGACCGGCCTGCTGACTCCCGGGGTGCAGCTGTTGTTGTGCAGCGATGGCCTGACCGAGGAGGTCGACGACGACCTGATCGCCTTCACCCTGGCGCAAGCCGACTGCAGCGCCCAGGAGTGCGTGGAAACCCTGGTGGCCGCGGCACTGGATGGCGGCGGTTCGGACAACATCACTGCCATCCTGGTGCGTTGCCACTGAGCTCCGGCGCGATTGCCCCGCCGGAAGAGTTCCCGTTACACCGCGTCCGCCGTCTCCATTTCGTCCCACAGGCAGCGTCCGCCTGCTTTCTTCCGCAAGACCTCCATGCGCGCTCCGTGCGCCGCCAGTTCTTCCGGCGCTGGCTGCACGCGTGGCCGCGATCCGGCGGCACTGGCCTCGAACCCGGCGCTCACCGCCGCGGATGCGCGCTCCGGCTCATCGAACCCGGCAAAGCCGATCTCGCTTTGCCCCGCCGTCAGGTTGAGGTAGACATCACACAGCAATTGCGCATCGAGCAACGCGCCATGCAACTGGCGGTGCCTGTTGTCCACGCCCAGGCGCTTGCACAGCGCATCCAGTGAATTGCGCTGGCCCGGATAGCGCTGGCGGGCCAGCAGCAGGGAGTCCTCGACGGCGGCGCGGTCTTCGATGCGGCCGTAGTGAGCGCCCAGCAGCGAAAGCTCGTGGTTGAGAAAGCCGACATCGAACGCGGCGTTGTGAATCACCAGTTCCGCGCCGTCGATGAAAGCGAGGAACTCGTCGGCAATGGCGGCAAACAGCGGCTTGTCCGAGAGGAACTCCAGGCTCAGGCCGGTCACCTCGGCAGCGCCCTGCTCGAAGTCGCGTTCAGGATTGACGTACTGGTGCCAGGTGCGCCCGGTGGGCCGCCGCTCCAGCAACTCGACGCAACCGATTTCGACGACGCGGTTGCCCTTCTTCCATTCCAGGCCGGTGGTTTCGGTATCGAGGATGATCTGGCGCATGCGTTGAGCGGTTACCTGTTTCTTGCCGAAGCGTACTGATTGCGGGGCATGCCATCGTCATGCATGCCGGCGCATTGTCTCAAATGCAGGCCGGTCCAGTCCGGATGCGTGGATCACGCATCACGTTGCAGCGGCCGTGTCGCGGATCCTGCCGGCCTCCTGCCGGGCCAGCGCATCCACGCGCTCATTGTCGGGATCGCCATTGTGGCCCTTGACCCAGCGCCAATCGATGCGGTGCCGCTGGCTGGCCGCATGCAGGCGTTCCCACAGGTCGCGGTTCTTCACCGCAGCGCCGCCGGCGGTCTTCCAGTTCTTCCTCACCCAGTTCGGCAGCCACTCGGTGATGCCCTGGCGGACGTACTGCGAATCGGAGTGCAACGTGACCTGGCAGGGCTCGGACAGGGTCTCCAGCGCCATGATCGCCGCCATCAGTTCCATCCGGTTGTTGGTGGTGGGCGTTTCGCCCCCCGCCAGTTCTCGCTCGCGCCCGCGGTAGCGCAACAGGGCGGCCCAGCCCCCCGGGCCGGGGTTGCCCAGGCAGGAGCCATCGGTATGGATAGTGACGTGTTTCATGCGCTCGTTCGGTCTTCCATTCAGGCGGTTGCGGTGCCGGCACTCCAGCGTCGAAGCGGCGATGGCGGGATCCACGCCGGGACCCGTTTTTCCGCCTCCAGCACGTGGACCGCGCGCAGCAGCCACGGGCCGGCATTTTCGCCCATGGGGCCAGGTTTCCAAACCGGCCCCAGGCAGCGCACCTGCCCGTCCACCGGCTGCAGGCCGACGGCGCGCAGGCGAGCATGCCAGCCCCGCGCATCCCTGGGCGCCAGCCCGGCCTTGCGCCAGCGGAGCCGGTACGGGCTCCAGGGGTTGAGGGTGAACAGCCACAGCCGCCCACCCGGCTGCAGAAGCCTCGCGCACTCCTCCAGTAGATCGTCGCCCCCATCCTCGTGAGCGTGCTGGACCACCAGGGTGCCCATCGACTCGGTGGCCAGCGGCAGCGGCAGCGCGCAACGCACCGGCCCGGCCAACCCGTCCGCAACCCGGTGCAGTCGCAGTCCGCGGCTGTGGGCGGACAATCCGGCCGCGGCGGCATCGGCCTCCCCGGCCACCGGCGCCAGCCACAACCAAGGCTGCGCCGGCCGCGATGCCAGTATCGATGCGATGGCCGGATACTCGGCTTCCAGCAAGGGCAGCCCCCGCGCCGTACCAAACCATGCCAGGGCATCGGGTTGACGGCTGAACGCGAAGGCAGGCATGTTCCGGATTGTAGTGGACGCCACCCCGGCCGTCCGTCCGCCCGAGTCCGCCCATGCGTCTGCTGGCCATTCCCGCCTTCGA
>CAZLSG010000067.1:0-15199 GCA_964562135.1 uncultured Pseudoxanthomonas sp. | reverse complement strand
TCGATGTCCGGGGTGTTGAGGATGTTGCTGGTGTAGCCGTGGTTGTAGTGGTGCCAGTCCACCACCGGGCGCAGCGCGGCGCCGGCCTTGAACGTGCCGGGCTTGCGGAACAGGGCCATGAAGGTCATGAAGCCGCCATAGGAGCCACCGTAGATGCCGGCGCGGTCGCGGTTGCCCTGGCGCTGTTCCACCAGCCAGTCCAGGCCGTCCAGGTAGTCTTCCAGTTCCGGGTGGCCCATCTGCCGGTAGATGGCGGTGCGCCAGTCGCGGCCATAGCCGGAGCTGGCGCGGAAATCCAGGTCCAGCACGATGTAGCCGCGTTCCACCAGCAGGTTGTGGAACATCTGCTCGCGGAAATACTGCGGATACTTCGCGTGCACGTTCTGCAGGTAGCCGGCGCCATGCACGAACATGGCAATGGGGTACTGCTTGCCGGGTTCCAGCGTCTTCGGCCCGTAGTACTTGCCCCAGACGGTACCGGCGCCGTGCTTCGACGGCACCTGCACGATTTCCGGCTGGATCCAGTCGCGCGCCTTGAACGCGGCGCTGCGGGTGTCGGTCAGCGTGCGTGTCGTTCCATCGGCCAGTTCGACCACGGCGGCTTGCGGCGGCAGATAGGCCTGCGAATGGCGCACCAGCAGGCGTTGCCCGTCCGGCGACAGGCTGAAGTCCTCCACGCCGTCCAGCGAAGTGACTTCGCCCAGCGCGCCGCTGTCCAGATCCAATTTGCAGACTTCGTAATCGCCGGGCCAGGCGCGGTTGCACAGGAAGAAGAAGCCGCGGCCATCAGCGCTCACCGTGGGCGACGAGACCTCCCAGCGGCCCGAGGTGTGCTGGCGGGGCCGGCCGTTGCCGTGCTGGGTGTACAGGTGCGACCAGCCGGATTCCTCCGACAGCCACCACAGGGTCTGGTTGTCCGGCAGCCAGCCGAAGTCGTTGAAGTCCCAGTTGATCCATGCGGCGTCGGTCAGGCGGTGGCGCGGTTGCAGGCGCGCGTTGGCCAGGTCCACGCTGGCGATCCAGCGGTCCTTGTTGTCCACGGCCTGCAGCATCACCGCGACGTTGCGGGCGTCATCGCTCCAGGCGATGGCGCTGCCGGGTCCGCGCCCGCCTTCGATGCGCACGGCGCGCTGGCCCTTCAGCGGGTCCCTGCCGGCCCGCTCGCGCAGATCGGCGAGAGGGTCGGTGGCGATGCCGGGCAGGGCGTCGTACTTGAGTTCGCTGGCGCGGGCGTTGGCGATGTCCACCAGCCACAGCGTCTGCGGCAGGGGGTCGTTGCGGCCCACGCGGGTGCGCACGGTTTCGGTTTCCTCGTAACCGGATTCGGTCACGTACAGCGGCATCTTGCCGGCCTGGCCGGCGTCGGCGCCCTTCTTCTGGGTGACCGCCAGCAGCCAGCGTGCATCCGGCGACAGTGAGGTGTCCACGATGCTGACGTCGTCACCCAGGTAGACCGGCAGGGGGGCGCGGCTGGGGTCGGTGCGCTGCCATGCGAGGTTCTGGTTGCGGCTGGCTTCGCGGTTGGCACGGTCGCGAGCCAGGGTTTCGATGACGCGGAGTTGCTGTTCGCGCAAGGTATCCGGTTTCGGTGCGGCGGCCGGGTCGCGTTCGGCCTTCACCACGGCGGCCTGGGCGATGCCGCCGCCGGGCGTGCTGCGGTACCAGTCGTGGCCGCTGCGCCAGGCCACCCCGCCATCGGTGGTGAAACGCGGTTGCGACTCCGCCGCTTCGGTGCGGGTGATCTGGGTCAGCACGCCGTTGCGCAGGTCGCGCACGAACACGTCGCCGTTGCGCACGAAGACCATGCGCTGGCGGGCGCCGTCGTAGATCGGGTTGGCGACGTCCAGGTCCTGGCGCCCGGCCTCGTCGACCTGCCGCGCCGCTTCGCCGGTGATGGACTGGGTGAAGGTGTCACGGACCGGGCTGCCTTCGCGCTTGAGGTCGTATTGCGCCTGTCGGCTGTCCCAGCGCCACCAGGCGCGTTCCACTGGCGGGCCGATCCAGTCCGGTTCGGCCATGACCTGTTCGATGGTCAGCGGGGGCGTCGTGTCCGCGGCAAAGGCCGGGGTCGACAGGCAGGGAAGCAGCAGGGCAATCGACAGGAATGTGCGCATCGGGTTCCGGCGTGCAGGTGGAAGATGTGCAGAGGTTAACAGCGCATGACGATGCGCGACCCGGTCGATGGTCACGCCGCGCAACTGAATGCACGGGTTTCGTCGCGCCCGCATTTCATCCACAATCGTCCCACCCCACCCGTTGCAGGATCTGGCGCGCCCGGATGCAAGCCCATGTCTACAAGAGCCAGCGCAAGGCGGACACCTTCGTCTTCCTGGCCGCCCGCGACGATTTCGGGCCATTGCCCGCTGCTGTGCGCGCGCAACTGGAACCGCTGGAGTTCGTGCTGGAAGTGGCATTGACGCCGGGGCGCAGGCTGGCGCGCACCGATGCCGACACCCTGTGTGTCAACCTGGAAGCGCATGGCTTCCACATCCAGTTCCCGCCGCCCCCGGTTGCGGATGGAAATGCCGATGGCTGAGGCGAGTCTTTCCGCCAAGCGCGCCGCGGCGCTGGCCTTCGTGGTCGGCGTGGCGCTGGCGTGGTTGGCCCAGTTGGGTGGCCTGGCCGCGGCCGCCGGTGTGTTGCTGGCCCAGCCGCTGTTGTCGCTGGCGGTGTCCTGGCAACGGGGTACGCGGCCGCTGGCGGGCGAGATGTTGAGGCGCGGCTTGCCGTTGTTGTTGCTGGCCTGGGCGGCGCTGTTTGCGTTGGCAGCGGCTCTGGTGGCCTGGCCGCTGAAGGCGATGCTGGCCGATGCCAGCCTGACGGCCGCGCTTGGCCTGAGCGCGGCGGTGGGCGTGGTGATCATTGGCGTGTGGCGAAGCTGGCCGTTCTGGCATGGCCTGTTGCGGGGAAGCGGAACACTCGCCGAGTTCAGGCGCTTGCTGGAGGGCCACGACGTGAATGCCTGGCGCGGGCTGGGGGTTGCCGCCGGCGTGGCGCTGGTTCTGTTCGCCGGCATCGCCCTGGTTTGGCCGGGGCTGTTGCCGGACAGCCTGCGAACAGGCGCCGTGGCCGCCTATGCGCTTGCGTTGCCGGGATTGCATTGGCTGATCCAGCGTGTCGCCGCACCCGAATCGAAGCCCGCCACGCTGCGGATCGTGTCGATGTCCGCAGCGGCGGAACCGGTGGCGCCGGCGCCGGAACCCGATGGCGATCCGGAGGCTGCGCTGTACGAAGCCGCGCGCACGGGTCGCGTGGAGCGCGCACTGGAATGGCTGGAAGCCGGTGCCGACCCGCATGCGCTGCCGCTGGCGGATGCCCGCGACCAGCGCAGCCTGGGCGTGCTGGCCGCGGTATTGCCTGACCTGCGCCTGTTGCGTGCCTTGATCGCGGCCGGCCTGGACGTGAACCACGCGCATGCCGGCATGACGCCATTGCTCGCGGCCACCCGCGACAGTTGGCACGGCCGCCCGGATGCGGTGACCACGCTGCTGGCCAATGGCGCCGATCCGCGCGCCGTCGATGCGGAGGGCAACACGCCGTTGCACCATGCCGCGCGCAGTTCCGATCCCGGCGTGGTGGCGCTGCTGCTGGACGCCGCCGCGCAGATCGACGCCCTCAACCATGAAGGGCGCACCCCGCTGGGCATCGCCTGCGTGGCCGGCAACTGGCGGCTGGCCAAGTTCCTGTTGCAACACGGCGCGCATCCCGATCCCGCGTCCGGCCTGCCTGCCTTGCTGGCGGCGGCAGCCACCGAAGAAGACGATCCGGCAGGCGTGCAGCTGTTGCTCAAGCACAAGGCCCGGCTGGACGCCCGTGATGCCGAGGGGCGCAGTGCGCTGCACGAAGCGGCCTTCGCCGGGCATGCGGATATCGTGGCCGCCCTGCTGGCGGCAGGGGCCGACGCGCAGGCCCGCGACCAGCGTGGCCGCACGCCGTGGCTGGCGGCCGCGCGTGGCGGCCAGGCCGGCGTGCTGGACGCCCTGGCACAGGCCGGCGCGGACGTGGCGGCAGTGGATGCCGAAGGACGCAATGCGCTGGTGCTGGCGTGCAGCGGCGCGACGGTGCCGGTGTCGCTGGTGCAGCGGTTGCTGGCCGCGGGTATCGATCCCGTGCAGCCCGACCAGCAGGGCCGGCGCGCCGTGGATCTGGCTGCCGAGGCCGGGCGCTGGGCGGTGGTATCCGTGCTGGATCCGGCGTATCCGTTGCCGGCGGCGGTCGCGGTCGCCGACGATACGGCCCGGCCCGACAGGTCGCCGGCCAGCCTGATTCTCGAAGCGCTGGGCACTGGCGACACGACCGGCCTTGAGACTTTGGCCGCCCTGTGCACGCCTGAAGAGCTGGGGCGCTTGCTGCATGAGCCGGGTGTGCCACTGGAGCAGCAGGCATGGTTGCTGCGCCACGGAGCCGCGGCCGAAGCGCGCAATGCCCAGGGGGATACGCCCTTGTTCGCCTTGTTGTCGCAGGGCGCGGCGGGCATGGCGGCAGCCCGCGTGTTCATGGCGCGCGGCGTTTCGCCGGCCGGCCGGGGCGGCCTGGCGCGTTATCTGGTTGGCTCGGCCCGTGTTGCAGGCGCGGCGGGTGAGGCAGAGTCGTTCGCACTGGAGTTGCTGGAGCGGGGAGCCGATCCGTTCGGCCTGTCCGCCGAGGGCGATGCCCCGTTGTCGCTCGCGGTCCGGCTGGATTGGTTGCGCCTGCTGGATCGCCTGCTGGACCTGGGTGTCGATCGCGAGTTCCGCGACAGCCATGGCATGACCGCCCTGCATCTGGCGGCGGCGCTGGGCCGCGAAGCGGCGTTGAAGCACCTGGTGAAGAAAGGCGCATCCCCGGAAGCGAGGGCGGCCGATGGGCAGACGCCGCTGGGCATCGCGCTGGCCAGTGGACGGCGCGACCTGGCCGACTGGCTGGAATGGCGCGGCTGGAAGTTGCCGCATCGCGCCTTGCGTCCCGCCGACCTGCCGGCGGCGGCCATGGCGGGCGACCGTGATGCGGTGCGCCGCCTGCTGGATTTCGGCTTCCCCGTGGATTCGGTGGACGTGCAGGGATGCAGCGCCCTGTTGCGGGCGGCGGGCGGCGGGCACAGGGCCGTGGCCGAACTGCTGATCGCGCGCGGCGCGGACCTGGAGCACGCCGCCAATACCGGGGCCACGCCCTTGTCGGCGGCGGTCAGCATGCGTCATGCGGAACTGGTGTCCGACTTGTTGGTGGCCGGGGCGCAGATCGAACATCGTCTGCCCGGCGGTGTCACCGTGTTGATGCTGGCGTCCGCATTGGGGTTACCGGACATCGCCGCGCGCCTGCTCGCCGCCGGCGCGGACGTGCATGCCGGGGACGTGCAGGAACTGGCGCCTTTGCATTGCGCGGCGCTGTTCGGCTTCGTCGCCCGCGACCGGGCGCGGCTGCTGGCATTGTTCGATGCCCTGTTGCTGGCCGGCGCGGAGCCGGAGCGTGTTGCCGCCGGTGCGGTGACTCCGCTGTTGCTGTTGCTGGGCGCGCGCGCCGAGCCGGGCACCGCGCATGACGAGGAAGTGGTGCTGGCGGCGTTGGAAAGGTTGCTGGAAGAAGGCATTTCGCTGGACGTGCAGGATCCGCGTGGTTTCGGTCCGCTGCACCTGGCCGCGTTGCACGGCATGTTGCGCGTCGTGCAGCGCCTGTTGCGCGCCGGCGCCGATCCGGACCTGCGCGATGCGCTCAACCGCCCCCCGCGCGAAATCGCGGTGATGCGCGGCTTCGTCGATGTCGCTGCCGAATTCACTCCCGCCGTGCCGGGGGCCTCGATGGCCCGTTTCCTGCGCGAGCCGCGTGCCTGATCCGGACGCAAACGACAGTTATTGGAACACGCCGAAACGCAATGAGAAGCCAGTCCCTGCCGATGACGGTGGTCATCAGCACGTACAACGCGGAGGCCTGGCTGGAGAAGGTGCTGTTCGGTTACGAGAGACAGGCCTGCCGGGATTTCGAGATCATCGTGGCCGATGACGGATCGGGTCCGGAGACGGAAAAACGGGTTGCCGATTTTTCATCGCGGGTGCCATTCCCGGTGCAACACCTGTGGCACGAAGACCGCGGATACCGGCGGCAGGAAATCCTCAACCGTGCGATCGTCGCCGCCCGTCATGACTACATCGTCTTCACCGATGGCGATTGCATTCCGCGGCGGGATTTCCTGCAAGTGCATGCCGCGATGGCACGGAAGGGCAGGTTCCTCTCGGGTGGCTACTGCAAGCTGGGGATGGAGCTGAGCCGGGAGATCGGTCCCGAGGACATCGCAGCAGGCCGGTGTTTCGACCTGGACTGGTTGAACGCCCGCGAAAAGATGCGCCTTTCCAACCGCCTCAAGATCGGCTCCGGAAGCCTGCGGGCCCGTGCACTGGATTCGCTGACGCCCGCCAGGGCCACATTCAACAACTGCAACGCATCGGCATGGAAATCCGACCTGTTGGCGGTCAATGGCTATGACGAGCGGATGAAATACGGCGGTGCCGACCGCGAGATTGGTGAACGACTGGTCAATCTCGGGATAAAAGGCTTGCAGATCCGCCACCGCGCCGTCTGCGTGCACCTCGACCACGCCAGGCCCTACCGCACGCAGGAATCGCTGGCGGCCAGTTGGGCGATCCGGCAGGAAACCAGGCGAACCGGGAGAACCTGGACGCCATGGGGAATCGAGCGGCAGGAGGCGTGCGCGGATTGAGCACGCATGGGGCCCTTCGGGCCATGCGCTGTCCCGTGATCCGAGCCAGGGATGCGTTGAGGCGCGGAGGATGGTAGCGTGCGGTCTGGTTGGCTTGATTGCCGAAAAGAATGGAGGGATCTGGCAATGTTCATTCGCAGGAAAATGGACGAAAAGGCAATGAAGCTATCCATCGCTGCAGCGGCCTTGCTGCTGGTTGTGGCATCGATGTCGAGCGCGCTGGCGCAGAATGCACGCACGATCCGCAAGCAGGCGGAAGCGAGCATGGTGGTTACCGGACAGGTGGACATCGGTGCCGATGGAATAGTGACCGGATATTCCCTCGATCACCGTGCACGATTGCCTGATTACGTGGTCAACCTGGTCGAGCGTACAGTGCCGACCTGGCGTTTCGAACAGGTTGAACTGGAGGGCAGGCCGGTGGCTTCGCGCGTGCGCATGAGCTTGCGGTTGCTGGCCAAGCCGACAGAGGATGGCGACTACGAGGTTTCCATCGCCAATGGTAGTTTTGGCGAGTACAGCGACAATGACACCGATCACGTTACGCGCGGCAATTTGAAGCCGCCGCGTTACCCGCCAAGCATGGCGGACCGGGGAATTGAGGGCACGGCTTATCTCTTGATCAAGGTGGGGCGTGACGGGGCTGTCGAGGATGTGGTGGCGGAGCGTGTGAATCTGCTGATGTATGGCGACCAGCGCGAAATGGATCGCATCCGGAAGATTTTCGCCGAGCGTTCGCTCAATGCCGCGCGTGATTGGACCTTCGTGCCACCCTCGACCGGCCAGTATGTTGATGAACCCTTTTGGACTGTCCGGGTGCCTGTTGACTATCGATTTAGAGACGGCATTGCTGCCCAGCCGGGACAGTGGGAGATGTACATACCGGGTCCGCGCACGGCTGCGGAATGGTTGAAACAGGACAACGAAGACCAAAGTGACGCAATGTTTGCAGGTGATGTTCAGATGGTTGGCAACGAACGTCGTCTTCTTACTCCACTGCATGGCGGATAGGTTGTCGGTGGACAGCAAATGAAGAAGCCCCGCATTGCGGGGCTTCTTTGTGCAGGCCAGATGTCGTGGATCAGCGCTCGGTGAAGCCGCTGTCACGTAGCCCCGGCCTGTCCTGCGATACATGTTGCGATGGCGGGCGCGGATCCTGGCCGATGGTCGGCCCCTGCTCTGCTCGTTTGTGGCGTCTTCCCGGTCTCCGTTCGGCGGCTTTGTCGTGCCGGCGTGGCTTCCCTTGGACTTGCCGACGCTCAATCGGCTGGTTTGCGAATACTTCGTGGCCTCATAACCGGGCGACATCGGGGGCCTTCCCGCCGAACCACGCGTTGTCGTACGCCTGCCGCGCCGCCTTCTCCGCCGCCTTGTCGCCCTTGCGCTTGTAGACCTCGGTCAGCCCCGCCAGCGCCCAGCCGTTGCCGCGCGAGCGCAGCAGCGATTCGCGCAGTACCTTCTCCGCCGCGTCGAACTTGCCCTGTCGCAGGTAGACCGAGCCCAGCGACTGGCGGATGGGGTAGTACCAATAGGGCGGCTCCATGTAGGAAAGTGAATCCTCCACCGCAACGGCTTCCTCGTAGGCATTCGCCGCGGCGACGAGGTCGCCCCGTGCGTCGGCGAGGCGCGCGATGGCGACAAGGCGCGCGGTCTGCACGATTTCCTTTCCGGGCACGTACCAGTCGATATAGGGCTGGAAGTTCGCGTTCCGTTCGATGCCTTCGATGGCGGCGATCTCGCGCTTCGCGCCATCGAAGTCCTTCTTCTCGGCATGGGCCAACGCCCGGGCGTAGTGCGCGAGCGCCGTCACCAGCACCTGGTTCTCCGGCGGAGTCTTCAGGGCGAGGATGTCCGCGGGCGTGCTGAATGTGGCGTGCGCGAGGTAGGGCGCGGCCTTGATCGGCTCGAGCAGCGGGAATTCCGCGACGACCTCGTCGGCCAGCGAGGCGTCGAGCTTGCCCGCCGCGTCGATGGCGGTCTCTCCGTCGCCGCCCATCTGCGCGGACACCAGCACGAAGTGGATGTTGTGCGGATAGTAGGCCGCCTTGTAGAGCGGGTCGGACGGCGAGGTCGCGAAATACGCCTCGTCGGCGGCCATCGCGCGCTTGTTGATTTCCAGCGACTCCTTGAACAGACCCACGCGGTAGTAGATGTGCGCGGGCATGTGCACGATGTGCCCCGCGCCCGGCATCAGCGCGGCGAGGCGCCTGGCATGCGGCAGGCCGCGTTCCGGCGAGGCGGAAGCCTCGACGGCGTGGATGTAGAGGTGGATCGCGCCCGGATGTTCCGGATTGCGGGCGAGGACCTTTTCCAGCGCCGCGAGCATCTCGCCGGCGCGGCCCTTGGGCTCGGCTCCCGCCGCTTCCCAGTAATCCCACGGTTGCGTGTCCATGATGGATTCGGCGTAGAGCGTCTGGATCGTGTCGTCATCCGGGTATTCCCTGGCCACGGCTTCCATCGCATCCGCGAAGGCGGCGTCCAGCGCAGCGCGGTCGGCTTCGGGGTCGGCCGAGTAGCGCTTCTGCAGCGCCGCGATCAGCGCGCGGTCCTTCGCTGGCGCGGCGGGCGCCAGTTCCACCGCCTTCGCCAGCGCCGCGAACGCGGGCGCCACGGCCTCGGGCAGCATCGGCGCGTTGATGTTCGGTCCCAGCACGAAGGCCTCGCCCCAATGCGCCATCGCCAGCTTCGGGTCTTCCTTCCGCGCGGCCTGGAACGCGCGCTGCGCCTCGGCGTGGTTGAACGCGAACGCCCAGCGCAGGCCCTGGTCGAAATACGCCTGCGCTTTCGCGCTTTGCGTGCCCACCTTCAAGGTCAGCTCACCGAGGTTGTCGTACAGTGGCACCGCGCCGTCCGCGGCTTTCATCGGCAGCACGGGGAAAGGCCGGGTTTCGGCGGCCTGCGCGAGCACCAGGGCGTCGAGCAGCGCGGGGCGGCCCGCGACGGGCGGAGAACAGATGGCGCCCCTCGGATCGAGCAGCGTGTCGTACACCAGGGGGGTGTCTTCCGATCTTCCCATCAGGCTGGCGGAACCGCAGATGCCGGCGAGCGCGACAGACAGGGCGATGAGGCGGTGCGGTGGCTTTTTCATGGGGGATCCCTCAAAGGAAGCTGGCTGTCGGGAAGATGCGCGCGCTGCTGGTGCTCGGCGTTTGGATCAGGCGATCCCTGCCGGCGAACCCGTCCGGAACGGCAATCCGCTTGCGGGCCTTCATCCTGGCGACCGCATGGCCGGGCCTGCATGTCCGACTGGCTGGTGGTCTCCAGGGAGTGGCTGGCTCCGGATCGTTCCCGGTGCGGCCAGCTTGCCGGCGTGGCGTGCGCCAGTCTTTAGGCGAATCGCAGGCGAGTCGCAGGTTGGTGAGGAAAGGCTCAGGAAGGGGCCGGGCCGGCCGGGGTGGACTGCGCCATATACTTGGTCGGGTGGGGTTCGCCCGCCGGGAACCGTATGCCGCAGCCTGCTCCGGACCATCTTGCCTTCGACGACCTGGTCATCGACTTCGCCGGTCGGCGGCTGTTGCGTGGGGGCTGCGAGCAGGCGCTGGAACCCAAGGCCTTCGCCGTGCTCGCGTTGCTGGCCGGTTCGCCCGGCCGGGTATTCACCCGCGACGAAATCCTGGATGCGGTCTGGGGCCACCGGCACGTCACCCAGAGCGTGCTGAACCGGATCATGAGCCTGCTGCGCCAGACACTGGGCGAAGACGCGCTGCACCCGCGCCTTCTGCATACGGTGTACGGGGTCGGCTACCGTTTCGACCCGCCCATATCCGGGTCGCTGCCCGTCGAGATGGCGGAAACCGAAGTCGATGCCACCGAAGTGGAGGGAGGGGCGGCAATGCCGGCCGCGCCCGCCGTGGCAGCGGATCCGGAACCGGTCCGGTCGCGCAGGCCTTGGCCCTGGCTCACCGCCATCGCTGCCGTGGCGCTGCTGGCGGTCGCCGCCGCCTGGCTGTCGCGCAACGACGATCGGGCGACGCCCGTCGCTCCGGCCGATGCGCCTGCGGCCTCCGCCCGGCCCTCGCTGGCGGTATTGCCGTTCGCCGATCTTTCCCGTGCGCGCGACCAGGAATACCTGGCCGACGGCCTGGCCGAGGAAATCCTCGACCAACTGGCGCAATCGCAGTCGCTGAGGGTGGTGGGGCGCACATCGAGCTTCTCGTTCAAGGGCAGGAACGAGGACCTGCGCTCCATCGGCAGGAAACTCGGCGTCGCCTACCTGCTGGAAGGCAGCGTCCGCAAGGATGGCGACCATCTGCGCGTCACCGCGCAGCTCGTCCGTGCCGACGACGGCACCCACCTGTGGTCGAAGACCTACGCACGGGAACTGAACGACGTATTCGCGGTGCAGGAGGAAATCTCGCGCGACGTGGCGCAGGCCCTGAGCGTGAAGCTGGACGTGGCGACGTTCAACAGCGAACAGGGTGGCACGACGAACGTGGAGGCCTACGAGCGTTTCCTGCGTTGGCGCAACATCGTGATGCGGGAACAGTTCGATCTCGCACACGATCGCGAACGCCTGCGACTGGCGCGCGAAATGGTGGCGCTGGATCCGCAGTGCGTGCTGTGCTGGGATGCGCTGGCCGGTTCGCTGAACTCCATGGCGCAGGAGTTGGGCGGTGCGCAGGCCGAACAGTTGCGTGCCGAGGCGCTGCAGGTCCGCGAGCGCATCGCCCTCGCCGCGCCGGACAGTTGGGTGGCGAAGCGCGACCGTTCCAATGCGCTGTGGCGCGAGGGCAGGCGCGCCGAGGCCATCGCGCTGGCGAAGCAGATCGTGGATTCGGGCCCGCCGACCAAGGAGCGCGTCTGGGATTACACCTACATGATCTACGCCATGGGCCACCTGGACGAAACCATCGCACTGATCGAGCAGGTGCGCGCGGCCGAGCCGATGGCGCTGTTCCTTTCCCGCGACCTGCAGTACGACTACACCGCCGCGCGCCGCTATGAGGACGCCGAGGCCGAATACCAGCGCGGCCTGGAACTGGAAGGCAGTCAGCTGGAGCCGGACTCCGTCGCCTTCTTCCGCCAGCTGGCGGGCAAGCGACCTGGCGGGCTGGAGGCATTGCGCGAACTGCATCGCCGGCTGGGGCAGCACAAGGATTTCGACACGCCGTTCTTCCGCGACGTGGGCGCGGTGCTGGACGACCGCGAGGCGATGCTCGCCCTCGTGCGCAGGGTGCTCGTGGACGAGGCCTATGGCGGCGGTATCGACGCCGTGTACGTTGCGCGCAGCGTCGCCGATGCGCTGGGCGACGCCGACCTGGCCGTGGCCGCACTGCGCGCCGACCTGGAAGCCCGGAAGGGATTCAAGGACGGCGCCATGGCGCAATTCCCTTACGTCGCCTTCTGGAATGCGCCCTACTCCGGCGTGCGCGCGCACCCGGACTTCAAGAAACTGCTGATCGAGGCCGGCGTGGCCGACTACTGGTGGCAGACCGGCCGCTGGGGCGACGGTTGCGGACCCGTGGGCGCCGAGGACTTCCAATGCCGGTGAGGCCAGGCGGCCGTGCCCTGCGAAAAGAAGAAGCCCCGCAATGCGGGGCTTCTTCGTGCAGGCGAGATGCCGTGCTCAGCGCTTCATCGAGCTGAAGAACTCGTCGTTGGACTTGGTGTTCTTCATCTTGTCGAGCAGGAACTCCATGGCCGATATCTCGTCCATCGGGTGCAGCAACTTGCGCAGGATCCAGATCTTCTGCAGCAGTTCCGGTTCGATCAGCAGATCCTCGCGGCGGGTGCCGGAGCGGTTGATGTCGATGGCCGGGTAGACGCGCTTCTCGGTGATGCGGCGGTTCAGGTGCACTTCGCTGTTGCCGGTGCCCTTGAATTCTTCGTAGATCACCTCGTCCATCTTGCTGCCGGTTTCGACCAGCGCGGTGGCGATGATGGTCAGGCTTCCGCCTTCTTCCACGTTGCGGGCGGCGCCGAAGAAACGCTTGGGACGGTGCAGCGCGTTGGCGTCCACGCCGCCGGTCAGTACCTTGCCGGAGCTGGGCACCACGTTGTTGTAGGCGCGGGCCAGTCGGGTGATGGAGTCGAGCAGGATCACCACGTCCTTCTTGTGCTCGACCAGGCGCTTGGCCCGCTCGATCACCATCTCGGCCACCTGCACGTGGCGCGCGGCGGGCTCGTCGAAGGTGGAGGAAATCACTTCGCCGCGCACGGTGCGCTGCATTTCGGTGACTTCTTCCGGCCGCTCGTCGATCAGCAGCACGATCATGTGCACGTCGGGGTGGTTGGTGGTGATGGCCGTGGCCACCTGCTGCATCATGATGGTCTTGCCGGCCTTGGGCGGGGAGACGATCAGCGAGCGCTGGCCCTTGCCCTGCGGCGCCATCAGGTCGAGGATGCGGCCGGCGATGTCTTCCGACGAGCCGTTGCCGCGCTCCAGGGTGAAGCGGCGGCGCGGGAACAGCGGCGTCAGGTTCTCGAACAGCACCTTGCCCTTGCTGGCCTCGATCGGCTCGCCGTTGATGGTGTCCACGATCGACAGCGCGAAGTAGCGCTCGCCATCCTTCGGGAAGCGGATGCGGCCGGCCAGGTGGTCGCCGGTGCGCAGGTTGAAGCGGCGGATCTGGCTGGGCGAGATGTAGGTGTCGTCCGGGCCGGCCAGGTAACTGGCCTCGGCGGCGCGCAGGAAGCCGAAGCCGTCGGGCAGGATTTCCAGCACGCCGTCGGCGGCCACGCCCTCGCCATGGCGGGTCAGCACCTTCAGCAGGGCGAAGATCACGTCCTGCTTGCGGGCGCGGGCCACGCCTTCATGGATGTTCAGTTGTTCGGCGATGTCCAGCAGCTTCTGCGCCGGCATGCGCTTGAGATCGCTGAGCGAGTAGGCCGGGAAGCCTTCCGGCACGCTGGGCGGCGTACGCGGCGCGTAGTTTTCAGTGCCGTTGTCGCCGGGCAGGCCGCTGTCGCCGCCCTGGCCGCCCTGGCGGTTGCGGTCGCGGTCGCGGCGGTTGCGGAAGCGGTCGCGGCGGTTGTTCGGGTAGCGCGGGTTGTCGCGCTGCTCCCCGTCCTGCTGTTCGTGCGGTTGCTGCTGTCCGCCCGGCTGCGGAGCGGCGGGAGGCGTGTCGGCAGCGGGTGCCGGCGGGGTCGATGCAGGCGTGCTGATGGCCGGGGGGGCGGCGGGTGCTGGAGCAGGCGTCGGGGGCGCGCTGGCCGAAGATTCGGCTGGTGGGGCGGCAGCAGCGTCGGCGGCAGCGGCCTTGGCAACGCGCGGCTTGCGCACACGCTTTTCGACGGGAGCTTCGGGAGCGCCGTTATCGGGGGATTGGTCGGACAAAGTTGCGATTCCTCGCTACGGTTGCGAGCGCCGGCGGGATGCGGGCGTGATGAAGGAGATGGATGGTGTGTTCCAGAAGGGTGCGGCGGGTCTTGAACGCGCCGGGTTTTCCGACACTAGCACTGCCAACGGCTGACGGCAAGCGGGGCGGCGCTTGCCGTCGGGGGCTTATTCAGCTGCGGTTTGCAGGGATTGCCGGGTCAGGCGGTATGCGCCGCCGGGCCGATGCCCTTGTCGATCATCTGCGCCAACTGGCCCTTGCCGACGGCGCCGACCTGGGTGGCCTGCACCTGGCCGTCCTTGAACAGCAACAGCAGCGGGATGTTGCGCACGTGGTACTTGATGGCGGTGGCGCGGTTCTCGTCCACGTTCAGTTTCACGATCTTGAGGCGGCCGTCGTAGGCTTCGGCAAGCTCGTCCAGGACCGGGGAAATCATCTTGCACGGGCCGCACCACTCGGCCCAGAAATCCACCAGCACGGGCTGGTCGGACTGCAGCACGGCGGCCTCGAAATCTGCGTCGCCGACAGGCACTACTTTTTCACTCACCAGGGGGTCTCCTGCGGGGGGCGCGGGCGGACGGGCCGGACGCGCGGGTCTGTTGCGGTAGACTGGGCCGTTGCGCGACGGACTTCAGGATGTGGCGCGGCCCGGTATCGAGGGCGCCAGTGTGCGACGCCGGTGACGACGATGCAAGCCATCGCCCGCGCCCGCCCCGCGCAACCCATTCCAACATGAAGCCAAGCATGAGCGACAAACCGCTAACCGACATCACCCTTTCTTCTTTCGACCTGCATCCGGCCCTGTTGGCCGGGCTGGAAGCCGCCGGATTCACCCGCTGCACGCCGATCCAGGCCCTGACCCTGCCGGTCGCGCTGGCCGGCCGCGACGTCGCCGGGCAGGCGCAGACCGGCACCGGCAAGACCCTGGCGTTCCTGGTGGCGGTGATGAACCGGCTGCTGACCCGGCCGGCGCTGGCCGAGCGCAAGCCGGAGGACCCGCGCGCGCTGATCCTGGCGCCGACCCGCGAACTGGCCATCCAGATCCACAAGGACGCGGTCAAGTTCGGCGCCGACCTGGGCCTGCGCTTCGCGCTGGTGTACGGCGGCGTGGACTACGACAAGCAGCGCGAACTGCTGCAGCAGGGCGTGGACGTGATCATCGCCACCCCGGGCCGGCTGATCGACTACGTCAAGCAGCACAAGGTCGTTTCGCTGCACGCCTGCGAGGTGT
>CAZLSG010000066.1:0-15437 GCA_964562135.1 uncultured Pseudoxanthomonas sp. | reverse complement strand
CCATGACCCTGCGCTGCCTGTACGTCGACTTCAACTCGTTCTTTGCCTCGGTCGAACAGCAGGACCGGCCTGACCTGCGCGGCAGGCCGGTGGGCGTGGTGCCGGTGCTGGCCGAAACCACCTGCTGCATCGCCGCCAGCATCGAAGCCAAGCAGCATGGCATCGGCACCGGCACGCGGGTGAGGGACGCGCGCGAACGGTTCCCGGACATCGCGCTGGTGGAAGCGAGGCCGGCGCGCTACGTGGAAGTCCATCACCGGCTGATGGATGCCATTGGAGATTGCATCCCACACCAGGAAGCCACTTCCATCGACGAAGTGCCATGCCGGCTGATCGGCCGCGAGCGCCAGCGCGACAATGCCATCGGGATCGCGCGGCGCATCAAGCACCGCATCGCCGCCGAGTTCGACTGGATACGCTGCTCCATCGGCATCGCGCCCAACGCCTTCCTGGCCAAGACCGCTTCGGACATGCAGAAGATCGATGGCCTGACCGTGCTGGAAGCCTCCGACCTGCCCCAGGCACTGCACGCGCTGGCATTGCGCGACTTCTGCGGTATCGGCCCCTCCATGCAGGAACGCCTGGACAACGCCGGCATCCACACGGCGGAACAACTCTGCGCCGCCACCCGAGAGCACCTGCGTGCGGCCTGGGGCAGCGTGGAAGGCGAGCGCTTCTGGATGCAGCTGCACGGCTTCGAGCTGCCCGAGCGCAAGACCCGGCGCGGCTCCATCGGCCACTCGCACGTGCTGGGCCCGGAACTGCGCAGCTACGAAGGCGCCCGCTCGGTGCTGTTCAAGCTGCTGGCCAAGGCGGCCATGCGGCTGCGCAAGGACGGCTTCCTCGCCGGCGGCATGGCCATCCGCATCCGCTTCGTCGGGCTGGAACACCGCTTCGAACGCGACCTCGGTTTCGCATCCATCGACGATACGCCCACCTTGCTGCACCTGCTCGGCGAGGCGCTTGGAGCGCTGGAAAGTGCCCGCGCCACACGCCGCTGGAATCCCGGGCGCCATCCGCCGCTGTCCGTGGCGGTCACCCTGTGCGGACTGGAGGAAAAAGGCGGGATGGCCGGCGAACTGATGGCCGGGCGACGCCGCAACCAAGACATCAGCCGCACCCTCGACGCCATCAACCGCAAGTACGGCAACAACTCGGTGTACTTCGCCTCGATGCAGAAAGCCGTCGCCCTGGACGCGGCGCCGATGCGGATCCCGTTCCAGCATGTGCCCACCACCGCGCACGAGGAAGACGTCGTCACCCGCAAGCGCAACGCCCGGTCACGCGAAGCCGCGCCGGATGACCTGTACCTGCAACGCGAACGGCAATTCAGGAAGATGGCCGAGAACGCCCACCGCAGCGCCCGCCAACCGGGGACGGCCGCGGAAAAAATCCGCACGGATGCCCGCAACATGCGGGACGGCGAGCGCACCCGCGTCGGCATCGGCCAGACGCTGCCGCTGTTCTGACCACCCGCCCCATTCTGGATATCCCCGCCGGCTGCAATACACTAGGCCACGTCGCGCCTTCCGAGAACGCCATGCTTGCCCGTCTGCTGCCCCTGCTGTTTTCCCTGTCGCTGCTCAGTGGTTGCGCCAGCGCGGGCAACACCTGGGTGGAACTGGCCGGCGAGCGCTACCAGGTGGAAATCGCCGACGACGACGCCAAGCGCGCGCGCGGCCTCATGTTCCGCGACGCGCTGGCCAACGGCACCGGCATGCTGTTCATCCACGACCGCGAGGAACCGCAGGCCTACTGGATGAAGAACACCCGCATCCCGTTGGATATCCTGTATTTCGACAGCGCGCTGAAACTGGTGTCGCAACAACGCAACGTGCCGCCCTGTTCGGCGGGCAATGCCTGCCCCAGTTACCCCAGCCAGCGCCCCGCGCGCTACGTGCTGGAACTGAACGCGGGCGAAGCCGAGCGACTGGAACTGGAAAACGGCGCTGAATTGCGGCTGTCCGGCGGCATCACGCGCAACCGCTGAATCCCGCCGGGGATTGATTGCCCGCGTATTTGCCCGCACTCTTGGCGCATGGGGGATCGACTGACATTGCCGGACTGGAACTCCCTGGCGTCGCAGGCGGACGAAACCCTGCCGCTGCTGGGCACCGCGTTGCTGATCGCGCGCGACGAATACCCGGATCTGGACGCCGGCCTGTACGACACGCTGGTGCAGACCCACGTCGAACACCTTCGCCCTGAAACCGACGCCATCGACTCCACGCCGATGAAGATGGCGGCCATCAACCGCCACCTGTTCGACGAACTGGGCTACACCGGCAACCACGACGAATACTACGACCCGCGCAACAGCTATCTGAACGAAGTGTTCGAACGCCGGCTGGGCAATCCCATCTCGCTGGCGATGGTGCAGATCGAGGTCGCGCGCCGCCTGGGCGTGCCGCTGGATGGCGTGTCATTCCCCGGACACTTCCTGGTCCGGCTGCCGGTGGACGACGGCATCCTGGTGATGGATCCCTTCAACGGCGGCCGCCCGCTGGGCGCGGACGAACTGCGCGAACGCGCGCGCCCGCACCTGGGCGGCGACATCCCCGACGACAACGCATTGCTGCAGATCCTGGACCCGGCCAGCCACCGCGCCATCCTGATCCGCATCCTGCGCAACCTGCACGGCGTGTATGCCGAGCGCGACGAATGGGACCGCGCCGCGCGCAGTGCCGACCGCGTGCTGAAACTGGTCCCCGACCAGGCCGAAGCCCTGCGCGACCGCGGCCTGGCCTACCTGAAGATGGACTACGCCGCCGGCGCCCGCGCCGATCTGGCCCGCTACCTGCACATCGCCCCGGAATCGGCCGAGGCCGAGGCCCTGCGCGAACGGCTGGTGGAACTGAACGCCACCCCGCCCGCGCGGATGAATTGATTGTCCTGCCCGTAGGAGCGGCTCTTGGCCGCGACCGCCTTTCGCGGCAAGGCCCATCGCGGCCAAGAGCCGCTCCTACATCTCCCCCGTCAATCGAGCTCGATCATCTCGAAATCGTCCTTGGTCGCGCCGCAATCCGGACAGGTCCAGGTATCCGGGACATCTTCCCAGCGCGTCCCCGGCGCAATGCCCTCTTCGGGCAGGCCATCGACTTCGTGGTAGATGAAACCGCAAACCACGCACATCCAGGTGCGGTACATGGCGTCGTCGGCTTCGGACATTGGATAATGGCTCCCGGATGGCTGCAACCCTGTGCGCAGGGTCTGGCGGAACGCCATTGTCCCATCCCCCCGCCAACACCGGAAGCTCATCGATGGATGCCCGCCGGCCGCAACGCGGCCTCTACCTCATCACCCCGGACATGGACGACACCGCTGCGCTGCTGGCGCGGGTGGCGCCCTTGCTGGACGAAGGCATCGCCTGCCTGCAGTACCGCAACAAGACCGCCGGCGACGCATTGCGGCACGAGCAGGCGCGGGCGTTGCAGGAGGCCTGCGCGGCAAGCGGCGTGCCGCTGATCGTCAACGACGACGCGCGCCTGGCCAAGGCCATCGGCGCCGCAGGCGCGCACCTGGGCGAGGACGATGGCGACATCGCCGCCGCGCGCGCGCTGCTGGGTCCCGATGCCCTCATCGGTGCTTCTTGCTACGACGATGCCGCGCGCGCGGTCCGCGCAGTGGACGCGGGCGCCGACCATGTCGCCTTCGGCGCATTCTTCCCCACCCGCAGCAAGGTGGTCGCCCGCCACGCCACGCCCGCCCTGTTGCAGGAAACCGCATCGCTGGGCGTGCCGCGGGTGGCGATCGGCGGCATAACCCCGGACAATGCGCCATTGTTGGTCGCGGCCGGAGCCGACCTGATCGCGGTGATCGGCGGCGTGTTCGATGCAATGGATCCCGTTGCCGCCGTCCGCGCCTACCTTCGCTGCTTCGAGCCCGAAACCCCGTAGGAGCGGCTCTTGGCCGCGATGGGGCTTTACCTTGAACCCCTGTCGTGGCCAAGAGCCGCTCCTACAGCCATTTCCCTGATTCCAATACGAACAACGCCATGAACCACACCCGATCCCACGCCCTGTTCGCCCGCGCCCAAACCCTGCTGCCCGGTGGCGTCAACTCGCCGGTACGCGCGTTCAAATCGGTGGGCGGCGAGCCGTTCTTCGTGCAGCGCGCGGACGGTCCGTATCTGTACGACGTGGACGGCAACCGCTATATCGACTACGTGGGTTCGTGGGGACCGATGATCGTCGGCCACAACCACCCGCAGGTACGTGAAGCGGTGGAGCATGCGATCCGCGACGGTCTCTCGTTCGGCGCACCGTGTCCGGCCGAAGTGACCATGGCCGAAACGATCACCCGGCTGGTGCCGTCCTGCGAGATGGTGCGCATGGTCAATTCCGGCACCGAGGCCACGCTGTCGGCGATCCGGCTGGCGCGCGGCGCGACCGGGCGCAGCCGGATCGTCAAGTTCGAAGGCTGCTACCACGGCCACGGCGACTCGTTCCTGGTCAAGGCCGGTTCCGGCATGCTGACCCTGGGCGTGCCGACCTCGCCGGGCGTGCCGGCCGGCCTGAGCGAACTGACGCTGACGCTGTCCTACAACGATTTCGACGGCGCCAGCGCGCTGTTCGAACGATCCGGCGACGAAATCGCCTGCGTCATCATCGAACCGGTGGTCGGCAACGCCAACTGCATCCCGCCGCGCGAAGGCTACCTGCAACACCTGCGCGAGCTGTGCACCAAGCACGGCGCATTGCTGATCTTCGACGAAGTGATGACCGGCTTCCGCGTGGCGCTGGGCGGCGCGCAGGCGCACTACGGCATCACGCCGGACCTGACCACCTTCGGCAAGATCATCGGCGGCGGCATGCCGGTGGGCGCCTACGGCGGCCGCCGCGACCTGATGCAGCAGATCGCCCCGGCCGGGCCGATCTACCAGGCCGGCACGCTGAGCGGCAATCCGGTGGCGATGGCCGCCGGTCTGGCGATGCTGGGCCTGATCCAGGCACCGGGTTTCCACGACCGCCTGACCGCCGCCACCGCCGCGCTGTGCGACGGACTGGAAACGGCCGCGCGCGAAGCAGGCGTGGTGGTCACCACCAACCGCGTCGGCGCGATGTTCGGGCTGTTCTTCACTGCGGAGAAAGTGGAGATCTACGCCCAGGCCACCGCCTGCGACACCGCCGCGTTCAATCGCTTCTTCCACGCGATGCTGGAACGCGGCGTGTTCCTGGCGCCGTCCGCCTACGAGGCCGGCTTCCTGTCCAGCGCGCACGACGAAGCGGTGATCGCCGCCACCATCGATGCCGCGCGCGAAGCCTTCGCGATCGTCGCCAGGGGATGAGGCCGCGTCCGCGCCTGGTGCTGTTCGATTTCGACGGCGTGCTGGCGCACTACTCGCACGAGCGGCGCATCGCGCATCTGGCCCAAGCCAGCGGTTGCGGCACGCAACGGGTGGCGGAAGTACTGTTCGAATCGGGGCTGGAAACCGAATACGACAGCGGCCTGATCGACACCGCCACCTATCTGCGACGGCTGGGCGAAGGACTGGACTGCGCCATCGACGAAGCGCTGTGGATCGCTTCGCGCGTGGCCGGCAGTCGCGCCGACGAGGCGGTGATCGCCCATGCGCTGGCGGTGGCCGCGCATACGCCGGTCGGCGTGCTGACCAACAACGGCGCGCTGATGGCCGAAGCGATGCGCGACATCGTCGCGTCGCTGTTCCCGCTGCTGGAAGGCCGCGTGCTGTGCAGCGGCGCGCTGGGCGTTCGCAAGCCGGAGGCGGCGATCTTCCATCACACGCTGGCGCATTTCGATGCGCGGCCGGAGCAGACGCTGTTCGTGGACGATGTGTTTGCCAACGTCCAGGGCGCGCGGGCGGTGGGACTGCATGCGGAAACGGTGAAGGACGCCCGTTCGCTGGCAGGTGTTTTGAAGCGTTACGGCCTGAACTGAAGGCTCATTTAGCGTTTTTTCCGCAATGTCCCCGCGTCGACCACGATGAGCCAGCCATTAGAGCAAAAGCTTTCGCGCTGATGCGCGAAAGCTTTTGCTTCGGGTTTCCCAATCCCGACAGACTTCAAACAGACGACCAGATCACGGACCGGTCGATATCGGCCAGCGTCCGGCACCCCGTCAGCACCATCGCCATCTCCAGTTCGGTACGCAACAGGTGCAGCACATGCGCCACACCCACCGCCCCGGCCGCCGCCAGCGCATGGATGTACGGCCTGCCGACCATCACCGCATCGGCCCCCAGCGCCAGCGCCTTGAGCACATCGGTGCCGCGGCGGATGCCGCCGTCGAGCAACAACGGCACACGGCCCCGCACCGCCCCGGCCACCGCAGGCAGCGCGTCGATGGTGGCGGGAAGCGTGTCCAGCACACGGCCGCCATGATTGGACACCACGATGCCATCCACGCCCATCTCCACCGCCCGAACCGCATCTTCCGGATGGAGGATGCCTTTCAGCAGGACCGGCAGGCGGGTCAGACCGCGCAGCCATTCGATGTCTTCCCAACGCAGGGCCTGGCGCACACGCGCGGTACCGAACAGGCCGCCTTCGCCCGCACGCAAGGTTTCCGCCGGCGGCAATTGCACGCCATGCAGGTTAGGCGCGGCGTCCTGCGGCATGGCGAACCCGGCACGCTGTTCGGCATTGCGCACGCCGTTGACCGGCGCGTCCACCGTCACCACCAGCGCGCGGTAGCCCGCCGCTTCCGCCCGCCGCACGAGTTCGGCGGTGAAGGCGCGATCGTGCTGCACGTACAACTGGAACCACAGCGGCGACTGCGCCACCGCGGCGATGTCCTCCAGCGTGGCGCTGGCCTGGGTGCTGACCACCATCCCGGCCTTGAGGGCGGCGGCGGCCAGCGCGGTGGCCAGTTCTCCGTCCGGATGGGCCAGCTTCTGGCTGGCCACCGGCGCAAGCAGCAGCGGATGTTCGAAGACAGTGCCGAACAGTTCCAGCCGCGTATGCCCACCTTCCATCCCGGCCAGCACGCGGTTGCACAGCCGGATGCGCCGGAAGGCGGCCTCGTTCTCCCGCTGGGTTACGCCATCGGCCGCGCCGTCGTTGAAGTACGCCCAGCATGCGGGCGTCATGCGTTCGCGTGCGTAGGCTTCGTAGTCGGCCACCGCGGCGATCTGTGGCGGGATCTGCGCCAGCGGCGGCAACGGCGCGGCCTGGCTCATGTGTCCGACCAGCGCCGCAGCAGGTTGTGGTACACGCCCATCAGGCGCGACAGTTCCGGACTGTCGGGCACCTCGCGGGTCAATTGCTGGATGGCGGCGTCCAGCTCGTACAGCAGGCTGCGCTGGCTGTCCTCGCGCACCAGGCTTTGGACCCAGAAGAACGAGGCGAGCCGCGCACCGCGGGTGACCGGGGCGACGCGATGCAGGCTGGTGCCGGGATACAGCACCATGTGCCCGGCCGGCAGCTTGATGCTCTGGCGGCCGTAGGTGTCCTGGATGATCAGTTCGCCGCCGTCGTAGTCGTCCGGTTCGCTGAAGAACAGCGTGGCCGAGACATCCGTGCGGATGCGGTGCGGCGTGCCCGGCACGCTGAGCACCGCGCCATCGACATGGTCGCCGTAGGTGCCGCCATCGGAATAGCGGTTGAAGCGCGGCGGAAACACCTTGAACGGCAGCGCCGCCGACATGAACTGCGGGCTGTTGCCGAGCGCCCGCAGGATGGCCTCGCCGATCCGCGCGGCGAGCGGATGATCCGGCGCAAGCTGCTGGTTGCGCTTCGCCTTCAACGCCATGTGGCCCGCGGTAGCGCGGCCGTCCGACCACTCCGCCTGCGCCAGCGCCTGACGGAATTCGCGGACCTGCGTGTCCGTCAGCAGACTGGGGATGACGATCAGCATGACATTTGCCCGATGGCGGCCGACACCCTGATCCCGGTCTTCCGGAACGCGATGACGAAGCGCGGTGCTGGCTTCACGATTGAACCAGTACGCTCATTTTCAAGAACGGAATGACGATTACGGAACGCCTTGGATTTCAACATGGTGCAGCGATTATAGTTGTGAAAGGTAATGATAATAATTACTATTCACATCCACCGTTGGCCGCGCATACCCCCGGCACAGCCGGCCTCCGTCTTTTCTGCTGCCCTCTCGTATTCGTCAAGGAGACACCCTAGATGCGTGATTCATCGCGCCATGACCGCATTTTCCGCTTCCATCCGCTGGCCGCCTCGATGTGCGCCGCCGGCATCGGCGGCTTCATCGTGCCCGCATTCGCCGAAACCGCCGCCGTGCAGGCGCCGGAAAAGACCTTCGACACCATCGAAGTGATCGAAACCGCGCCCCGGCGCACCTCCTCGCCCAAGCACACCGCGCCGTTGCTGGACACTCCGCAGACGATCTCCGTGATCACCGAGGACATCTTCAACGCGCAGGGCGCGCAGAACCTGACCGACGTGTTGCGCAACGTGCCGGGCATCAGTTTCGACGCCGGCGAAAATGGCTTCTCGACCAACAACAACAATTTCAGCCTGCGTGGTTTCGACACCAGCGGCAGCATCTTCATCGACGGCGTGCGCGATTCCGGCAACTATCCGCGCGACGTGTTCAACATCGAGCAGGTGGAAGTGGCCAAGGGTCCGGCCGCGGACAACGGCCGCGGCGGCTTGGGCGGCTACGTGAACCTGGTCACCAAGACACCGCAACTGGGCTACTTCGCCCGCGCGACCGCCAGCTACGGCACCGACAGCTACGACTCGGACAGCCGGCTGCGCACCACCGCCGACGTCAACCAGCAGGTCGGCGACACCACCGCGCTGCGCCTGAACCTGCTGTTCCAGAATGGCGGCCTCGCCGGCCGCGAGCACGTGGAGAACGATGCCGTCGGCATCGCTCCGTCCATCGCCACCGGTCTGGGCACCGACACCCGCTTCATCCTCGCCGCGCAGTACCTGAGCCAGGGCGGACGCCCCGACTGGGGCGTGCCGGGTGCGACGATCAGCGGCACGGTGAACTACGACCCGGTCGCGGCCAGTGCGGATCGCGACAACTTCTACGGTCTGTTCAGCGACCACGACGACAACGTCTCCAAATCCGTGCTGGCGCGCATCGAGCACGATTTCAGCGATACCCTTTCGCTCAGCAACCAGACCCGCTGGTCCAACACCGACCGCGGCGCGCTGTATACCGTGCCGTTCGGCTACACCCCGGCCACGCAACTGGTCACCGGACAGACCCAGGCGTTCCGCCGCGAGAACACCGGCCTGGCCAATCTGACCGACCTCAGCGTCCGCTTCCGCACCGGCCGGATCGACCACACCCTGTCGACCGGACTGGAATTCACCCGCGAGGAGTCCGAGGCCTACCGCTACGGCACCAGCACGCCGCCGCCGACCAGCGTCCTGAATCCGGATCCGTCGCGCGCGTTCGCGCGCATGCCTGCGCCATCGGAAACCAACCGGGTGAGGATCGACACCGCCGCCGTGTACGCCTACGACACGATGGAGTTCAACGAGCACTGGCAGCTGACCGGCGGTCTGCGCGTGGAGAACTACGATGTCAGCATCGACAGCCGCACCATCGCCGGCGCACCGACCGGCCCGGATGGCTACGAGGTCAGCGAGACCACGTTCAGCGGCAAGATCGGCGTGGTCTACAAGCCGGTCGAGAACGGCAGTATCTATGCCTCGTTCGGCACCGCCACGCTGCCGCCGGGTTCGTGGCTGTCCAATCCGGACATCTCGCGCACCGGCGACAACGCCTTCCCCGGGCTGGTCGGCCAGAACAACGATATCTCCAAACCGCAACGCGCGGTCAACCACGAGATCGGCGTGAAGTGGGACTTCTTCGACGATCGCCTGATCGCCACCGCCGCCCTTTTCCAGACCCAGCGCCGCAGCGTGGCGATCACCGGCGTCGACCCGGACGTGCCCGGCAGCCCGGTGCGGCTGCGCGGCTACGGCAAACAGATCGTGCGCGGCGTGGAACTTGGCATCAATGGCCAGATCTCCGATGCCTGGACGGTGTTCGCCGGCGCGGTATTCCTCAACAGCGAACGCGAGCACGACGCCTGGCTGGATGCCGCGCGGCGCGGCGCCAATCCGGCCGACTTCGGCAGCTACCTGATCACCAGCGGCGACGAACTGGCCTTCACGCCCAGGCGTTCGGCCAACCTGTGGACGACCTATCGCTTCGACAACGGACTGACCTTGGGCGGCGGCATCCAGCATGTGGGCGATTCGTGGGCAGGACGCCCCGACGACGCCGACCGCATCATCCCCAACGGCCGCTACGGCAAACTGCCGGGCTACACCGTCGGCAACCTGATGGCTTCGTACGCGCTGAACGACACGGTGACGTTGCGCCTGAATGTCGACAACGTGGCCGACAAGACCTATGCCAACTCGGGCAACTGGCCGATGACCCGCGTGTTCCTGGGGCCGTCGCGCTCCTATCTGCTCAGCGCCGATTTCCGGTTCTGGTAATCGCGCAGTCCCTCTCTCTCCATGCCCCGGACGCTTCTGGCCTCCGGGGTTTTTTTATGCCTGCTCGCCTGTAGGAGCGGCCCATGGCCGCGACCGCCTTTCACGGTAAAGCCCTTCGCGGCCATGGGTCGCTCCTACGGGATCGGTGAAACAGTCAAGCACGCGCCTTCGTGGCGAAATCGCGCAATGCCAGGCGCAGCCGCTTCAATCCCTCGGCCACTTCCTCGTCGGTGATGTTCAGCGCCGGCACGAAGCGCAGCACGTCCGGGCCCGCCTGCAACAGCAGCAGGCCATGCGCGGCGGCAAGGTCCAGGACTTCCCCGGCCCGGCCCGCATAGGCGAGCTTCAGGACCGCGCCCAGCATCAGTCCGCGGCCGCGGACTTCGGAGAACAGGTCCAGTTCGGCACTGATCGCCGCGAAGCCTTCGCGCAAGGCCGCGGACTGGCGCCCCACGTTGCTGGCGATGGCGTGCGAATTCAGTTTGCGCAACGCCGCCCGCGCCACCGCGGCAGCCAGCGGATTGCCGCCGAAAGTGGATCCGTGTGCGCCGAACTGCATGACGTCGGCCACCTTCGGCCCGGCCAGCATGGCCCCGACCGGGAAGCCGCCGCCCAGCGCCTTGGCCAGGGTGACGATGTCCGGCGTCACGTCGTCCTGCCAGTGCGCGAACAGGGTGCCGGTGCGGCCCATGCCGGTCTGGATCTCGTCCAGCACCAGCAATGCGTCGTGGTGGTCGCACAACTCGCGGACCTGCTGCAGGAAACCGGAG
Source organism: uncultured Pseudoxanthomonas sp. (assembly GCA_964562135.1). Lineage (GTDB taxonomy): Bacteria > Pseudomonadota > Gammaproteobacteria > Xanthomonadales > Xanthomonadaceae > Pseudoxanthomonas_A. The sequence goes on along the minus strand of CAZLSG010000066.1, from coordinate 4,267 downwards.
GCCACCGGGGTCACCCCGCCCTCGCCCTGTACCGGCTCGATCATTACCGCCGCCACGTCGCCGCAGGCCATGGCGATTTCCAGCTGGGTGGCATTGTTGAAATCCACGTAGCGGAACCCGGACGGCAGCGGCTCGTAACCTTCCTGGTACTTCGGCTGCGCGGTGGCGGTGACCGTGGCCAGCGTGCGGCCATGGAAGCTGCCGCGGAAGGTGACGATCACCCGCTTGTCCGGCGCCCGGCCCTGCGACGCGGCCCATTTGCGCACCAGCTTGATGGCCGCTTCGTTGGCCTCGGCGCCGGAATTGCACAGGAAGACGCGGCGGGCGAAGCGCGAAGCCTGCACCAGTTCCTCGGCCAGGCGCAGCGGCGGCTCGCTGTAGAAGGCGTTGCTGGTGTGCCAGAGCTTGCCGGCCTGTTCGGTCAATGCGGCCAGCAGGTCGGGATCGTTGTGTCCCAGGCCGCACACGGCGATGCCTGCGGCCAGGTCGATGTATTCGCGTCCTTCGCTGTCCCACAGGCGCGCGCCCTGGCCGCGCTCCAGCACCATCGTGCGCGGGCGGTAGACCGGCAGGTAGTAGTCGGAAAGCGAGAGGACGGAATCGGCGGCGATGACCATGGGCGGACCAGCGGGAACGGACGGGCCGCCATTTTCACCGATTGCGCGGACTGCCGCATGATGCAGCGCACGGTCGCCGCCCCGCCCGGCAAGTCATCCGCTACCAGCTGCCGGTGTTCGGCATCGACGCCCAAGGCTCCCGCGGCGGCAGCGCTCCGCCCTTCTGCAGCAGCTCGATGGAAATCAGGTCCGGAGTGCGCACGAAGGCCATGTGGCCATCGCGCGGCGGGCGGTTGATGGTCACGCCCAGCGATTGCAGGTGCGCGCACAAGGCGTAGATGTCGTCCACCTCGAACGCCAGGTGGCCGAAGTTGCGGGCACTGCCATAGTCCTCTTCGGAGCCCCAGTTCCAGGTCAGCTCCACCTCCGCTTCAGGGTTCTCCGGCGCGGCGAAGTACACCAGGGAGAACTTGCCCGCCTCGCTGTCCATGCGGCGGGTCTGCTGCAGGCCCAGGCCTTCGGTGAAGAACCGGCTGGTCTTCTCCAGGTCGTGGACACGGATCATGGCGTGGAGGTATTTCATGGCGGGATCCTGCTGTGGAAGAGGGAAACGCAGCACCGATATGCCGGCGATGCCGCAAGCTGGCATTATCCGGCTTCCCGCCCGCGCTTCCATGCCCATGTCCCAGCCGCCCCGCTTCGACACCCTCGCCGCCCATGCCGGAGTCGGTGCCGACCCGGTGAACGGTGCGCTGGCACCGGCCCTGCAACTGGCCACCACCTTCGAGCACGCGCCCGACGCGAAGACGCCGCTGGGCTATCTGTACCAGCGCTACGACAATCCCAACCAGCAGCAACTGGAACAGGTGCTGGCCACGCTGGACGGCGGCGCGCGCGCGCTGTTCTTCGCCACTGGCATGGCCGCCGGCGCGACGGCGATGCAGGCCTTGCCTGCGGGCAGCGAACTGCTGATCGCCGACGACACCTATTTCGGCTACCGCGCCATTGGCGAGAAATGGCTCTCGCAATGGGGCGTGCGCCACCGCGTGGTCGACATGAGCGACCTGGACGCGGTACGCGCGGCGATCACCCCGGAGACCCGTCTGCTGTGGGCGGAAACACCGTCCAATCCATTGCTCAAGATCTGCGACATCGCCGCGCTGGCCGACATCGCGCACGCCGCCGGCGCGCGGCTGCTGGTGGACGGCACCTTCGCCACGCCCGCGTTGCAGCAACCGCTGGCGCTGGGCGCGGACATCGTGTTGCATTCGGCCACCAAGTACCTGGGCGGGCATGGCGACGTGATGGGCGGCGTGCTGGGCTTCGCCGCCGATGACGATTTCGCCGCCGCCTGCAACGACCTGCGCCGCTTCACCGGCAATACCGCTTCGCCGCTGTCGGCCTGGCTGGTGCTGCGCGGCCTGCGCACGCTGCCGGTGCGGATCGAGCGGCATTGCCGCAACGCGCTGGAGGTGGCGCGGTTCCTGGCGGGGCATCCGCGCGTGGAAAAGGTCCACTATCCCGGCTTGCCCTCGCACCCGATGCATGGCGTCGCCACCGCGCAGATGCGTCAAGGCTACGGCGGCATGCTGTCGTTCGAAGTCGCCGGCGGCACCGCGGCGGCACTGGAGGTCGCCGGGCGCCTGCGGCTGTTCGTCAACGCGACCTCGCTGGGTTCGACCGAATCGCTGGTGGAGCACCGCGCCTCCATCGAAGAACCACGGGTAATGTCGCCACCGGGCCTGCTGCGGCTGTCGGTGGGCCTGGAAGACGTGCGCGACCTGATCGACGACCTGCGCCATGCCCTGGCACGGGACGGTGGCTGAGCTCAATCCAGGAACAAATCCGGATACAGCGGCTGCGACGGATCCACCGCATAGCCGGACAGGTCGGTGACGCCGGTTTCGGCCAGCACTTCGTCGTCGATCAGGAATTGGCCACTGAACCCCCTGGCATCGCGGGTCAGGACCGCATGCGCGGCATCGGCCATGATCTCGGGCCTGCGGCCGTTCGCGACGGACACGCCGGGGATCATGTTGAGCGCGTCGGTGCCGATCAGCGTGCGCGGCCACAACGCGTTCACTGCCACGCCCTGCGGGCCGAACTCACCGGCCAGCCCCAGCGTCACGAAGCTCATGCCCATCTTGGCCAGGGTATAGCCGGTATGCGGCGCCCACCATTTCGGGTCCAGCGACGGTGGCGGGCACAGGGTCAGGATGTGCGGATTGGGCGCCTGCAACAGGTGCGGCAGGCAGGCCTGCGCGCACAGGAAGCTGCCGCGCGCATTGACCTGCTGCATCAGGTCGAAGCGCTTCATCGGCGTGTCCAGCGCGCCGCGCAACCAGATGGCGCTGGCATTGTTGACCAGGATATCGATGCCGCCGAACGCATCCACCGTGGCCGCCACGGCCGCCTTCACCTGATCCTCCTCGCGGATGTCGCACTTCAGCGCCAGCCCCTGCCCGCCCGCAGCGTTCACCGCCTCGGCCGCCGTGTAAATGGTGCCGGGCAACCTGGGATTGGGTACCGACGACTTGGCCGCAATGGCCACGTTGGCGCCATCGCGCGCCGCCCGCAGCGCAATGGCCAGGCCGATGCCGCGCGAAGCGCCGGTGATGAAAAGGGTCTTGCCGGAAAGCGTGCTCATGACGACTCCAGATATGCGATCACCCCTATTGTAGGAGCGGCGCTTGGCCGCGACCGCCTTTCACGGTAAAGCCCCATCGCGGCCAAGCGCCGCTCCTACGGCTTTGGCCCCTGCCCTTCGTTGTCTTCCCACTTCAGCAGCTTGCGGGTGACGAAGCGGTACACCGGCTTGCCGGTGCGGAACCACAGATCGCGCACCCAGGAGTGGCGTTTCAGCAACTTCCATTCCACCGGCGTGAGCGCGTCGCGGCAGTAGGTGCGCTTGTGTTTCAGCAGGTGGCGCAGGTCCTCGCGCGCCAGCAGGCGCATCCAGCGCGAGCGCGGGCGTCCGCACACCGCCAGTTGGAAGTCGATCAGCGCGGGACGGCCATCGGCCAGCACCAGCCAGTTGGCCTCCTTGGCCAGGTCGTTGTGCGCCAGGCCGCGCCGGTGCACCTCCTGCAGCAACCGGCGCGCGGCATGGAAATACGCCACATCGTCGCGCGGCGGAGACTGGTACATCGCCTTGCCTTCCATGTAACTGCGATCCAGCCGCTTGCCATCCCAGGCCAGCAGCTGCGGTACGTCACGCATGCCGGCGATCCGTTGCAGGGCGCGTGCTTCGCGACGGGCCAGCCGCCAGGCCGGGAACCGCAGCCACCATGGGGTGGCGGACAGGTCCCGGCGGATGAACAGCCCGCGCGCATCGCACATCAAGGCAATGCGCCCGAAGCTGTCGGCCTTGAGGGCGGTGATTTCTTCCATTGCGGTCGTTTCCATCCATGCAAGTCTAAGAACCTATTCACGATCTGTCGCGAGCACAGGCGGATGGCATGTGGTGGAGCGCAGAAAGCGCAATGTACAGGCGGGTACATGAGCATTTGCTGCCACCCTCCCTGGCGGCAGCCCTGCGGGCCAGCGCTGCGCGCTGTCCAACATCGCTCCAGGCGATGTTGTCGAGCACCGCACGCGCGTCATCCGGCAAGCCCAGCAAGATCGTGAACAGGTTCTGAGCCAGCACGGGCATTTCGGCGGCCGCCACCCCGGGCCACTTATAATCCCGCCGATGGAAGACTCATGGATCG
>CAZLSG010000065.1:0-15470 GCA_964562135.1 uncultured Pseudoxanthomonas sp. | reverse complement strand
GTAACTTCCTGCGAAATCAAACCCTTATCTCGCGTGCCGAGTGTAACAGAATAATTACCCGATGAGCTCCCCACCCACAGCGTCCGGCACCGGCACCGGCAAGACCCCCGTGCGCACGGTGACCGTGCCGGAAGACCGGGACGGCCAGCGCCTGGACAATTTCCTGCTGGGCCAGCTCAAGGGTGCGCCGCGCAGTCTGGTCTACAAGCTGGTGCGCAGCGGCCAGGTGCGGGTCAACGGCGGGCGCGCCAAGGCGGAGCGCAAGCTGCAGGCCGGCGACGAGATCCGGATTCCGCCGGTCAGTCTCAACGATGATGGAGACAAGGCTGCGCCCCCTGCATCCTTCCTGGAGAGGATGGAACGCAGCATCGTCTTCGAGGACGCGCGCCTGTTGGCGTTGAACAAGCCCTCCGGGGTGGCCAGCCACGGGGGAAGCGGCATCAGTTTTGGCGCCATTGAAACAATGCGGGCGCTGCGGCCCAACCAGAACCTGGAACTGGTGCATCGTCTGGACCGTGACACGTCCGGGCTGCTGATCCTGGCCAAGAAACGTTCGGCCTTGACCGAATTGCAGGCGCTGATGCGCGAGAACGACGCCGATGGAGGACGCGGCATCGAGAAGCGTTATCTGGCGCTGCTGGCCGGCCGGATGCCCGATGGGGTCATGAGCGTGGACGCACCACTGCATGTGGGACTGCGCCAGGGAGGCGAACGGCATGTGCAAGTCAATCCGCAGGGCAAACCGTCGCTCAGCCACTTCCGCGTACTGGAACGGCGGGGCGGACATTCCTATTGCGAAGTGCGGATCGAAACCGGCCGCACGCACCAGATTCGCGTGCATGCCAGGCATATCGGCCATGCGGTGGCCGGCGACGACAAATACGGCGACGAAATGGTCAACCGGCGGCTGCGCGAACAGGCGGGCCTGAAGCGGCTGTTCCTGCACGCGGCGTCGCTGCAGTTCGCGCTGGATGGGGGCAAGGCCCCCTATGTATTGAACGCGCCGCTGGCCGAAGAGCTTGCCGGCGTGCTGGACCGCCTTGCCTGAAGGCGTTGCCTAGCGCTGTTCGTCCAGGGCGAAGCAGGCATCCGGCCGCACCGCCGGCGGCTGGAAATTCACCGGGACCTGGATGGTTTGCGGCACCGGTTCCCCATTGCGGGTGGCGGGCCGGAATTGCCAGGTCTTGACCGCTTCGATGGCGGCATCGTCGAGTGCCTCATGGCCGCTGCCGCGGATCAGTTGCACATCGGTGGGAGTCCCTTCCACGCCGATGGTCACGCCCAGCAAGGTTTCGCCACTGGCGCCGGCGCAGGCCAGTTCCAGCGGGAATTCCGGAGGAGGAGTCCTTACGGCCATCGTGTTGGTCGGGGGCTGGACCGGTGTCTGCGGGCCCGAAGGGGCGCAGGCGGCGACAAGGACGGCGGCGGAGAGCGCCAGCGTGGTTGCCAGAAGGGGGTGCGCGGGTGTCATCCGTTGCCTGGTATGCATGGTGGTGGCCTCCGGTTGTTGAAGCGGGGCCGGCCGGCAGGCCGGCGGGATGCGGTTCTGCTCAGGCCAGCAGGCTGTCGGCCTTGGCGGCGCAGATGAAGTCGTTCTCGCTCAGGCCGCCGACATCGTGGGTCGAATAGCGTACGACCGCGCGGTTGTAGTGCACGCCGAGATCGGGGTGATGGTCTTCGCCGTGGGCGATCCAGGCCAAGGCGTTCACGAAGGCCATTGTCTGGTGGTAGTTGTCGAAGTGGAACGTCCTGGACAGGGCGTGTCCGTCCTCGACCAGCTCCCAGCCGGGAACCTGCGGCAGCAGTTCGGCGATACGAGCCTGGGTAAGCCGGTGCTGGCTGCCTTTGAGCGGCAGGCAATGGGCCTGGACAAGGGGGATGAGATCGGACATGCGTGTTCCTCTTGAGATTCCTCTTGCGGCAGACTGAACGCATCGCCTCCATGCAGGATGTCATGCATGAGCGGACGACGCGCAGATGGCTAGAATACCCCCATGATCCAGATATCCGACAGTGCGCAGTTCCATTTCCGCAAATTGATCGAACGTGAAGCGGTGCCCGGCATGGGCGTGCGCCTGAGCGCGGTGGATCCCGGTACCGCACGGGCGGATGCCAGGCTGGAATTCGCCGAACCGCGCGACCTGCATGGCGATGAATGGGCCATCGATTGCGAAGGCTTCACCTTGTACGTGGATGCCGGCAGCGTGGCTTGGCTGGACGGCGCGGAGATCGATTACGTCACCCAAGGGGCCGGCAGCCAGCTCACCATCCGCGCGCCGAAGATCAAGGGTGAAGCGCCCGCCGAGTCGGCTTCCCTTGTCGAGCGCGTGCGCTGGGTGGTGGAGAATGAAATCAACCCGCAACTGGCCCAGCACCGCGGACGCGTTGCGGTGGAACAGGTCACCGCCGAAGGCATGGTGCTGTTGCGCTTCGGCGGGGGCTGCAATGGCTGCGGGATGGCCGATGTCACCCTGAAGCAGGGCATCGAGAAAACCCTGAAGGCGCGCGTCCCCGGCGTCGTCGAGGTGCGCGATGTCACCGATCACGACACCGGGGACGCGCCGTACATCCCCCGTGGCCGGGTTGCCTGATCACTCCCCGCGGCGGTGAAGACGGCCTCCGACATCGTCCAGGCGCTGCTCGAGCGGCCCGTTTCCATGGTGCTGGATCGCAAGACCGGCATGCCGTATGGATGGAGCATCTGGCTGCGCGTACAAGCGACGCGGGAAAAGCCGGGGCCCAAGGCCGCACCTCCCGCGGAATGGATCGAGGCGATGGGGCAGCGCCCCATGCCGGCGTCGCCGGGTATCCCGGCGGCCATCGGCACACTGAGCGCCTTTCGCTCGCTGTTCCACCCGGGCTGGGAACCGCCTCCGCGCGAGCAGCGCGGGATACGCTGGTTCGCTGCCATCACCAGCGCGCTGATCCACACGCTGTTCGTGCTGTTCCTGCTGTGGGTGGCCCTGGTCAGCTGGGTGCCGCTGCCACCGGCAGGCGAAGAGGGCAGCCGCGTGCGGCTGGAATTCATCGGCCGCGGCACGCCTGAAGAAGAAGGGGGTGGCGCGCCTGCCGAGGCGGGCGCGGCATCGCGGGCTGCACAGGCGCCCGCAATGGCATCCGCAGAGCCGCAATTGCAAGTGCCGTCGCCCTCCATGCCTTTGCCTGCCCCTTTGCCATCGATGGATGCCGAGCTGCCGCCCGTGGCGCAGCAGGAGATTCCCGAACCGGCGCCTGCGCAGCAGATCCTGCAGGTGACCGAAACCGAGGTGCCGACGGTGGAATTCGTGTTGCCGCCGGTGACGCCGCCGCTTCCGGAGTCGGTGGTCATGCCGGTCACCGATTCCGGAGTGACCGTGCAGGAGCGCGAGATCGCGGTGGTGCGTCCTCCCGCGATACGTGCCGATGTGCCGGAAGTGCCGCTTCCCACGCCGCAGATTTCCAGGCCGGTGACCGAAGTCCGCCAGCGCGAGGTGCCGGTACCCCTTGCCGTGCCGGAAACCGCGCGTATCCCCGTTCGCGAAGTGGCTGCGCCACAGTTGCGCGGTATCGAGCAGGCCGTGCGCGAGCTTGAAATTCCCGTGCCGTCCTCCGGAACGGCTGCCGCGGGTTCTTCCGCATCGACAGGAACAGCCTCCGCGGATGCACCCGTGCCGTCGGCCGCGGCGGCATCCAGCGGCGAACAGACGCGCAGCACGGCGCAAGGCGGCCGCAGCGAGGGAGCCTCCGCCGGGCCCATGCAGGCCAGTCGGTCCGGGGGCATGCCTTCGGAACGCCGTGCCGACGACTGGGGCCTGTCCGACCGCAACCAGGCAGGTGATGCGGGGGCAGTTCCGGGGCTGTTCGATGGTGAAGGTCGCGTGCGCTTGCCGGGGCAGGGAAGTGACGGCGAAACCGCGCAACAGGGGGGCGCGCCGGGCGGTGCCAATGACAGTTGGTCGCAGGACAGGATTGATCGGGCCGGCACCTGGCTGGAGCGCCCGCCTTATGGCTATGAACCCACCCGTTTCGACCGTTACTGGATACCCAACGAAAACCTGCTTGAAGAATGGGTGCGCAAGAACATCCGCACCACCTCCATTCCCATCCCGGGTACCAGCAAGCGGATCGTGTGCGTGATTTCCGTGCTCCAGCTGGGAGGCGGATGCGGGGTGGTCGACGACAACCTCAACGAGCAGCCCGCCACGGCCAGGCCGCCGCCGGAAATCCCGGTCAAGCGCACGCCGATCCCGACGGACAGTTGAGCCCTCGGTCCGGCTGCCGCGGAAAGAACAACGGCGCCTTGCGGCGCCGTTTTCGTGTCATCCCATGCAACGCAGGATTCAGTTCGCGCCCTTCAGGTCGCGCAACTGTGACGGACGCGATGCGAAGTACTCGGCCAGGTCGGCAATGTCCTGGTCGGACAGCGCGGTGGCCTGGTTCGTCATCAATGCATGCTGGCGCTCACCCGAGCGATAGCCCTTGAGTGCGTGCGCCAGGTAGTCGGCGTACTGGCCACCCAGCTTCGGATAGGTGCCGTCGATGGGCGCGTTGCCGTCGGGACCGTGGCAATCGATGCAGCTCTGGCCGGTGGCCTTGCCCTTGGCGGCGGCCAGTTGCTCGCCGATGTGGGCGCGGCCCGCGGGCAGGCCGGCGGATGAACTCTTGCTGGCGGCTTCCGGAGTTCCGGCAGGCTCGCTCTGGGAGCAGGCCGCCAGGGCGATGGCAGCGAACAGGGCGATGGCTAGACGCTGGGCGTGCATGGCATTGGGCATGGGGCGGCTTACTTGAGGGTGGAAAGGAAGGCGGCGATGTCGGCGATGTCCTGCTCGGAGAAGCTCTGCGACTGCACCTCCATGGTGGGGTGCTTGCGGGTGCCGTTCTTGTATCCGGTCAGCGCGCTGACCAGGTATTCCTCGGGCTGGCCGCCGATCTTGGGGACATGGAAGCTGGGATAGGCGTTCTTGTAGCCGGGGATGCCATGGCATCCCTGGCAGGTATAGGCCAGGGTGCGGCCGGTCTCCGGGTTGCCCCTTGCCGGAGCAGGAGCTTCGGGAGCGGGTGCCTCGGCGGGAGCGGGTGAGGCTGACGGATCGGCGGCGGTGTCCTGCTGGGCGGTGACGGTGGCCACCGGGAGGATGGAGGCAATGGCAAGGCAGGCGGCGAGCGGCAGCGGTCGCATCATGTCGTGGTTCCGGAAACTGGATTCGCGCGCACCACGACCCATCGCGGTGCTTGGCTCCGGAAAGTATAGCCTGCCGGTTGCCGGGCCCGCCAATGGGATGGGGTGGCAGCGTGTTGTCCGGCGGTTGGTGGCCGATGACGGGAACCATGACCTTCGGCGCATGGCAGGCCTGTTCTGGTGATATACATTCATATAACACCAAAACATCACAACCGGCTCCCAACCCATGTCCCGATCTGTCCATTCCGAAGGCCGTATCCACTCGTTGACCGCTTGCATGCTCTTGCTGTGCGCGCTGGCGGCGCTTGCCGGATGCAACGCGAAATCCGCCAATGACAGCGATCAGGACTCTACGACGGTGCAGAATGCCGTCCCGGTGGAGGTAGTCACCCCGATCCGGCGGCCCATTGCGGCCAGCTACAGCGGGACCGCCGCGCTGGAAGCGCAGGGGGAGGCGCAGGTGGTCGCCAAGACTTCGGGGGTGGCCCTGCAGGTGATGGTGGAAGAGGGGCAGACGGTCCGTGCCGGACAGCCGCTGGTGCGGCTGGATTCGGACCGGGCGCGGTTGGCGGTGGCCCAGGCCGAGGCGCAGATGCGCAAGCTGGAAAACAACTACCGGCGCGCCCAGCAACTGGTGGCGCAGCAGATGATCAGCGCCAATGACGTGGACCAGCTCAAGTACGACCTGGAGAACGCGCGCGCGCAGCACCGGATGGCATCGCTGGAATTGTCCTACACCACCGTCGAGGCGCCGATTTCCGGCGTGATCGCGTCGCGTTCGATCAAGCCCGGCAATTTCGTGCAGATCAACACGCCCATTTTCCGCATCATCGACAATGCGCGTCTGGAAGCCACCCTCAACGTGCCGGAGCGGGAACTGGCCACGCTGAAGGCCGGGCAGCCCGTTGCCCTGGCGGTGGATGCGCTTCCCGGCCAGCGTTTCGAAGGGGTGGTGGATCGCATCGCGCCGGTGGTGGATTCGGGCAGTGGCACGTTCCGCGTGGTGGCGGCCTTCGAGGGTGGCAATGAATTGCAGCCGGGCATGTTCGGCCGCATCGCCATCGATTACGATCAGCGCCCGGATGCGATGGTGATCCCGCGCATCGCCCTGCTCGACGATGGCGGTCCGGCGGTGTTCGTGGTGCGCGACGACAAGGTGTCGCGTGTTCCGGTGGTGCCGGGTTACCTGGATGGCGAGTGGCTGGAGATACGCGAAGGCCTGCAACCGGACGATCGCGTGGTGACCGCGGGCAAGATCGCCCTGCGCGACGGCAGTACGGTGCAGGTCATCGGCGGAGCATCGCCGGGCACGGTGGCGGCCAGGGCCGAAGGCGCCGGTAACACGCAATGAGCGAACATATTCCAGAAGCATCCGGGTCGGGTTCCCCCGGCTGGCAGAGGGTTGCACGGGGCGGATTGGTGGAATTCGCGGTTCGCCGCCGGGTGACCGTGGCGATGTGCACCGTCACTCTGTTGCTGTTCGGTTTCCTGGCGCTGGGCAACCTCAAGGTCAACCTGCTGCCCGATCTCAGTTATCCGACGCTCACCGTGCGCACCGAGTACACCGGCGCCGCGCCGTCCGAGATCGAGACGCTGATCACCGAACCGGTGGAAGAGGCGGTGGGCGTGGCCAAGGGGTTGCGCAAGCTCAAGTCGGTTTCGCGCACGGGCCAGAGCGACGTGGTGCTGGAGTTCGCCTGGGGCACCGACATGGACCGGGCCAGCCTGGAAGTTCGCGACAAGATGGAGTCGCTGCGCCTGCCGCTGGAAGCCGAGTCGCCGGTGCTGCTGCGCTTCAATCCGTCCACCGAGCCGATCATGCGGCTGGCGCTTTCCACCAAGGCGGCGCCGGCAGACGAAGCCGATGCGGTGCGCCAGCTGACCGAACTGCGCCGTTTCGCCGACGACGACCTGAAGAAAAAGCTGGAACCGGTGCCCGGCGTGGCCGCCGTCAAGGTGGGCGGCGGCCTGGAGGACGAGATCCAGGTCGATATCGACCAGCAACGGCTGGCCCAGATCAACCTGCCCATCGACACCATCATCGACCGCCTGCGGCAGGAGAACATCAACCTCTCCGGCGGTCGCCTGGAGCAGGGTTCGCAGCGTTACCTCGTGCGCACAGTGAATCAGTTCGCGGGCCTGGAGGAAATCCGCGACATGCTGGTCACCGGCCAGAGCGCAGGAGGCGGCGAGGCGGAATCGGCCGCGCGGCAGATGGCGGCGATTGCCGCAACCACCGGCTCGGCGGCGGCCATGGCCGCGGCGGCTTCGGTGCAGAGCGCGTCATCGGGTTCTTCCGGCGCCGTGGCCGGCGGCATGCCGGTGCGCCTGAAGGACGTGGCCGACGTGCGCCAGGGCTACAAGGAACGCGAGGCGATCATCCGCCTGGCCGGCCAGGAAACGGTGGAACTGGCGATCTACAAGGAAGGCGATGCGAACACGGTGGCCACCGCCGATGCGCTGCAGGCGCGCCTGGCGCAGATCCGCGCCGGGTTCCCGGCCGACATGGAACTGAATGTCATCGAGGACCAGTCCAAGTTCATCCGCAGCGCGATCACCGATGTGAAGGTGGACGCGCTGTGGGGCGGCAGCCTGGCCTTGCTGGTGATCTTCCTGTTCCTGCGCAACGGCTGGAACACGCTGGTGGTGGGCCTTTCGTTGCCGGTTTCCATCATCACCACGTTCTTCTTCATGGACCAGTTGGGCCTGAGCCTGAACGTGATGTCGCTGGGCGGCCTGGCGCTGGCCACCGGCCTGGTGGTGGACGATTCCATCGTGGTGCTGGAAAGCATCGCCAAGGCGCGCGAGCGCGGGCTGGACCCGATCTGCGCGGCGATCGAAGGCACGCGCGAAGTCAGCATGGCGGTGGTGGCCTCCACCCTGACCACCATCGCGGTGTTCCTGCCGCTGGTGTTCGTGGAAGGCGTGGCCGGGGAACTGTTCCGCGACCAGGCGCTGACCATCGCCATTGCGGTGGGCGTCTCGTTGCTGGTGGCCATGACCCTGATCCCGATGTTGTCTTCGTGGAAGGGCCATGCGCCGATGAGCTTCCCGGAGGAGGCGCCGCATCCGCGTTCGCAACTCAACCAACAGGGCGTCCGGCTGATCCATTCGACCCTGGGCCTGCCGCTGCTGCTGGCGTGGCCGCGCTGGGTCACGTGGCCACTGTGCATCCTGCTGTTCCCGCTGCTGTTCGTGGCGGGATGCATCCGGACCATCCTGGTTTCGAAGCACTGGCTGTTCTGGGGCCCGCTCGGTTCCGCGCGCATGCCGCGGGCGGTTGCGTGGGTGGCCTGGGTGTTGTTGCTCCCGTTGCGCGCGTTGCTGTTGCCGGGCTGGATGTTGCTGATGTTCCTGATCGCCTGCGTGGGGCCGGCACTTTTCGGCCTGGTCTGGCTGTTCGTCCGCCTGTGGCGGCTGGTGACCCGCGTGGTGTCCCCGGTCATGGGCAAATTCAGCGACCTGGCGATGAAGCCCTACCATTTCGCCGAGCGCCGTTACCTGGCGCTGTTGCCGGCCGCATTGCTGCGGCCTGGCCGGGTGCTGGGTTTCGCCGGGCTGGCCTTCGTGTTGACACTGGCGCTGGTTCCCGTGCTGGGCACCGACCTGATTCCTCAACTGGCGCAGGACCGTTTCGAAATGACGGTCAAGCTGCCGCCCGGCACGCCCTTGCGCGAAACCGACCGCCTGGTGCGCGAGTTGCAGGCGAAACATGCGGGCGATGCGGGCGTTGAATCGCTGTATGGCGTCAGCGGCAGCGGAACCCGGCTGGATGCCAATCCCACGGAAAGCGGCGAGAACATCGCCAAGCTGACCGTGGTGATGGAGGGCGGCGGTAGCCGCGCTTTCGAAGCCGAACAGAGCGACCGCATGCGCGCCAGCATGGCGCAGCATCCGGGAGCGCAGGTGGACTTCAGCCGTCCGCAGTTGTTCAGTTTCTCCACGCCGCTGGAGATCGAATTGCGCGGCCAGGACCTGGATGCGCTGAAGGTGTCGGGGCAGAAGCTGGCTAACATGCTGCGCGGCAATCCGCACTACACAGACGTGAAGTCGACTGTGGAGCAGGGCTTCCCCGAGATCCAGATCCGCTTCGACCAGGAGCGCGCCGGTGCGCTCGGGTTGACCACGCGCCAGGTCGCCGATGCGGTGGTGAAGAAGGTACGCGGCGAAGTCGCGACCCGCTACAACTTCCGCGACCGCAAGATCGACGTACTGGTGCGTGCCCAGGAATCCGACCGCGCTTCGGTCGAGGACATCCGGCAGTTGATCGTCAACACCGGCGGCCGTCCGGTGAGGCTGGATTCGGTGGCCGAGGTGATTTCCACCGTCGGCCCCAGCGAAATCCATCGTGCCGACCAGATGCGGGTGGCGGTGGTTTCAGCCAACCTGCGCGGCATCGACTTGGGTTCGGCCATGGACGAAGTGCAGCGCATGGTGGTAGCCGATCCGCTCGGTGTCGGCGTGGGCCTGCACATCGGCGGGCAGGGCGAGGAACTGGCCGATTCGGTGCGGTCCCTGCTGTTCGCCTTTGGCCTGGCGATCTTCCTGGTCTACCTGGTGATGGCATCGCAGTTCGAATCGCTGCTGCATCCCTTCGTCATCCTGTTCACCATCCCGCTGGCGCTGGTGGGCGCGATCCTGGCCCTGTTGCTGACCGGGAATTCGATCTCGGTGGTGGTCTTCATCGGATTGATATTGATGGTGGGCCTGGTGACCAAGAACGCGATCATCCTGATCGACAAGGTCAACCAGTTGCGCGAGGCCGGGGTGGCCAAGCGCGAGGCATTGGTGGAGGGCGCCCGCTCGCGCTTGCGTCCGATCGCGATGACCACGCTGAGCACCCTGTTCGGCTTCATGCCGTTGGCCATCGCCTTGGGCGATGGCGCCGAGGTGCGCTCGCCGATGGCGCTGACCGTGATCGGCGGCCTGCTGGTGTCGACCCTGCTCACGCTGTTCGTGATCCCGGTGGTGTACGACCTGATGGATCGCCGCGCCGATGATTACTACACCGAGCGCGGCCGGCGCGCCCGCGCCAGCGAAGCGGAAATGGATGGCGGCGCGCCCGCCGGGGATGGATGGGAACGCGCATGAGCATCGCCGAGTTCAGCATCAAGCGGCCGGTCACCACGATCATGTGCTTCGTGTCCCTGTTCGTGGTGGGCCTGATCGCTGCGTTCCGCTTGCCGCTCGAAGCCATGCCGGACGTGTCGGCGCCTTTCATGTTCGTGCAACTGCCGTATGCCGGCTCGACCCCGGAAGAAGTGGAGCGGACGGTGTTGAGGCCGGCGGAAGAGGCGCTGGCCACCATGCCGGGGATCAAGCGCATGCGCGGCAATGCCGGCGCGGACGGAGCCGGCGTCTTCATCGAACTTTCGGACTGGAGCCGCGACGTCGCCATTGCGGCTTCGGAGGCGCGCGAGCGCCTGGATGCGATCCGCGACGAGTTGCCCGACGATTTCCAGCGCTATTTCGTGTTCAAGTTCTCGACCAGCGACCAGGCCTTCCTGCGCATCCGCCTGGCGGGGGACACCGACCTGACCGGCGCCTACGACCTGATCGATCGCGACATGAAGCGCCGGATCGAGCGCATCCCCGGCGTGGCCCGGGTGGACATCAGCGGCGCTCCGCCCAGTGAAGTCGAGATCGCCATCTCGCCTACGCGCCTGACCGCGCACGACCTGAGCCTGAACGAGCTGGCGCGCCGTCTGCAACAGATCAATTTCTCGGTGTCGGCCGGACAGATCGAGGACGGCGGCCAGCGCCTGCGCTTGCAGCCGATCGGCGAACTGGCCGATCTGCAGGAGTTGCGCGACCTGGTGCTTGATTCAAAGGGCCTGCGCCTGGGCGATATCGCGGATATCCGCCTGCAGCCGGTGCGGATGTCGTATGGCCGCCGGCTGGACGGTCGCAGCGCGGTCGGCCTGGACATATTCAAGGAACGCAACGCCAACCTGGTGGAGGTCTCGCGCAATGTCATGCGCGAGATCACGGCCATCCAGGGCGCGCCGGGCCTGGACGACATCGATTTCAAGGTCATCCAGAACATGGGCAAGGAGGTCACCAGTTCGCTGAAGGAGCTGGCCGAGGCCGGCGTGAT
Source organism: uncultured Pseudoxanthomonas sp. (assembly GCA_964562135.1). GTDB lineage: Bacteria > Pseudomonadota > Gammaproteobacteria > Xanthomonadales > Xanthomonadaceae > Pseudoxanthomonas_A. Next base: position 4,212 of record CAZLSG010000065.1, on the reverse strand, counting down.
CGGCCTGCTGTTGTCCATCGCCGTGCTGTTCTTCTTCCTGCGCCATTGGCCATCCACGCTGATGGTCACCCTGGCCATCCCGATCTGCTTCGTGATGACGCTGGGTTTCATGTACTTCGCGGGCGTGACCCTCAACGTGCTGACCCTGATGGGCCTGTTGCTTGCGGTCGGCATGCTGGTGGACAACGCGGTGGTGGTGGTGGAAAGCATCTACCAGGAGCGCGAGCGCATGCCGGGCCAGCCGCGGCTGGCCGCCATCGTGGGGACGCGCAACGTGGCCATCGCGCTGTCGGCCGGCACGCTGTCGCACTGCATCGTGTTCCTGCCCAACCTGCTGGGGGAGACCAACCAGATCAGCATCTTCATGGCGCAGTTGGCCATCACCATCACGGTTTCGTTGCTGGCCTCATGGTTGGTGGCCGTCAGCCTGATCCCCATGTTGTCCGCGCGGATGAAAACGCCGCCGGCGGTCCACGATCCCGCCGGGATGATCCCGAGGCTGCAGCAGCGTTATGCCCGGCTGCTGCGGTGGACACTGGAACATCGCGGCTGGAGCGTGCTGGGCATCGTGCTGATCGTGCTGGTCAGCCTGGTGCCGATGAAGCTGACGAAGGTCGATTTCTTCGGCGGTGGCGACAGCGGCGAGATCCAGATCTACTACCAGTGGAAAGGCAGCTTCACCAAGGAGCAGATGCTTCAGGAAGTGCTCAAGGTGGAGGAGTACCTGGATGCCAATCGCGAGCGCCTGGACATTGCGCAGGTCTATACTTGGTACGACGAGCAGGGCGATGCCGCGACCATGGTGACGTTCGCCGATTCTGTGAAGGACACCAAGCCGCTGGGCGATATCGTCAGCAGGGAGTTGCCTAAATCGGCGCGCGCCACGTTGGGCGTGCGCGGACAGGACGGGCAGGGCGGGGGTTCCGCCTCCATGGGGCAGAACGTGCAGGTGCAGTTGCGGGGCGATTCCACCCGCATGCTGAACGAGCTGGCCCAAGAGATCATCCCCATGCTTTCCGCGCGAAGCGAATTGCGCGATGTCAGGGTCGAGGGTGGCGACCGCAACACCGAACTCAACGTCAGGGTGGACCGCGAGCGGGCCGCTGCCTATGGCTTCAGCGCCGAGGAAGTGTCCAACTTCATCGGGCTGGCCTTGCGCGGCTCGCAGTTGCGCGAATTCCGCCGCGGCCAGACCGAAGTCCCGGTGTGGGTGCGCTTCGACGGCGCCCAGGGTTATGGCGTGGACGATATCTCCGGCTTCATGGTGCGCGCGCCGGATGGCCGCACGGTGCCCCTGCTGAGCATGGTGCGCATCGAGACCGTGCCGTCTGCCAGCCGGATCACCCGTTTCAACCGCCAGACCATGGTGACCCTGCAGGCCAACCTGACCGAAGGCGCCACCATGCCCGCCGCGCGCAAGGCGATGGAGGACACCTTGAAGGCCACGCAGTTCCCGGCGGGCTACGGCTATTCCTTCGAGGGTTCCGGGTTCCAGGACGATGCCGAAGGCATGCAGCAGATGCTGTTCAACCTGTTGCTGGCGCTGGTGATGATCTACGTGCTGATGGCGGCGGTGTTCGAATCGCTGTTGTTCCCGTCCGCCATCATGAGTTGCGTGGTGTTCTCGGTGTTCGGCGTGTACTGGTTGTTCTGGCTCACCGGGACGTCTTTCACGGTCATGGCCTTCATCGGCATCCTGGTGCTGATGGGCGTGGTGGTGAACAACGGCATCATCATGGTGGAGCACATCAACAACCTGCGCCGCCGGGGCATGAGTCGCACCGATGCGTTGGTGGAGGGCAGCCGCGAGCGCTTGCGTCCGATCATGATGACCATGGGGACCGCGATCCTGGCCATGGTGCCGATTTCGCTGAGCGATACCAATGTGCTGGGTGGGTTGCAGTATTCACCCATGGCGCGTGCGGTGGCGGGTGGACTGGCGTTTTCCACCGTGGCCAGCCTGCTGTTCCTGCCGACGATCTACGCGATCCTGGATGATTGGCGCAACAGTACGGTGCGGCTGCTGCGGCGTGCCCGTGGCGTTGATGCTTCCGCCGTGACGACGCAGGTTTCCGCCGTGGCTGTCGACGAGTCCAGGGCGTGACACCGGCACTGGTCGAAATCGGCATCCACGTTGCAGTGATTGCGGGCATGGCCGTGCCGGTGGCGCTGGCGACCGGTTCGCGCCTGCGTGTGGGCTGGCTGGCGGTTGCGCTTGCCCTGATGCTGGTCCGCGACACGCTGGTGCTGCGTGGTTACGGGATGGTGCCCGAGCTGTTCACGTCGAGTCACTGGAACTGGACCGGGAAGCTGTTGGCCACGGCAGGTCTGTTGCTGGTGGCCGCGATGCCGGGCTTCGGCTTCAAACGTTGCGGCATCACCCTGCACCAGATGGCAGGCTCGAAGGTGGCATGGTGGGTCTTCGCTGCGCTCGTGGTGGTGTTTTTTGGCATGGCTTTCCATCTGCGGGATGGCGCCGATGCCCTGGATACCATCCTGTTCCAGTGGTCGATGCCCGGTATCGAGGAGGAATTGTTCTACCGGGGGATCCTGCTGCTGGCGCTGCACCATGCACTGGATTCCGGCAGGGACAAGCTGCGTCTTGCGGGCCTGGGGATGGGCGGTGTGTTGAGCAGCGTGGCCTTCGGCCTGGGACATGCATTGTTCTACCGGGACGGCGCGGTCTCGTTCGATGCCATGGCATTCGCATTGACGGGTGGTCCGGCGCTGCTGCTGGTCTGGTTCCGGGTGCGAACCGGCAGTCTCGTGCTGCCCGTACTGGCGCACAATGTCGCGAACGGGGCATTTACCCTGCTCTGAGCAATCGGGATATCAGCCGAACAATCGTCCCAGCATCCGCAGCCCGCCGGTCCACACGCCGATCGCGGTGCCCAGGCTGGTCAGGAAGAAGATCACCAGCAGGCGCGAGACGCGGTTGTGCCACCAGCCGCGGACCTGTTGCACGTCATCGCGCAGGGCCATGAAGTCGGCATAGGTGGGCTTGCGCAGGTTGGCCTCGACCAGTGCGCTGATGGTGCCCGAGGCCAGCGCCGGATGCAGCGGCGTCAGCGGCGAGGCGATGAAGGCGGCCAGGATGCTGAGCGGGTGGCCGCCGGCGATGGCGCAACCCAGCGCGCCAAGCAGGCCGGTGGCCAGCACCCATTGCACGATCAGGTCGGTTCCCACGTCCAGCCCGCCCTGCCAGAAGCCCCAGGCGAATCCGCCCAGCACGAAGGCGCTCAGGCCGATGGTGAACCACGGGATGTCGCTTTTCTTCGCAACCGACTCCAGTTCCTCGCGGATGCTTTGCGGGGAAGCCGTTTCCTCGGCGAGGTGCCTGGACAGGCCGGGCAGGTGACCGGCGCCGACCACGGCCAGCACCTCCTTCGCTTCTCCGGAGGTTTCGCGCAGGCGCGCGGCCATGTAGCGGTCGCGCTCGGCGATGATGCTTTCGTACAGCGCCGGGCTTTGCGCGGCGAATTCGCCGAAACTGGATTCCAGCAGGTCGCCTTGCTTGAGCTTCTCGATTTCGTCGTCGCCCACTTCCTCGTCGGCGAACATGGCCACGAGGATGCCCGCGCTGACCTTGGCGCGGCTCCACCAGCCGAGTTTGCTCAGGGTGCGCTTGAAGGTCAGGCCCACCTCGCGGTCGATCAGGTGCACCGGCAGGCCACGCTCCCGCCCATCCTGCACGGCGGCCTTCAGTTCGGCGCCGGGTTCGACGCCGAGCTGCTCGGCCAGCCGGCGCTGGTAGGCGGCCAGGGCCAGGTTGGCGGCGAACAGGTGGGTCTTGCCTTCGCGGATCACCTTGATGATGTCCAGTTTCGCCAGCACGTCAGGGTCGCTCATGGATTGCAGGCGGCCGGCATCCAGTTCCACCGAAACGGCATCGAAACGGCCACTGGCCACGGCGGCACGTACTGCATCGACGCTGCTCTGCGAAACGTGCGCGGTGCCCAGCAGGGTGTAGCGGACGCCATCGCGTTCGACGGTGCAGTAGGGCTGGCCTTCGAACAGGGTGTCTTCGGCGCCGGTCTGGATCGCGGTCATCGGGTTGCTCGAATGAAAAGGTGGGTTGCCAATGCATGCCGCCGGGATTGTGCGCATCCGGCGCGCGGGTGCCTGTGGCGGCGTCAGTCGATGTAGCGCTTCAGCAAGTCGCCGTAGGCATCGATGCGGCGGTCGCGCAGGAAGGGCCAGATGCGGCGCACG
>CAZLSG010000064.1:0-15472 GCA_964562135.1 uncultured Pseudoxanthomonas sp. | reverse complement strand
TTGGTCGGGGAGACAGGATTCGAACCTGCGACCTCTACGTCCCGAACGTAGCGCTCTACCAGACTGAGCTACACCCCGCGAGCCGCCTATTGTATTCAGCCGATGGGGTCCGGGGCAATAGGCAGCGAGGTTTTCCTGCCGGCGGGCGGCGTTCGGTTCTAGAATATGCGCCTAATTCCAGCCGGAGCCTTCCGCTTGATCAAGCCGCGCACGCCACCGGGGGTGATGGAACTGCTGCCCCGCGAGCAGATCGCCTTCCAGCGCATGCTGGATACCATCCGCCGCAATTACGAACGGTTCGGCTTCCTGCCGGTGGAAACGCCGGTATTCGAGTTGTCGGACGTGCTGCTGACCAAGTCCGGCGGGGAGACCGAGCGGCAGGTCTATTTCGTCCAGTCCACCGGCGCGCTGGCCAAATCGTCCGCTGACGAGGGCGGCGAAGGCCTGCCGGAGCTGGCCCTGCGCTTCGACCTGACCGTGCCGCTGGCGCGCTACGTGGCCGAGCACGAGCATGACCTCACCTTCCCGTTCCGGCGCTACCAGATCCAGCGCGTGTATCGCGGCGAACGCGCCCAGCGTGGCCGTTTCCGCGAGTTCTACCAGTGCGACATCGACGTCATCGGCAAGGATGCGCTGAGCATCCGCTTCGATGCCGAAGTGCTGGCGGTGATCCATTCGGTGTTCAGCGAGCTGGGCATCGGCGCGTTCACCATCCAGCTGAACAACCGCAAGCTGATGCGCGGCTTCTTCGAGGCGCAGGGCATCGCCGACGGCGAGCGGCAGGCGCTGGTCCTGCGCGAGGTGGACAAGCTGGACAAGCGTGGCGTGGATGCGGTGCGCGAGACCCTCGTCGGTCCCGATTTCGGGCTGGATGCGGGTGTTGTCGGCAATATCCTGGACTTCGTCGCCGTGCGCTCCAGCAGCCATGCGGATGCCGTCGCCCGGCTCGATGCGCTGGGGCAGGGCAGCGACACCTTCAACGAAGGCATCGCCGAACTCCGCGAAGTGCTGGCGCTGGTGAAGGCGCTGGGCGTGCCGGAAAGCGATTACTGCCTCAACTTCTCCATCGCGCGCGGCCTGGACTACTACACCGGCACCGTCTACGAGACCCAACTGGACGACTATGCGCAGATCGGCTCGATCTGCTCCGGTGGGCGCTACGAAAGCCTTGCCAGCCACTACACCAAGTCGAAATTGCCTGGCGTGGGGATTTCCATCGGGCTGACCCGCTTGTTCTGGCAGTTGCGCGAGGCCGGGCTGGTCGCCGGCGTGGACGAAAGCAGCGTGCAGGCGATGGTGGCGCTGATGGATGAGGCCCAGTTGGGCGATGCATTGGATATCGCCCGGCGCCTGCGCGCCGGCGGCATCAACACCGAAGTGCAGATGGAGTCGCGCAAGCTGGCCAAGCAGTTCCAGTACGCGGCGCGGGCGTGCGTGCGCTTCGTGGCGCTGGCCGGCGAGGACGAACTGGCGCGCGGCGTGGTGACGGTGAAGGACTTGCTGCGCGAGCAGCAGTTCGAGGTGGACCGCGAGGAGCTGGCCGCCACGCTCAAGGTGGAACTGGAACAGACACGCGTACTGGCGGGGCTGCGATGAAACCGATTCTGCTCGATGGACATTCGTTGACGCGCGACCGGCTGGTCGAGATTGCATTCGGCGCCAGCGTGGAACTGGATGCGAATGCGCTGAAAGCGGTGGCGCGCGCGGCCGATTTCTTGGCCGAACAGGTACGTCGCGAGGAGCCCATTTACGGTGTGTCCACCGGCTTCGGCAGCAATGCGGACAAGTTGCTGGGCGCCTATCCCGTGCGCGACGACCTGCCGGGCGCGGTGCGTTCGGGGCGCTCGCTGCATGAAGAGTTGCAGCACAACCTGATCGTCACCCATGCGGTGTGCGTGGGCCAGCCGATGGCGCCGGAAATCGTGCGTGCCATGCTGGGCATCCGCATCAATACCTTGCTGAAGGGTCATTCCGGCATCCGCGTGGAAACCCTGCAGGCGCTGACCGCGCTGCTCAACGCCGGCATCGTGCCGGTGGTGCCGGAACTCGGTTCGGTGGGGGCCTCGGGTGATCTTGCGCCGCTTTCGCATCTGGCCATCGTCCTGCTGGGCGGGGGCGAGGCGTTCTACCAGGGGCAGCGGCTTCCCGGTGCGCAGGCGCTGGAAAAAGCGGGCCTGCAACCGGTGCGGCTGTCCTACAAGGAAGGTCTGGCGCTCAACAACGGCACCGCGCAGATGCTGGCGATGGGAGTGCTCTCGCTGTACCGGCTGGAGAACCTGCTGGACACCGCCGACCTGGCGGCGGCAATGACCATCGATGCCTTCGCCGGGCGGTTGGGCGCCTTCGCCGAAGAGGTGCACGCCCTGCGCCCGCATCCGGGCCAGGTCCACGTGGCGGGTCGCCTGCGCGAACTGCTGGACGGCTCCACCCTGGCGGACATTCCGTATCACCTGGTGCCCAGGTTCCGGCCCTGGTTGCCGGGCAGTTGGGATACGCCCAAGGCGCAGGCGCTGCGCTTCGACATTGGCTGGGACTGGGTGCCCGGCGACCAGCGCCATGGGCGCGAGAAGTTCTACGCGCGCTTCAAGCCCTTCCGCGGCGGCAAGAAGCACCAGCCGCAGGACAGCTATTCGCTGCGCTGCATCCCGCAGGTGCATGGCGCGGTGCGCGACGCGCTGGAGCAGGCCAAGCGGGTGCTGGACGTGGAGCTCAATGCGGTCACCGACAATCCGCTGGTGTTCCCGGACAAGACCGATGCCGCGCACGTGGAGGAGCAGGTGATTTCCGCCGGCCACTTCCACGGCATGCCGCTGGCGCTGGCGATGAGTTACGTGAAGGCATCGATCCCGGTGCTGGCGTCGATTTCCGAGCGCCGCCTCAACAAACTGGTGGACCCGGCCACCAACGATGGCCTGCCGGCGTTCCTGATCGGCAACGAGGATGGCACCGAATCCGGGCACATGATCGTGCAGTACACGGCGGCCGCCATCGTCAACGACCTGGCCAGCCGCGCGCATCCGGCTTCGGTCTATTCGGTGCCGACCAGCGCCAATGCCGAGGACCACGTGTCGATGGGCGCCAACGAGGCGCGCCACGTGCTGGCGATGGCGCAGGACTTGGGCAAGGTGCTGGCGCTGGAATTGTATACCGCGGCACAGGCGCTGGACCTGCGCCGCGACATGATCAATGCTGCGCGCGACCTTGCGTGTCGTGCCGATGCCGAATCCCTGGCCGCCAAGGTATCCGGCGGTCCCTTGCCGGATGCTGCGGGGCGCGAGGTATTCCTGGCCGAAGTCGAGGCGCTGCGGACAGAACTGGCGGCCACCGATGAATTCCACCCCGGCAACGCCGTGGCCGCGGCGCATGCCGCCATCCGCCGCGTGATTTCCTTCCTGGACCGTGACCGCGCGCTGGATGGCGAAGTCGCCGCCGCCGTGCGCTTGGTGGAGTCGGGTGAATTACTCGCCGCCGTGAAGCGACAGGGCTGATTGACGGCCACGGTCGCGACTGCCGGGAATTGCCACTTCGCGAAGTCGCTCCCTCGGTTTGCATCGGATCGGTCCGGGAAGGGAGATCAGGCGTAGGTCGGGGCCACGCCCCCGACGCCCATGAACTCCGTCATTTCCCTGCGCGTCGGCCGCGTGGGGCCGACCTGCGGATTGCGGATGACGGGATAGATACCGTCTTGAATGCGTGAGCCTGATGGGCGGGTGTCGTGTCAAGGCGCGCCATGGATGGCGCACGCCCGGGTCAGGGCAGGACACCCTGGCCGAAGGAAAAGCGATGCCCAACCGTCAGGGTGCGGAGCCATTCGCTTGACAGCAGTCGTTGCGATGAAATAATGTACTAACGCATTAGTACAATATGACAGCCGCCCGAATGAAACGCCGCAACGCCAACGCGCATGAAGCCCCGGACGCCATCGACCGCCTGGTGCGAGCCTTCCTCGCCCTGCGCAATCCGGAGCATGTGCGTGCTTTTCTGGAGGACTTGTGCACACCGGCGGAACTGGAAGCCATGACCGACCGCTGGCGCGTGGTGCCATTGCTTCAGAAAGGCCTGCCCTACCGCGAGATCCATGACCTTACCGGGGTCAGTGTCACCACCATTGGCCGCGTTGCCCGGACCCTGGAGCGGGGCGCGGGTGGTTATGCCATCGCCGCCCGCCGCCAGCAGGCGCGCGCGTTCGCTTCCCACTGAGCATCCCCCATGAGCCCTCCCGTGAACGGTGCCACGCGCGACCGCCTGCGCATTGCCATCCAGAAAAGCGGCCGCCTGGCCGAGCCGGCGCGTGCCGTGCTTTCGGCCTGTGGTCTGAGCTGGCGCGAGAGCCGCGACAAGCTGTTCTGCTATGGCGAATCGCTGCCGGTGGACTTGCTGCTGGTACGCGACGACGACATCCCTGGCCTGATCGCCGATGGTGTCTGCGATTTCGGCATCGTGGGCCGCAATGAGCTCAACGAACAGGCCGGCGCCCGCGCGCGCATCGGCTTGCCGGCGGCTTACCGTGAACTGCGCCCGCTCGGCTTCGGTGGCTGCCGGCTGATGTTGGCCATTCCCGACAATTGGGATTGGCAGGGTGCCAGCCAATTGCAGGGCATGCGCATCGCTACCAGCTATCCGGCCATCCTGTCGCAATGGCTGGACGCACAGGGCGTCCAGGCAAGCGTGGTGGAACTGTCAGGCTCGGTGGAAATCGCGCCGAAGCTCGGCACCGCCGACCTGATCTGTGATCTGGTTTCCAGTGGTGCCACCTTGGCGGCCAACCAGCTCAGGCCGGTGGAAACCCTGCTGGACAGCGAGGCCGTGCTGGCTGGGCCGGTCCGGGAATTCGAGGATGCGCGTACCGGCCTGGCGGCCATGCTGTTGCGCCGGTTGGATGGGGTGCTCAAGCTCAAGGACAGCAAACTGCTGATGTTCCGCGCCCATCGCGACGACGTGGACGAGCTCGCGCGCCTGTTGCCCGATGCCGAGCCACTGGTCCGCTTGCCTTCCGCGGAGGGTGCGCCGCTGGCACTGCAGACGATGTGCCACGGTGCCGTTACCTGGCAACGGCTGGAAGAACTGGAGCGTGCCGGTGCGCAGGGATTGATGGTGTTGTCGGTGGAGAGGTCGCTGGCATGAACAGGCTGGATTGGTCCGCGCTGGACGAGGATGCGCGGCGCGAGGCGCTGACGCGGCCGGTGCAGGTGGTGGCGCAGGCCACGCGCGAGTCCGTTTCCGCGCTGTTGGCTGACGTGCGCCAGCGTGGCGATGCCGCCCTGATGGAAATCACGGCGCGTTTCGATGGTGTGGAACTGCGTGATTTCGAAGTCGGGGCCGATGAGTTCGAGCGCGCCGAAGCGGAACTGGCGCCAGCCTTGCGCGAAGCGATGGAAGCGGCGGTTTCGCGCATCGAAGCCTTCCACCGCGCGGGCATGGCGCAACCTTATTCGGTCGAAACCGCGCCAGGCGTGGTATGCGAGCGGGTGATCCGGCCGATCCCGCGCGTGGGCCTGTACGTGCCGGCGGGCAGCGCGCCGTTGCCTTCCACCGCATTGATGCTGGGCGTACCGGCGCGACTGGCCGGGTGCCGCGAAGTGGTGCTGTGCACGCCGCCGCGCTGCGATGGCAGTGCCGATCCGGCGGTGCTGGTGGCGGCGCGGCTGACCGGGGTGGGGCGCGTGTTCAAGCTGGGAGGTGCGCAAGCGATCGCGGCCATGGCCTTCGGCACGGCCAGTGTGCCCCGCTGCGACAAGCTGTTCGGGCCGGGCAACAGCTTCGTCACCGAGGCCAAGCAGCAGGTGACGCAGGGCGGGGCGGTGGCCATCGACATGCCGGCCGGGCCGTCCGAAGTGCTGGTCATCGCCGATGCCGGCGCCGATCCGGCTTTCGTTGCCGCCGATCTGCTTTCGCAGGCCGAACACGGGCCCGATTCGCAGGTGCTGTTGCTGTCCGACGACGATGATCTGCTGGATCGGGTCGAACGCGAGATCGAAATCCAGTTGGCGGCATTGCCGCGCGCGGAGATAGCGCGTCAGGCCTTGTCGGCTTCGCGCCTGATCCGGGTGGAGCGACTGGATGATGCCTTCGCCATCAGCAATGCCTACGCGCCCGAACACCTGATCCTGGCGCTGCGCGAACCGCGTGCCTGGCTCGACAAGGTGGAAGCGGCGGGTTCGGTGTTCCTGGGCGACTACACGCCGGAGGCGCTGGGCGACTACTGCAGCGGCACCAACCATGTATTGCCCACCAGCGGCGCGGCGCGCGCCTGGAGCGGGGTCAGCGTGGGCAGCTTCCAGAATTTCGTCAGCGTGCAATCGGCCAGCCGCGTCGGGATTGCCGCCATCGGCGGCTGCGCGGTGGTGCTGGCCGAGGCGGAAGGGCTGGACGCCCACGCCCATGCGGTGGCGTTGCGGTTGCGGCAGGTGGCGGCATGAGCTCGGTACTGGATCTGGTGCGGGAAGATTTGCGCGGCTTCGGCGGTTACAAGTCCGCGCGGACCGAAGCACTGCGTGGTGACGTCTGGCTCAACGCCAACGAAAGCGCCTGGACCAACCCTGCCGATGCCGGCAGCGTCAACCGCCGTTATCCCGACCCGCAGCCCGAAGCATTGAGGCAGGCGCTGGCCGGCCTGTATGGCTGCAATGAATCGCAGTTGTTGATCGGTCGCGGCAGCGACGAAGCCATCGATCTGCTGGTCAGGGCGCTTTGTGTTCCCGGACGCGATACGGTGCTGGTCACGCCGCCCGTGTTCGGCATGTATGCGGTGTCGGCGCGGCTGCAGAACGCGCCTTTGGTCGAGGTTCCGTTGCGCGATGGCGAGGGCGGGTTCTCCGCCGATATCGATGCCATCGCGGAGGCCGCAATCGCCGGTCGTTCCAAGGTCGTGTTCCTGTGTTCGCCTTCCAACCCGACCGGCGGCACCATTCCGCTGGATCGGATTGCGTCGCTTGCCGAACGCCTGCGGGAGTGGTCGCTGGTGGTAGTGGACGAGGCCTATGGCGAGTTCTCCGATGCGCCATCGGCGACCGGCCTGCTGGAGCAACACGACAACCTCGTGGTGTTGCGCACCCTGTCCAAGGCGCATGCACTGGCCGCAGCGCGCATCGGCGTGGCCATTGCCGATCCGGCACTGATCGCCGTATTGCGCGCCTGCCAGGCGCCGTATCCGGTGCCCACGCCATGCGCCGAACTGGCCGTGGCGGGGCTGTCCACGGCCGCGTTGGCGCAGACGAAGGTGCGCGTGGAACTGGTCCGCAGCGAACGCGAGCGCATGCAGGCCGCATTGGCTTCCTTGCCCTGGGTCGCCCGGGTCTATCCTTCGCAGGGCAACTACCTGCTGGTGCGCTTCATTGATGCGGAGTCGGCCTTCCGTGCGCTATTGGCCGAAGGGATCGTGGTACGCGACCAGCGTTCCGCGCCGCAACTGGGCGACGCCCTGCGCATCAGCATCGGCACGCCGGAACAGAACGAGCGCGTGCTGGCGGCATTGCGCGTCCAGGAGGTCGCGGCATGAGCACGCCCATTCTTTTCATCGACCGCGACGGCACCCTCATCGAGGAGCCGGCCGACTTCCAGATCGACGCTTACGAGAAACTGCGCTTCGTGCGCGGGTGCATTCCGGCCCTGCTCAGGCTGCGCGACGTTGGTTATCAGTTCGTCATCGTCAGCAACCAGGATGGGCTGGGGACGGAGAACTATCCGCAGGCCAGTTTCGACGGGCCGCAGGCATTGATGATGCAGGTGTTCGAAAGCCAGGGCATCGTGTTCCGCGAAGTGTTGATCGACGCCAGTTGGCCGCACGAGAACAAACCCACGCGCAAGCCGGGCATCGCACTGGCGCTGCACTATCTGCGCGACCGTTCCATCGACCTGGACCGTTCGGCCATGGTCGGCGACCGCGAGACCGACCTGCAGTTCGCCGCCAACATGGGCATCCGCGGTTTCCAGCTGAAGACCGGGCAGTTCGGCGGCGAGTGGGACTGGCCGGGCATCGCCCACGAACTGGCCGATGCGCCGCGCCGGGCGGTGGTCCAGCGCGATACGAAGGAAACGAAGGTCCGGGTGGAAATCGACCTGGACCGCGTGGCCGAACCGGTGATCGGCACCGGCCTGCCGTTCTACGACCACATGCTGGAGCAGATCGGCAAGCATGGCGGCTTCAGCCTGAAGATCGAAACGCGGGGCGATCTGCACATCGACGAGCACCACACCATCGAGGACACCGCGCTGGCGCTGGGGCAAGCATTGCGCGAGGCGCTGGGCGACAAGCGCGGCATCGGCCGCTACGGCTTCGTGCTGCCGATGGACGAGACCCGGGCCAGCGCCGCGCTGGATTTCAGCGGGCGGCCCTACCTGGTATACGAAGCCGAGTTCAAGCGCGAGCGCGTCGGCGACATGCCCACCGAACTGGTGCCGCACTTCTTCCGTTCGTTGTGCGATGCCGCCGGGTTGAACCTGCACATCAGCGTGCAAGGCGACAACGACCACCACAAGATCGAAGCCAGCTTCAAGGTGCTGGCGCGGGCGTTGCGCCAGGCCATCCGCCGCGAAGGCGCGGAACTGCCGTCCACCAAGGGAGCCCTGTGATGCGGGTAGCGCTGGTGGATGCCGGTGGCGCGAACATCGGCTCGGTGCGCTATGCCTTGCAGCGACTGGGCGTGGAGGCCGAACTCACCTTCGATGCAGGCGTGATTGCATCGGCGGACAGGGTGATCCTGCCCGGCGTCAGCACCGCGGCCACGGTGATGGGACGGCTGCGCGAACAGGGACTGGTCGAAACCTTGCGCCAACTGGAAGCACCGCTGCTGGGTGTCTGCGTGGGCATGCAGTTGCTGTTCGAGCATTCCGAAGAGAACGACACACCGTGCCTGGGCCTGTTGTCGGGCAAGGTGGCGAGGCTTCCTGCGAACCCGCGGATTCGCGTGCCGCACATGGGCTGGAACACCTTGCGGCCACTGCGGGGTACGTCGCTGACGCAGGGTATAGAGGCGGGCGACCATGCTTATTTCGTCCACAGCTATGCAGCGCCGGTAACCGGTGATTGCCTGATGCAGAGCGAACATGGCGTGCCCTTTGCCGCCGTGGTGCAGCGCGGCCGGGTGGCGGGTGCCCAGTTCCATCCGGAACGTTCGGCAGCGTTGGGTGCCAAGCTGCTGCGCAATTTCATTGAAACAGGGTTGGCGTGATGATGGGAACTGCATCGGATGTCGCGTTCCAGCCGTATCCGGCTATCGACGTGCGTGATGGCAAGGTGGTGCGCCTGGCGCAGGGCGACTACGCGCGCGAGACGCGCTACGCGGACGATCCGATGGCCGCCATCGCGGCCTATGCAGGGCAGGGCGCCGAATGGTTGCACCTGGTGGACCTGGATGCGGCGCGTGAGGGCGGTTACACCCTTGCACCCTTGTTGCGCGGCATCCGCAACGAAACAGGCCTGAAAGTGCAGACCGGCGGCGGCGTGCGCGTGCGCGACGACGTGGCGCGCATCCTGGATGCGGGTGCGGACCGCGTGGTGATCGGTTCGCTGGCGGTGAAACAGCCGGATGCCGTGCTGGAGTGGATCTCCGAGTTCGGGGCCGAACGCATCACCGTGGCACTGGATGCCTGGCAGGATGGGACAGGCACCTGGCAATTGCCGGTGCACGGCTGGACCGAAACCGCAGGCGTTACCCTGGACGAACTGGCGGCACGTTTCGCTGCGGGTGGGCTGGTGCACCTGCTGAGTACCGACATCGACCGCGACGGCATGCTGTCCGGTCCCAACCTGGACCTCTATCGTCACATCCGCTGTATTGCGCCGACGTTGCAGGTGCAGGCTTCCGGGGGCGTGCGCGAGCTGGCGGACATCGTCGCCGCACGCAGCGAAGGGTGTGCGGGAATCGTGCTGGGCCGTGCCCTGCTCGAGGGTCGTTTCAGCGTGGCCGAGGCCCTGTCATGCTGAGCCGGCGCATCATTCCCTGCCTGGACGTACGTGATGGCCGCGTGGTCAAGGGCGTGAAGTTCCACGACCACGTGGACATGGGCGACATCGTCGAGCTGGCGTTGCGCTACCGCGATGCGGGCGCGGACGAATTGGTGTTCTACGACATCGGTGCCAGTCCGGAAGGACGCTCGGTGGACTATGGTTGGGTCGAGCGCGTTTCCAGCCTGCTGGATATCCCGTTCTGCGTGGCCGGCGGCATCCGCGACGTGGCGACCGCGCGCGCGGTGCTGCATGCGGGCGCGGACAAGATTTCGATCAACACGCCGGCACTGGATCGTCCCGGATTGATTTCGGAGTTGGCCACCGCATTCGGCGTGCAGTGCGTGGTGGTGGGCATCGATTCGATCCGCGAGCCGGACGGCGAGTGGCGGGTCCGCCAGTACACCGGGGATCCGTCGAAAATGCGGGCGGTGGCGAAACGTACCCTGGACTGGGTGGTGGAGGCGCAGGCGCTGGGCGCCGGCGAGATCGTGCTCAATTGCATGGACAGTGATGGCGTCCGTCGCGGTTACGACATTGCCCAGCTTGCCGAGGCACGCGCGCTTTGCCACGTGCCGCTGGTGGCTTCGGGCGGTGCGGGCGAGCGGGAACACTTCGCCGATGTGTTCAAACAGGCCGACGTGGATGGTGCGCTGGCCGCCAGCGTGTTCCATGGCGGGCATATTGCCATTCCCGATCTCAAACAGTATCTGTCCGAGCAGGGCATCGAGGTGCGCCGTGGCCGTTGAAGTGGATTTTTCGCCGGATGCGTTGGCGTGGGACAAGCAGGGCGGACTGTTGCCGGCCATCGTTCAGGACGCCACTACCCTGCGCGTGCTGATGCTGGGCTACATGAGCCGGGAGGCCTTGCAGGCGACCCTGGACAGTGGCCGGGTCACGTTCCATAGCCGCAGCAAGCAGCGCTTGTGGACAAAGGGCGAAAGCTCCGGCCATGTGCTGGAGCTGGTGTCGTTGCAGGTGGATTGCGACGACGACACCCTGCTGGTGCTGGCGAACCCGAAGGGGCCGACCTGCCACCTGCAACGCCAGAGCTGCTTTCCCGCAGCGCCGGGTGATTTCCTGGCCGAGCTGGATGCGCTGGTGGCGCAGCGCGAACGCGGGCGGCCAGAGGGCAGCTACACCACCCGCCTGTTCGAGGGCGGCGTTCGCCGGATCGCGCAGAAGGTGGGGGAAGAGGGCGTGGAAACCGCGCTGGCCGCGGTGGCGCAGGACGAAACCGCGCTGCTGGGCGAATCCGCGGACCTGCTGTACCACTTGCTCGTGTTGCTGCGTTCGCGAGGCTTGTCGTTGCAGGACGCCGTCACCGTGTTGCGCAGCCGTCACTCCCGATCTCTGTAGGAGCGGCCCTTGGCCGCGATGGGGCTTCCCTCATTAAAACCTGTCGCGGCCAAGAGCCGCTCCTACAGGCCCGGTTTGTGGTGCGGCCGTGACGGTGGACGCGCGATAATCTCCACCTTACCTGCGTGGAGTCTTCCATGTTCCGCTTGCTGTTGACCTTGCTGCTTGGCCTGCTGGCTACTCCCGCCATGGCGCTGCTTCCACCCTGCAACGGTGGACGGGTCTGGGAAGACAGCAACGGCAATGGCCGCTTCGATCCCGATGAAAGGCCGTTGCCGGGGATCAAGCTGAGCGATGGTGTGGAGATCGTCTACAGCGATGAGGATGGCCGCTACGACTTTCCGGTGGTCGATGGTCGTACCGTGTTCGTCATCAAGCCGCCCGGCTACGATTTTCCCGCGCATGCCAACGGCCTGCCCGACTTCTGGCGCCACGTGCGCACCGGGCAGGGCACCGAACTCCGGTTCGGCGGGATAGCGGCGGAGTTTCCGGCATGCCGGGATTTCGGCCTGTTGCCGCGCGTGGGCGGAGAAAGCGAAGAGTCGCTGGAAATGCTGGTCTTCGCCGACTCGCAGACTTCTTCGATGCGTGAGGTGGATTTCTATTGGCGCGACATCGTGGAGCCGCTGGTGGGCCGCCATGGCGCGCGGCTGGGCACAACGCTGGGCGACATCACCAACGACGACCTGTCGCTGTATCCGGCGCTGGTGGAAGCCACGACCCGGCTGGGTGTGCCGTGGCTGCACGTGCCCGGCAACCACGACATCGATTTCGATGCACCGCGCGACGAGGATTCGCTGCTGAGCTTCCGCCGCCACTTCGGTCCGGACACCTTCGCCTGGGAAGAGGCGCAGATGACCTTCGTCGGACTGGACGACGTGATCTATCTGCCGGGGCAGCGCCCGGCGTATATCGGTGGTTTCCGTGAAGACCAGTTCGCTTTTCTTGAGGCCTATCTGCCCACCGTGCCGAAGGACCGGTTGCTGGTGATCGCGGTGCATATCCCGCTCTTCGATGACGAAGTGCGGGAAACTTTCCGCCGTGTGGACCGCGAGCGCCTGTTCGGCCTGCTGGCCGATTTCCCGCATGTGTTGCTGCTCAGCGCGCACTCACATACCCAGCGGCACTGGTACCACGGCGCGGCTACCGGTTGGCATGGACCGCAACCGCTGCACGAATTCAACGTCGGCGCGGCCTGCGGCGCTTACTGGTCCGGGGTGGAGAACGAAGACGGCATTCCGGACGCCACCATGGCGGACGGCACGCCCAACGGATTCGCCACGTTGGTGGCGCGGGCGCATGGCGAGTACGCGCTGGCCTGGCATCCGGCGCGGGAGTCGGATTCACCCGGCATAGCGCTGCATGCACCGCGCGTATTGCGGCAGGGTGCGTACCCGGCGTGGGGCGTGTTCGCCAACGTGTTCATGGGCGACGAACACACGCCGGTCGAGTACCGAGTGGACGGTGGCGAGTGGAGGCCGATGCAGAAGGTGGTGCGGCCCGACCCGCGTGTCACGGTGGAGAACGTGGCCGATGACCTGGCTGGAACCTTGCGCGGTTTCGACCGTTCGCCGGAAGCCGAGCCTTCGCATCACCTGTGGCGAGCCGCATTGCCTACCCGCATCGAGGCCGGTGAACACGAGGTGGAAGTGCGTGCGCTGGACCGCTGGCGTGGCGAGTTGCGCGCCAGCCTGCGCTATCGGCTGGATGCAGTGGAGCAGGACTGAGGATTTACGCACCGGCAACAATGAAAAACGCCTCCCGATGGAGGCGCTTTCTGGTTGATCCTTGCTGGCTGGCGCAGGCACGCTGGCGTGGATCGTTGGCTGGATGCGCGGCTGGCTTGCAGGAAGGCTGGCTTGCGGCGCGTGGGCAGTCTAGCCAGTTCCGCCAGCCGATGAAGAAATGAAAACCACTCTCAACGGCTGGTGGCCTGCTCAGGGCAGGGCGTCGAATGTTTCCACGCGCAGGTGGCCATGGGCCGCATCACCGGTGCGCGGCTGCGGATAGTCCTCGAGGCGATCGATCAATGTGGTTTCCAGGCCGGCTTCGCGCGCGGCATCCAGTTCCTCCACCACGTCGGACAGGAACAGGATGTCGGCGGCCGGCACGCCGATGGCGGCGGCGATGCGACGGTAGCTGTCCGCTTCGCGCTTGCCGCCGGTTTCGGTATCGAACCAGCCGGAGAACAGGGAGCTCAGGTCGCCGGCATCGCTGTGGCCGAAGAACAGCTTCTGCGCCGGCACCGACCCCGACGAATAGACATGCAGCGGGATGCCGGCCTCGTGCCAGAGGCGCAGCGCCGCGGCGGCATCGGGATAGATGTGCGCGGTGAAATCCGCGCTGCGGTAACCGGCTTGCCAGATCAGCCCTTGCAGCGCCTTCAATGCGGTGTGCTTGCGGTCCTGGTCGATCCAGCCCTGCAGCGTTTCCACGATCACACCGTCCTGGCAGATGCCGCCCTGTTCGGCGGCGACCGCGTCCAGCCAGCGGCGCACCTCCGGTTCGTCGCCATGCGCGGCGACGAAGCCGGGCAGGGCGCGGCGCGCATACGGAAACAGTACGTCCTTGACGAAGGAAATGGAGGAGGTGGTTCCCTCGATATCGGTCAGGATCACGCGGGGTTGCATGTCAGGCGGCTTGCCCCGGCTCGTAGCGCGGGAAGCGCTGGGCGATGCTGGAGCCGGTGAAGTGGCCCACCCAGCCATCCGGCTCGGTGAAGAAACGGATGGCGATGAAGCTGGGTTCCGGGCCCATGTCGAACCAGTGCAGGGTGCTGTCCGGTACGCCGATCAGGTCGCCCTGCCCGCACTTCACTTCGTACACCTTGTCGTCCACGTGCAGGGTGAACAATCCGGACCCGGCCACGAAGAAGCGCACTTCGTCTTCCTTGTGGTAATGCTCGTCCAGGAACTTGGCGCGCATCACGTCGCGCTGCGGGTTGTCCGGCGCGATGCTGACCACGTCCACGCTCTTGAAGCCGCGTTCGGCCACCAGGCGGTCGATGTCCGCGCGATAGGCGTCCAGCACCGCTTCCGGGGCTGCACCCGGCTCCACCGGTTTCGTCGCCTCCCAGCGTTCGAAAGTGACGCCGATCCTTTCCAGTTCAGGCAGGATGGCGGCAGTGTCCTCGCTCTGGAACAGCGGGGTGGCGGGGTCGGCTTCGTTGAAGATGCGCAGTCGGCTCATGGCGGTTTGGCGTGATCCGGTGGGGCCGACAAGGGTAGCAAATGACGGCGCCCGCGTTGTTGACGATGGCGGCGACTGCCATGACCTGCGGTTATCAGCCGGGTTGGCGCAGCTTGCGCAGTTCCAGTTCGCAGTTCAGCAGGAACTCGAAGGCTTCCAGGTGGCGGCGCGCCTCGGCCATGTCGCGGCCCCAGGCGTACAGGCCGTGGCCGTCGATCAGGTAGCCCCACAGGGCTTGCCGGTCCAGCAGCGCGTCCACCTGCGCGGCCAGTTCGGTCATGTCCTGGGTGTTGGCGAACACCGGCACGTCGATGGCGGTTTCGTGGGTGCTGTTGCCGTGCAAGGCCTTCAGCAGTTCGTAGCCTTCCAGGCGGATGTGTCCCTGGCCGGCGAACAGCCGCGATGCGACGGTCTGCACGGTGGAGTGCGTATGCAGCACGCAGCCGATCTCGGGGAAGCGCCGGTACAGCTGCGTGTGCAGCAGGGTTTCGGCGGAAGGACGATGCGCAGTGGCCACGCCCTGTCCATCGAAATCCACCACCATGATGTCGTCTTCCACCAGCCGGCCCTTGTCGCGCCCGGACACGGTGATCGCGGCATGGCGGTCGTCCAGCCGCATGGAGAAGTTGCTGCTGGTGGCCGGCGTCCAGCCGCGCGCGGCGAGTTCGCCGATGTTGCCGATCAGTTCCCCGGCCAGCCGGTGCAGCCGTTCCACGTTGTAGGGCAGTGCGCTCATGTGGCAATTCTAGCGCGGCGTGATTTCAGGCAGTGTTGCGCCGGCCGAAACCCCGGTAGGCGGCCCAGGCGAGCAACGCGATCACCAGCGCGCCGACCAGCGTATCGACCGGCGTGGAATAGATCAGCAGGCCGCAGGCGACGAGGGCGGCCATGCCGAGCAGCTTGCTGCTGCCGCTGGAGGGATGCTCGCGGCTGCCGAACAGCAGGCTGAGGCCTGCGGCGATGTAGGCCATCACCACC
>CAZLSG010000063.1:0-15614 GCA_964562135.1 uncultured Pseudoxanthomonas sp. | reverse complement strand
CCACATTGACCGCATCGGTCGCCTCGACGCCCGCCGCCACGTTCACGATCTGGCGGTCGATCGCTGCATGGGACGCCCCCATCACATGATCCGTCCAATCGGCAGCGGCACCCACCGACACCGTATTGGGACGGTCAGCCAGCGAGCCCTGGCCAATGGCGACACTGTTGGGCGCCGAGGCCATCGAGAAGTTTCCAAGCGTCGTAGCGGCTTCGGCCCCCACCAAGCTGTACGAACCCAGGGCTAGCGCGTTGTCGACGCCCCCCCAGGTGTTGAGGTCATAGATGCTTGCACCACTGCCCACCGCCATCGAGTAGGCACCGCTGGCCCACGCCCCGTACCCGACCGCCGTGCTTTGGTCGCCCTGGGCCCACGCCCAATGGCCGAGTGCGACGGAACTCTCGCCATTCGCGCTGGCCATGGGGCCGAACGCGGCAGCATAGTTGCCAGTCGCCGTCGACAACCCTCCTACGGCCACCGACATCTCGTGGGTGGCTCGGGCGGCCAAGCCAAACGCACTGCTCCAGTACCCGGTGGCGTATGCGCTCGAACCGACGGCCGTGGACAACTCCGACGCCCTGGCGGCCAACAGGTATTCGCCAGTGCCGCCATCGATGAACACCGGTGAGCCGTCGTCATAGGTCGCCTGCCCGCCGATCGCCACGCCGCCGGTCGCGAAAGCGTCGGCGCCAGCGCCCAAGGCCACCGTATTGGCGCCCGAGGCGTGCGCCCCGGCACCGGCGGCGAAGCTCAGCACGCCATTGGCGGACGAACCCGCGCCAACGGCAGTGGAGCCGTCGCCATTGGCCGTGGCAGCCCCGCCCTCGGCCAATACGATCGTGTTGCCCTCCCAGTCCGTCCCTTCCACATACAACAGACCGCCCACCGCAGTGCTGGAACCGCCGGCCGCCGTAGCGTTCATGCCGGCCGCCGTAGCATTGTCGGCATAGGCGGCCGCGCCGCTGCCGAACGCCGAAGCGCCATCGCCGATGGCGTTGGACGCATCGCCCGCAGCCGTCGCATTCAGGCCTTCGGCCCAAGCGCCCGGATCGGATGAATCATCCAGCGGGTCGTTGCCCGTCGCCTGGAAGTACTTGTTGCTCGCCGAAGCCGTGGCGGCTTCCAACTGCGCCAAGTTCACCGCATCCGTCGCTTGGGTGCCCGCCGCCACGTTGGTGATCTGGCGCTCCGCGCCTGCCGAACCCACCGACACTGTATTGGCGCGATCGGCCACCGAGCCGGCGCCCAACGCCACGCTGTTGTCCGCATCGGCCACCGCCAACGCGCCCACCGCCGTGGACAGCACACCCCAGGCCTCCGCCTCCGCGCCCATCGCCGAAGCGCCCAGGCCCATCGCCCGGGTGCCTTCGCCCAACGCCATGGAGAAATCGCCATTAGCCCAACTGTCGTAACCCACCGCGGTGGAAGCCAAGCCCGTGGCCCAGGCGCTGGTGCCCAGCGCTACCGCGAAATCACCGAGGGCCCAACTGTCGCAACCCACCGCGATGCTGCCCTCGCCTTCGGCGTCGGCCACCCAGCCGTCACAGGTGACGGCATCCGGGGAAATCGCGGTGCTGCCAGGGCCGGAGGCGTTCCCTCCCCCCACGGACTGCGCCAGCGCCGAGAGCGGCAGGCTCATCGCGCCCGCCAGCGCCACCGCCTGCAACAGCCGCGGTCCCTTGCCCTTGCCTTTCACCCTTGCCAGTTCCGAGGCGACCACGACACCACGCTTGACGTCCCAAACCTTGCGATAAATACGATTCATCGGAAATCGACCTCTATGGAATTGGCAAAAGAAAAGTTGCCGGCCCCTCGGATGCGGGCATCCGAAGACCGGCGGGAATAGAATCTAGTGGAGTCCCCTCGCGGACAGCGACACCGGGCGGGGGACCGCAGGATCAAACAAATACTGCAAGACCAAGACACTCCAAATCAGACCATTGCGCATGCAACACGATTGGCACTCCCCAAAAAAGACCCCTTGGGAGCACGGTGAATATGCCTACCCCGTCACGTGAGTCAGCCTGCACAGTGCTACACCCGCAATCGGAACGTCATCTACCGCCTATTTCGAATAATCTCCCAAACTCACCATACTTCACCCGCGTCGCCTATCATCTTCAAACACTTATGCAAGATCCACATGCGGAACGACGGGTGGGACCAGTGCAATGGAGTACCAGCGGTACCCGACAATGGAGACCGATGGACCATGCTGCACGGTTTTTGGAAGACGGAATGCTGCCATGCGACACAGGACTGGATGCATGCCCAAGGCCGAACTCGGCCAACGATGAGACTGCCCGGCCTCCGGCAGCCGCCAGCCCAATCGCCGCATCACCCTGTCCGAGTTCCGGAACCGGCCGCGCCGTGAGCCCCAGGTCACGAATTTTCCGAACGGGAGGCTGCCTTACATGATCCGCGATGGATGGAATGCCGTGCATGGATGGCTCAACCGCGTGCCGATCGACGACCCCGTCGAGCGCAGAAACGCTCCCTTCCTGCAGTTGGTGCTGATGGGTTTCGGCATCGTCATGCCGATCAACCTCTTCATTTACGTGCGGGACATCGGGTTTTGGCCGGAACTCGATACGTATGCCAGCGTGCTCCACCTCGTGACCGACACCGCCATCATCGTCGCGGCATGGTCGGGCATGTTCCTGATCCGCCGGGGCCGCCTGCGCCTGGCGGTGGTGCTTTTCCTCTGCGCCATCCTCGGCAGCCTGACGCTCAACTTCCTGCAGAAGGGCGTACATGGCCTGAGGGTGATAGACCCCACCTTCCCTGTCCTGTCGCTGGTGCTGGGCGGCCTGATCCTCGGCCGCGGCGCACTGTGGAGGATATTCGCCTGGGTGATCGCCATGCTGGCATTGGGCGTGACCAGGGACAACATATTGCTGGAGGCGCCGCCCGGCTTTCCCTACGCCCCCACCGTGACATTCCATGTGGCGCTGCTCTATCTGATGATCGCCGTGGCGCTGGACCGTACCATCGCCGCCCTGCACGGCAGCCTTGCCGAGACCGAACGCCAGGGCCGTACCCTGGCGGAAACCAACCGATTGCTCCAGCAGGAAATGGCCGAGCGCGAGCGCGCGCAGGAACAGCTGATCCACGCGCAGAAGATGGAAGCGGTGGGCCGGATCGCAAGCGGCATCGCGCACGATTTCAGCAACATCCTCAATGTGGTGCTGGGATTCGCCTCGCGCCGCGAACGGATCGCCGCCCAGGGAATACCCGCTCTGGTCGACGCACTGGAAGGCGTCGATCTGGCCGCGCGGCGCGCACTGTCGATCAGCCGCAAGCTGCTGAACTTCAGCCGCCAGGATCTCAGCAGGCCGGAAACGTTCAATGCGGTCGCCGCGCTGCGCGAACTGCAACCGATGCTGCTCCAGCTCTTCGACGGCGATACCCGGGTACGCCTGGACACCGCGGTCGCCGCGCTTCCCATTTGCATGGATCGCGGACAGTTCGAACTGATCACGCTCAACATCGCCGCCAACGCCCGCGACGCGATGCCCGGGGGCGGACATTTCACCATCATCGCGCGGCGCGCCGAGGATGCCCCCGTGCTGGAAATCGCGCTTTGCGACAATGGTGGCGGAATGCCCGAATCGGTCCGCTCACGCATATTCGACCCTTTCTACACCACCAAACCAGCCGGCAGTGGCACCGGCCTGGGCCTCACCGTCGTGCGCGACGTGGTGCATGCCGCGCACGGCTCGATCGAGGCCGAAAGCGTTTTGGGAGAAGGCACGGTGTTCCGCATCCGCCTGCCCCTCGTGGGCACGGCCTGACGCCGCCGGTACATCTGACAGGCTGCTAGCCGGCGAACAGATAGCCCACGCCGCGCAAGGACAGCAGCGGCAATGGTTCATCCTGGCCGCTGATGCCCAACGCTTTGCGCCTCAGCCGATGCACCAGCATCTCAAGCCGGTGCGGGTCGAAATCCCGGTCGTTTCCGGCCAGCGCGTCCAGCAGCGCATCGCGGGACACCGGCTGGCCCGCCGCCTCGGTCAGCAGGGCGAGCAAGCGGCGCTCCTGCGCCGTGAGCGCGAGCATGGCGCCATTCGGCGCCACCAGGCACCAGCCGCCCGTTTCCAGCCGCCAGCGCGCGGACGGCAACGGCATGGACAGCGGCAGTTTCTCTTCCTGCGCCGGCTGCCGGGACGACAACCGCCTGACCAGGCTGTGCAGGGTGGCGGCCAACACCTCGCCATCCACCGGCTTGGCCAGGAACGCATCCGCGCCGTCGGTCAGGGCGCGCACCCGCTTGTCGCGGCCGCGGCTGCCGGTGAGCATGACGATGCCCAGGCTGGCGGACAGTTGCCGCAAGTGGCGCATCACCTCCAGGCCGCTCTCGTCGGGCAACCCGATGTCCAACAGCACTATGTCGAAGGTCTGCCGGAGCATGCACCGGTAGAGTTCGGCCGCCGTGCCGACACCGACCGACTCGAAACCGTGATCGTGCAGGGTCGGCAGCAGGATGGACTCGCGCAGCGCCCGGTCGTCCTCCAGCACGGCCACCCGCAGTGCCCGGGGAGAAGAAGAAATACGCGGTACTTCCGGTTTGGCGTCCATCGTCAACATGCGCTTGATGACCTGCGACTTCGGCCCCGATGGTACCCCAGCCATGCGCCGCAGGTCAGCCCACCCACGCGCGCGCATTGCGGAACATGCGCAACCATGGCGAATCCTCGGGCCAGTCGGCCGGATGCCAGCTCAGGTTGACGCTGCGCGGCGTGCGCTCGGGATGCGGCATCAGGATGGTGGCGCGGCCATCGGCGGTGGTCAGGCCAGTGATGCCATCGGGCGAGCCGTTTGGATTGAGCGGGTAGCATGTGGCTATCCGTCCGTCACCATCGATATATCGCAGGGCGACGGTTGCGGCGTTCTGATCGGCGGGACTGTCGAACTCGGCACGGCCCTCGCCATGGGCCACCGCCACCGGAATGCGGGAGCCGGCCATGCCACGCAGCAGGATGGAAGGCGAGTCCACCACCTCCAGCAACGAGAAGCGCGCTTCGAACTGTTCGCTGCGGTTGCGCAGGAAGCGCGGCCAATGCTCGGCGCCCGGAATGATGGCCTTGAGCTGGCTCATCATCTGGCAGCCGTTGCAGACACCCAGCGAGAATGTGTCGGTACGGGCGAAGAATGCGGCGAAGGCATCGCGCAATTCGCTGCGCTCCAGGATAGACGTGGCCCAGCCGCGCCCGGCGCCCAGCACGTCGCCGTAGCTGAAGCCGCCGCAGGCGGCCAGGCCGCTGAAGCCGTCCAGCTTCACACGGCCGGCGATCAGGTCGCTCATGTGCACATCGAAGGCATCGAAGCCGGCGCGGTCGAACGCCGCTGCCATCTCGATCTGACCGTTGACACCCTGTTCGCGCAGGATCGCCACCTTCGGTCTTGTGGCGAGGTTGAGGTACGCCGCGGCGACATCATCGGCAGGGTCGAACGTGAGCCTGGGCTGGATGCCCGGCGCCGCGAACTCACGCGCGACTTCGCGCTCCTGGTCGGCGGATTCAGGGTTGTCGCGAAGTTTCTGCATGGCGTGGGTCACCGACCACCACGCATCGAACAGCGTCTGCCAACGCCATTCGGTCAAAGCCTGCCCATCCTGACGCACACGCACCGCCGGTGCCGTGGTGGGGCGCGCGATGCGCTGCGCGCACTCGGTCAGGGCATGGCGCTCGACCAGGTCGGCGAAGGCCGCGCGATCTTCATCGGCCACCTGCACCACCGCGCCCAACTCCTCGGCAAACAGCGTGCGGAACGGATCGTCACCCCAGCCATCCAGGTTGATGTCCAGGCCACAATGCGATGCAAACGCCATTTCGCACAGGCTGACAAAGGCGCCGCCGTCGCTGCGGTCGTGATAGGCCAGCAGCAGGCCGGCCTCGCGCGCGTCACGGATCAGCTCGAAGAAATTGCGCAGGCGCCGGGGATCGTCCAGGTCCGGCACGCCATCATCCGGGCCGGTGCCGGCAAAGGCAGGCAACCCCTTGCCGCCGCCCGAGCGCGGATGGCATTGCGCGAGTACCGAACCCCCCAGCCGCTTGCGGCCTGCGCCCAGGCCGATCAGCCAGAGTTCGCTTTCACCCTCGCGTGAAAGCAGCGGCGTCAACTGTCCGCGCACATCGTCCACCGGGGCAAACGCGCTGACCACCAGCGATACCGGCGACACGGTCTTGATGACCCCGTCGGCGGCATTCCATTGCGCCTGCATGGACAGCGAGTCCTTGCCGACCGGAATGCTGAGATCCACTTCGGGACACAACTCCAGCCCGATCGCCCTGACCGCGTCGAACAGCAGCGCATCCTCGCCGTCATGGTTGGCGGCGGCCATCCAGTTGGCCGACAGCTTGATCCGGTCCAGCGACGCCACCGGCGCCGCGCACAGGTTGGTGATCGCCTCGCCCACCGCCATGCGCGCGGCGGCGGCGGCATCCAGCAGCGCCAATGGCGCGCGCTCGCCAATGGCCATCGCTTCGCCGGCATGGCCTTCGAACCCGGACAGGGTGATGGCGCAGTCGGCCACGGGCACCTGCCAGGGACCGACCATCTGGTCGCGCGCGGTCAGGCCGCCGACGCTGCGGTCGCCAATGGTGACGAGGAACTGCTTGGCAGCCACCGAAGGATGCGCCAGCACGCGCAAGGCGGCCTCATTGAGATCCAGCCCGGATGTCTCCAGCCCCGGCCACGGTGCGGGTGCAGGCCGGCGGGCATCGCGATGCATCTTCGGCGGCTTGCCGAACAACACGTCCATGGGGAGATCAATGGGGTGCGCGCGGCCCGTTTGCGCCGCCACCATCGCCCCATGGCCCGCCACCAGCCGCTCTTCCCCGGTCGCCGTGCCGACCACCGCGAACGGGCAGCGCTCGCGCTCGCACAGCGCCGCGAATTCGGCCAGGCGCGCCTGCGCCACGCCAAGCACATAGCGCTCCTGCGATTCGTTGCACCACAATTGCATCGGCGACAGCGAAGGATCGTCGCTGGGCACCTTGTCCAGGTCGATCACGCCGCCCACGCCGGAATCGTGCAGCAATTCGGGAATGGCATTGGACAACCCGCCCGCGCCGACGTCGTGGATGCACAGGATGGGATTGCCTTCGCCCATCGCCACGCAGCGGTCGATGACCTCCTGGCAGCGCCGCTCCATTTCCGGGTTGTCGCGCTGTACGCTGGCGAAGTCCAGCGCCTCGGCGCTGTCGCCGGCGGCCACCGAACTGGCCGCGCCGCCCCCCAACCCAATCAGCATGGCCGGGCCGCCCAGCACGATGACCGCATCGCCCGGCGAGAGCTTCAGCTTGTCCACCTGGATGCGGTCCACTGCGCCCAGGCCGCCGGCCAGCATGATCGGCTTGTCGTAGGCGCGCACCAGCCGGCTTCCATCCGGGGTGACGCCCTGGTCCAGTTCGAAGCTGCGGAAATAGCCGGCCAGGTTGGGACGGCCGAATTCGTTGTTGAACGCGGCCGCGCCCAGCGGGCCGTCCAGCATGATTTCCAGCGCGGGCGCCATGCGCGGATTGAGCGGGCGCGAAGCATCCGCGCCGGCATCTTCCCAGGGCTGCGGCAAAGAGGGAATGCGCAGGTGGGAAACGCTGAAACCGCACAGGCCGGCCTTGGGCTTGCCGCCCCGGCCGGTCGCGCCTTCGTCGCGGATCTCGCCACCGGCCCCGGTACTGGCGCCCGGGAACGGCGAGATCGCGGTGGGATGGTTGTGCGTTTCCACCTTGATGCAGAACGCCGAATCAAGCGTTTCCTCGGCACGATAGCGAAGGTCCGCACCCGGCCGGAAACGCGCGGCCGGGTAGCCTGCCACCACGGCTGCATTGTCGCTGTAGGCCGACAGCGTGTGCTGCGGCGTCTGCGCATGGGTGTGCTTGATCATGCGGAACAGGGATTTCTCCTGTTCCTTGCCTTCAATGGTCCACGACGCGTTGAATATCTTGTGCCGGCAATGCTCGGAATTGGCCTGCGCGAACATCATCAGCTCGACATCGGACGGATCGCGCGCAAGTTCGCCGAAGCGCATGCGCAGGTAGTCGATCTCGTCTTCGGCCAGGGCCAGGCCCAGGCGCCGGTTGGCCGCCTCCAGGTCCTCCAGCGCGATACGTTCCAGTTCGCCCCGCCCGGGCGCGGCAAACAACGCGGCGGCCTGCGCCGTTTCCGACAACAGCGATTGCGTCATGGGATCGTGCAGGACCCGCGCCAGTGCCGGATTGTCGTCGTCCCAGCCGGACAGGTCGATGCGGGTGCCCCGCTCCACGCGCTTGACCCCAAGGCCCGCGCCGCGGAGCAGTTCGGTCGCCTTGCTCGCCCACGGCGACAACGTGCCCAGCCTGGGCACGACATGGCGGGAGAGGCTGCCCGGTTCGACGGCCGAGGTCTGCTCCTGCGCCTGCAGGATGCGGCACAGTGCGGCCGGATCAGGCGTCGCGCCAGCCTCCGGTTCGACGAAATACACATGCCAGGCGCCCTGGACACGAATGTCCGGAACCACTGACTGGAGCTTGTTTTCGAGCCGCGCGCGGCGGAAGGGCGACAAGGCCGGCTGGCCTTCGAGGACGATCATGTCCGGAACCGTGGGAGCGTGCCGTCAGGACGGGGCCGGCTATTGTAGCGAAGCCGGCGCGCGGCCGGCTTCGGAAGGACTCATTTCGACCCGACCGGCGCGGCGGTCCCGGTTCCCAGCCGGTCCAGCGCCTGGCGCATGGCCTGGGGCGGCAGGTAACCACCCAGTTGGGTGCCGTCCTCGGCGAACACCGCCGGGGTTCCGGAAACGCCGATCGATTGCCCGATGCCGTAATGCGATGCAACCGGGTTCTCGCAGCTCTTGGCCGGAACCCGCTTGCCGGCCTTTGCGTCGGTCATTGCCTTGCGCCGATCGGCCGCGCACCAGACCGATACCATCTCCTTGTAGTCCTCGCTGCCCAGCCCCCGGCGCGGGAAGGCCAGGTATTCCACCGCGATGCCCAGTTTGTTCAATTCGGCGATTTCGTTGTGCAGCTTGCGGCAGTAGCCACACTCGACATCGGTGAAAACCGTGACGACATGGGAGGCATTGGGCGGCGCGAACACAATGCGTTCGGCCTTGGGTATGGAAGCGAGCTGCTCGCGGCGATATGCCAGCAAGGCCTGGCTGGTGGCCGTCTGCCGCGTCTGCAGGTCGAATGGCTGCGCCTGCATGAGATAACGGCCATCGTCGGACACATACACCACCTGCCCGCCCACCAGCACCTCGCGGAACCCGGCGAACGGCGCCGCGCCGATGAAACCGACCCCGATGGCCGGATCGAGCTTCTTCAATGCCGCCAGCACTTCGGCCTCGGGTGAACCCGCCGCCACGACAGGCACGGGCTGCGGCAGGTTGCCGGCCGGCGGCGCTACTGCCGGCGCATCGGCAGCGGGCGCGGCCTGCTGCGCACAGGCGGAAAGGCTCAACGCGCCCAGCAACACGGCGGACAAAATGCGTTTCATCATCGAAATCCCGTAGTGGCGGCAACGCGCCGCCGCATTCCAAAGCGGGGATTTTCCCATATTCCGTCCCAACCCCGATTAACCCGGCCCCGGCCTCAACCCCGCGGGTGGTGCTTGCCATGCAGTTGCTTCAGGCGTTCGCGGGCCACCAGCGTGTAGATCTGGGTAGTGGAAAGGGAACTGTGCCCCAGCAACAGTTGCAGGGCGCGCAGGTCGGCGCCGCGATTGAGCAGATGGGTCGCGAAACTGTGGCGCAAACCGTGGGGGCTGACTTTCGCGGGGTCGATACCGACCAGGGCCGCGTGACGCTTGAGCAAACTCCAGAATTGTTGTCGCGTGACCGGATTGCGCCCTTCGCCGATGAACAACGGCGCATCGCCCCCCGGCCCCGTCGCCACCGCCTTGCCTCCTGCCAGCACCGGGCGCGCTTCGGACAGGTAACGTTGCAACCAGTGCTGGGCCTCTTCACCCAGCGGCACCAGCCGGTCCTTGCTGCCCTTGCCGGTCACGCGCAGGACGCCCTGGCGCAGGTTCACGCCATTGGCCGGCAGGGTCACCAGTTCGCTGACGCGCAGGCCCGTGGCATACATCAGTTCGACCATTGCGCGGTCGCGCAAACCCGTCGGGATCTCCACATCGGGGGCCAGGAGCAGGGCTTCGATTTCACTTTCGGCCAGCGCCTTGGGCAAGGAGCGCGGCAGCCTGGGCGGCTCCAGCAAGGCGCTCGGATCGTCCTTGCGCTCGCCCCGGCGCAGGCTCCAGCCGAAATACGCGCGCAGGGCGGAAAGCAGGCGCGCACTGGATTTGGGCGAATAGCCCTGCTCCATCCGCCAGGCAAAGTAGCGGAACAGGGTCTCGCGGTCGGCCTGCGCCAGGCCACCGTCACCCAGGTTGCGCCAGCGCGCAAAACCTTCCAGATCGCGCCGGTAACCCGCCAAGGTCGCATGCGACAGCCCGCTTTCGGCCCAGATCGCGTCCAGGAAAGCCTCGATGCGGCGCTGGTCGGCATCGGGCGCCGGCGGCAGTTGCATCATGTATTGGCGGCGATCGGCGGGAGACTGGCGAGGCATGCGCAAAGCTTAGCTTTTCTCCTTCCTCCGGACAGGCTGGTTGCATGCCTCCCGCAAACCAGTTGCGGGGATCAAGACGCGTCGCGACTGGCCCAGGCAGCCGGAATCATGGGCGGAAAGCCGGAGCGACCCGTGTCGCTCCGGCGGGACCGGAAACGCGGCAAGCCGGTATCCTGTCCCGATGGATGATGCCGCTTCGATCCCCGAAAGACCCCGCGCCCTGATCGGCTGGCGACTGCTGGCCCTGTTCTACGATTTCTGGCCGATGCTTGCGGTATGGATGGTGGTTGCCGGCCTCTTCGTGGCCGCGCATGGCGATGCGGTGCGCGGTGGCTGGCTGGGATTCCTGGAGTTCATCGCCCTGTGGCTGGCCACCGGGCTGTATGCCACGTACAGCTGGCGCTACGGCGGGCAGACCCTGGGCATGCGGCCCTGGCGGCTGCGCGTGGCGACCGCCGAAGACAAGACCATGACATGGAAGGCTCTCTGGTTGCGCTACGCGGTCGGCAATCTCTCGCTGTTCCTGGGCGGCCTGGGTTTCTGGTGGGCGTGGTTCGACCGGGAACGGCTGACATGGCACGACCGGGCCAGCAACACACGGACGCTACGGCTGCCCAAGCGATCCCCATGAAGCCCCATCGGCAGCATGAAAACCCCTATCCCTTGGCCGCGATGCTTCTGTTCAAATTCACGAAGAGCCTTCGCGGCCAAGAGCCGCTCCTACAGCCGCCACGCCACGCGCGGAAACCGCTAACTGCTTCGCCGCCTGAACAGCCAGAACGACAACGCCAGCATCACGATAGGCGGAAGTGCGAAGGCGATGCGGAAGTCCAGTTTCAACGCGCCGGCCATGCGGCCGAAGAACAACTGCAGCAACCAGAAGCCCAGCGCGAACAGGATGCCCAGGAACAGGCGCTTGCCCATGCCGCCGCTGCGCAGGCTGCCGAATGCGAACGGAATCGCCGCCAGGCACAGCGCAAGCACGTTGAACGCGTAGAACCAGCGGCTCCAGTAATGCTCCTCGTACTCGCGCGCATCCAGCCCGTTGCGCTGGCGGTAATCGATGCTGCGCCGCAGATCGCTGGCCGCCATGTAGCGCGGCTTGCTGATGCTGGCCGCCAGCGCGGCCGGATCCAGTTCCGAATCCCAGCGCTCGCCGACCACCTGCTCTTCGGTCACCGACCGCTCGTGGAAGATCGTGCGGCGCACGTTCTTCAGCATCCAGCCGCCGTCGAAATGCTCCGCCGTCAGCGCATGCGCGATCGACTCCAGCTTGCCTTCGTCGTCCAGTTCGTAGAGCCGCACATCACGGAGTTCCAGCCACATCCTGCCATCGCGGACCCGCTCTTCGCCGCTCTGCGCATTGAGGAAGACATTGCCCTCGCGCGCCCACAGGCCGGAATAACGCGCCACCGCGACGTCCCCGGAACGTGCCGAGGCGCGCAATGCCTCCGCCTGGCGCTGGCCATGCGCGCCCAGGGTTTCCATGTTGACCACCATCAGGCCGGTCAACACCGACAGGGTCAGCGCCACCGAAAGACTCAAACGGGTCCGCGACAGCCCCAGCGCACGCAATGCCGTCAATTCGGACGTGGCCGCCAACTGGCCCAATCCCATCAGCGCGCCGATCACCGCCGAGGTGGGGAACAGCGTGTAGGCGCGCCGCGGCACGGTATAGGCGATATAGGCCACCGCGTGGCCGAAGGTGTAGTTGCCCTTGCCCAGGTCGCCGATTTCCTTGGACAGGGCCATCAGCACGTCCAGTCCCAGCAACACCGCCCACACCAGCAGGACGGTGACCAGCACCACGCGGCCCACGTACAGGTCATGCAACCTCGGTTTCAAGCTGAACCTCATGCGCGGCTCCTCGGGCGCGACAACTTGCCGTCGCGCAGGTACAGCCACACGGCGAACGCCAGCAATGGCAGGCTCAGCCACCACAGGCCCAGCGCGGGCGGCAGGCGGCCATCGGCCAGCGCCTGCGCGCCGACGAACATCAGGTTGGTGCCCGCCAGGTAGGCCAGGAATGCCAGCATGATCCGTCCGTAGCGCGTCTGCCGCGGCGAACTGCGCGACAACGGCAGGGTCAGCAGCGCGAATGCCAGCGCAATCAGCGGCGGCGTGATGCGCGAATGCAACTGCGCCACCGCTTCGGGACGCGGGTCGCCGATCAGTGCACGGGTGGTCATCAATTCGGGATCATCGTCACGACGGGTATCGGCCCGGTCGGGCAAGGCCAGCTCATTGCTGGCAAAGCGCATGAGGCGGAAATCCAGCCCCTCGTCCAGCGGACCCTCTACCCGGAAACCTTCCTCCAGGCGCAGATACCGCTTGCGCTCGCCCTCGAAGAACATGTCGCCGGTGCGCGCGGTCACCACATCCTGCCGGTCGTCCTGCCGCCGCTGCACGAAAACGCGCTGCAATCCGGCACCGTCATCGGTCACGCCGCCCACGTAGATCACCCCGCCGTTGGGCATCATGGTGAACTTGCCGGCTTCCAGCCCGGCAACGATCAGGCTGCGGTTGGCCTCGTGGATCATCCGCTCGGAGGCCCGGTCCGCCCATGGGCCCAGCCACAGCGAGCATAGGCCGATCACCGCCACCACCGGCAGCACCAGCATCAGCAGCGGCTTGAGCATCCGCACCGGACCCACCCCGGTGGCGGTCAGCACGTGCATTTCCGAGTCCCGGTACAGCCGCACCATCGCCAGCAGCAAGCCCAGCATCAGGCCCAGCGGCAACACTACCGGCAGGTACTTCAGGGACTGCAGCCCAAGCTGGGAAAACAGCAGTCCGGCCGGCAACTTGCCGTCGGCCACCTCCCCCAGCACGTCCACCAGCACGCCACCCAGGCTGACCACCAGCAGCACGATCATCGTGGCCAGGAAGCTCTGGGTGAATTCTCCGAACAGGTAACGGTCCAGCTTCGGCATCGGCTTGATTTACAATCCCGGGTTCGCTCGTGGGTATTCCGGCCGCATCTCCGCAGCCGGTCAGCGCGGCCAGTCCGCCACCGAAGACCTGCGATTGTACGTAACCGAACCCGGAATCTGCTCAATGTCCCTGCAATTGACCCTGAACCAGGATGCGCCGGCCACGGCCGCCTTCGACTGCGTCGTGGTGGGCGCCTACGCCGACAAGACCCTCACCGCCGCCGCGCAGGCCATCGACACGGCCAGCGGAGGCCGGCTGGCGGCGCTGCTCGAACGCGGCGACATCAGCGGCAAGACCGGCAAGACCACCCTCCTGCATGACCTTGCAGGCGTGAAAGCCCACCGCGTGCTGGTGGTCGGCCTGGGCGAAGCCGCCAAGTTCGGCGTGCCCCAGTACCTGAAGGCGGTGGCCGACGCGGTCCGCGCGCTCAAGAGCGGGCCGGTGGCCAGCGCCCTGCTCACCCTGGCCGAAGTGGAGGTCAAGGGCCGCGACGATGCCTGGAACATCCGCCAGGCCGCCATTGCCGCCGACCATGCCGCCTACCGTTACACCGCCACGCTGGGCAAGAAGAAGAGCGACGACTCCGGCCTCAAGCACCTGGCCATTGCCGGCAAGGATGCCAACGCGCTGGCACAGGGCGACGCCATCGCCGCCGGCGTCGAGTTCACCCGCGAACTGGGCAACCTGCCGCCCAACATCTGCAACCCGGCCTACCTGGCCGAGCGCTCGCGGCAGTTCGCCGCCGACCACGGCGCCGAATGCGAGGTGCTGGACGAACAGCAGATGGAAACCCTGGGCATGGGTTCGCTGCTGGCCGTCGCCCGCGGCTCGGCCAACCGCCCGCGCCTGATCGTGCTGAAATGGAACGGCGCGACCGATGCCGCCGCCAAGCCCTACGTGCTGGTCGGCAAGGGCATCACCTTCGATACCGGCGGCGTCAACCTGAAAGTCCAGGGCGGCATCGAGGAAATGAAGTACGACATGTGCGGCGCGGCCAGCGTCATCGGCACCTTCGTGGCCGCAGTGAAGATGAAGCTGCCCGCCAACCTGGTGGTGGTGGTGCCGGCGGTGGAGAACGCCATCGACGGCAACGCCTACCGCCCGTCCGACGTGATCACCAGCATGTCCGGCAAGACCATCGAGGTCGGCAACACCGACGCCGAGGGCCGCCTGATCCTGTGCGACGCGCTGACCTACGCGCAGCGCTTCGAGCCGCAGGCGCTGGTCGACGTGGCCACCCTGACCGGCGCCTGCATCGTGGCGCTGGGCCGCTACGCCACCGGCCTGATGAGCAAGCACGATGACCTGTCCAGCGAGCTGCTGGCCGCTGGCGAGCAGGTCTTCGACCGCGCCTGGCGCCTGCCGCTGTGGGACGAATACCAGACCCAGATCGAATCCAGCTTCGCCGACGTCTACAACATCGGCGGCCGCTGGGCCGGCGCCATCACCGCCGGCTGCTTCCTGTCGCGCTTCGCCGAAGGCCAGCGCTGGGCGCACCTGGACATCGCCGGCGTTTCCAACGGCGAAGGCAAGAACGGCCTGGCCACCGGCCGCCCGGTGGGCCTGCTGGCGCAGTGGCTGCTGGACCGCGCGGCCTGAGCGTGCCCCGCGCCGACTTCTACCTGATCGCCAAGCCGCGGTTCCTCGGGGAACCGCTGCGGCTGGTCTGCGAACTGGCGCGCAAGGCCTACGACGCCAACCAGTGGACGCTGATCCTGGCGCGCGACGCGGCGCAGGCCGAGGAACTGGACGAACTGCTTTGGGCGTTCGACGACGATGCCTACATCCCGCACCAGATCGCCGGCACCGATGACGAAGACGACCTCACCCCGGTGCTGATCGCCACGCCGGACTTCGATGCCCCCGCCCGCGCACTGGTGATCAACCTCCGCGACGCGGCCCATGCCGGCCAATGCGAGCGCGTGCTGGAAGTCGTGCCGGCCGACCCGGCCGCGCGGGAACCGTTGCGCGAGCGCTGGAGGCAATACAAGGAACGCGGCTTCGAACTGAACAAGCACGACATGTGAGGCCGCCGTGCATCGTCGCCCCATGCCCCACCCTAGAACGGATCGATTCCCATGCGCCTGCTGATTGCCCTGCTGTTGCCCTGGCTGGTGTTCTTCACCATTGGCC
>CAZLSG010000062.1:0-15893 GCA_964562135.1 uncultured Pseudoxanthomonas sp. | reverse complement strand
CCATCGCGGCCAAGGGCCGCTCCTACAGGGGAAGATCGTGGGCAACATCGTCGTTGGCGGCCAGCGGCAGGCGTGCCTCCAGCCGCACGCCCTTGCCACGCGCCGCATCGACGTGGAGACGGCCATGGGCGGCCTCCAGTCGCTCGCGCATGCCGGACAGGCCGTTGCCGGGCACGATGGCGCCGCCGCGGCCATCGTCGCTGATCCGCAGTACCGCTTCGCCGCCTTCCACCGCGAACGATACGTCCGCCTGCGTGGCCTGCGCATGCCGCTGGATGTTGGTGACCGCCTCGCGCACGGTCAGCGCCAGCACGGTTTCCACGCCAGGCGGCAATACCGCGTTGGAAACGGCATCGTCGAGGTTGTAATTGAAGGCCACGCCATCGGTTTCCAGCAGCAGTTTCGCCGAGGCCAGCTCGGCGGCGATGCCGGCGGCGCGGATGCCGCTGACCGCCCGCCGCACCTGCGACAGCGCCTCGCGCGCCACGCCACTGAGTTCGCCTATCTCGCGCCGGGCCGCGGCCGGGTCGCGCTCGATCAGCTTGCCGGCCAGGTCCGCCTTCAGCGCCACCAGCGACAGGGTATGCCCGAGCAGATCGTGCAGGTCGCGGCCGATGCGCTCGCGCTCGGCGCTGCTGGCCAGTCGCCGCACCTCCTCGTGGGAGAGCTTGATCGCATGGTCCCTCCTCTGGTTGGCGTTCTCGACATGGATGACGACCCCGACGATCACCGAGACCACCGGCATCCACACGATCGCC
The DNA here is from genome assembly GCA_964562135.1 of uncultured Pseudoxanthomonas sp. Classification (GTDB taxonomy): domain Bacteria; phylum Pseudomonadota; class Gammaproteobacteria; order Xanthomonadales; family Xanthomonadaceae; genus Pseudoxanthomonas_A. The sequence continues at coordinate 15,135 of CAZLSG010000062.1, read as the reverse complement.
CGCCACGGATAGCCCAGCAGCATGCCGTAGAGCATGAATCCCACGCCCAGCGACACCAGCAGCGCCAGGTAGCGCGGGAGCGTGTTGGCGCGGCGCGGCCGCAACAAGGTGCAACCGAACACGAAGTAGCTCATGCCCGATGGATACCACGGCAACAGCAGCACGCTCATCGCGATCAGGCCCAGCGCGTGGCGATTGACGTACCGCGAAGGCCCGATCATCGCCCGCGTGAACATGAACAGGAACAGCGGATACGACACCAGGGTGAGCAGCACCCAGTACATGGTGTAGCCATTCGGCGCGAACATCGGGGTGATGAACACCCATACCGACCACAGCACGTGGATGCCATCGGCCCAGGCCGGCTTGCCGCACCGGATGCTGTTGGCGACCACCGAGTCCGGCGCAGGCACCAACCAGCCGGAACGCTTGAGCGTCATGCCCGCCCCCATGCGTGGATATCCGCCGCGATCATGCCATGGGACCGGGCTCCGGCAACGTCGCGTGCCATCTCAACGAAGCTCCACGTAGTCCAGGAAGAATTCGAAAGCGCCCGCGGGCTGTCCCGCGGTGAAGGCGATACCGCGCACCTGCGACGCATCTCCACCCGGGAACGCGGACAACGACAGGCGCACTTCGCTCCACCCGGGACCGGCAATGAAGGTCTGCATGCTGGGCACGCCCTGCGCGGCCGGGCCGGAGAACAGCATCGCGTTGTAGCTGCGGCCATCGCCGCGCACCCGGAACACCAGTTCCTTGCGCGTCGACAGGTCGACCGGCTGCATCGGCTGCGACGCCGGGAAGAACATCACGCCCGACCACGGGAAGGCGAAGCCGGGTTTTATCTCGCCGGCCACGCGCAACGCGCCGCGCGAACCATCGGCCCCGCCTTCGACGATACCGTGCTGGACCAAGGACGCACCGCCCGCCATCTGGTCGGTGGTCGGTTGCCAGCTGCCGAAACTCGCGGTCACCTCGTCGCCCTCGAAATCGCTGACCAGGGTATCGGAGGACACGGCCTGCGCTTCAGTCACGCCGGTATCCACGTCGCGCTGGACGCGATGGCCGTTCTTCCACACCGACACGATGGCACGCGTTGCGGTGATGTCATCCAGCGGGTTGCCGTCGACCAGCACCAGATCGGCGCGCATGCCGGGGGCGATGTGGCCGCGCTCGGCCAGGTCGAAACGTTTCGCCGGCAACGACGTGGCCGCCGCCAGCGCCTGCGCCGGCGACAAGCCCGCGCGCACCAGCAATTCGAGTTCATGGTGCAGGCTGGCACCGTGCGCGGTGCCGGGATTGGGCGCATCGCTGCCGGCGAGGATGTCCACGCCCGCGGCATGCAGGCGACGGACACTTTCGATGGCGCGCTGCAAACGCGCCGGATGGGTGCCACCGAAACCGGACGACAGCGTGCCGGCCTGTTCGGCGGTCAGCAGCGGCTGGAGGCTCGGATCGGAAGCGAGCGTCTTGCCCTCGTCGCTGCCGGCTGTCGAAGCGATCACCGCCAGCGTCGGCACGATGAACGCCTTGCGTTCGCCCATCGACGCGACGAAGGCCTCGTCGGCAACCGCATCGGAGAACACGTGCACCAGGCCATCCGCACCCGCGTCGATCGCAACGCGCGCATCGGCCAACGCGGAGACGTGCGCCACTGCCCGTCGCTCACGCGCATGCGCGGCGGCCACGACCTGGCGGACCTGCTCCGGCGAAAGCGTCGGGATGCGCCGCGCCGCGCCGTAGCTCCCCATGTCCTCGATGATCAATTTGATGAAGTCGGCGCCTTCGGCCACGCGCTCGCCGATGAAGGCATCGATGTCGGTGCCGGCATCCACGGCCGGCACCGGGAATCCGTATTGGGTCCCGTGGCCGCCTGACGCGGTGATCGCATAACCCGCGGCCCACAGGTCGGCCTGGGTGCCGTTGGCCAGCGATTCCCGCTGTTCGCGCAGCGCCGGCAAGCGTCCGGACACGCCATGCAGGTCCAGCGCCGAAGTCACGCCGAACCGCGCCATGTCGCGCTGCGCATCGCCCCAGGCATGCACGTGCGCATCGATCAGGCCCGGCAGCAGGGTCTTGCCCGCGCCATCGATGCCCGGGACGTCGGCGGGGATATCCGCACCCTCGCCGACCGCCACGATGCGGCCGCCGCGGACCACGACGTTGGCCGATTCGGTCACCGCGTCGCCATCGAACACGCGCACACCGCGGATGGCGAAACTGTCGTCCGGCACGGAGGTATCCGCCCGGGGAGCGCCGTTGCCCTGCAGGGCAACGGCGGCGGCAATGACCGCGGCCAGCGCGGCGATGATGGCGATTTCAGGCCCGCGTTTCATGTTCATGTCCCCGCTGGATATGGGATGGAAAACTCAATCGGCCGCCGCCAGGCGACGTTGCGCCAAAGCGAAGAAGGCCAGCGTGACCGCGGCCAGCACCGCGACGTGCAGCCACGCGGCACCACCTGCGTCGTGCCCGACCACCTTCAGCGCCATCTGGCCCAGGTGATAGGCGGGCCATGCCGGCGCCAGCTTGGCCAGGACGGCCGGCAGCATCGACATCGGAATGAACAGGCCGGACAGGAACGCCATCGGCATGAAGATCAGGTTCACCACCGCGACCGCGGCGTTGCTGCCGACCAGCGAGCCGATGTAGAGGCCGATCGCGCAGAACGGCAGCGCGCCCAGCAGGCTGACCGCCAGCAGGGCCAGCCATTGCGCCGGACGCAGTTCCACACCGGCCACGAAGGTCGCCAGCAGCCCCAGGATCAGCAGCACCAGGCCGGCGAACAGCATGGCCATCGCCATCTTCGCCAGCAGCAGCGCACCAGGCGGTACCGGCAAGGCGCGCTTGAGCCTGAGGAAGCCGCGCTCGCGGTCGGCCGCCACTGTCACGCCGAAGCCGAACAGCGCCGCGCAGGCCACGCCGAACACGGCATACGTGGCCAGCAGGTAATGGGCTGCTCCGCCGCCACCGGACAACATCACCCCGAACAGCAGGTAGAAGAGCGCCGGGAACGACAGTGTTGGCAGCACGAAGGCCGGCTCGCGCGCCATGCGCAGGAACTCGCACTTGATCTCGAGCAGGTAGCACCGCCACAGCGGCACGGACGGGGCATGGACCACGGCGTTCATCAGGCGGCCTCCTTTCGGGATTCGGTGGTGAGATGGAGGAAGGCATCGGCCAGGTCGGCGCGCCGCACTTCCAGTTCGGACAGGTCCGGATCGGCCTCGAGCAAACGGCGCACCACCGCTTCGGCGGCTTCGGCCACGATGTCCAGCCGGTCGCCATTGCGGGTGGCGTCCTGCACCTGCGGCCAGCGGACGACATCGCTGGCCGGCAACGCCGAAACGCAACGGATCCGGCGGCGCGCCACCCGCGCACGCATCTCCTGCACGGTGCCCTCGGCCACGATGCGGCCGCGCTCCATCACCGCCACGTGGTCGGCCAGCGCTTCGGCTTCCTCCAGATAATGCGTGGTCAGCAGCACCGCACTGCCTTGCGCGGCCAGTTCGCGGATCGCTTTCCACACCTGCTGCCGCGCTTCGATGTCCAGCCCCGTGGTCGGCTCGTCCAGGAACAGCACGCGCGGGCGACCGCACAGCGCCATGGCGAACTGCACGCGCCGCTGCTGCCCACCGGACAGCTTGCCGTAGCGCCGGCCGACGAGACCCTCCAGCCCGGCCATCGCGATGCAGTCAGCCACGCCGTGCGGACCGGGGTAATAGCTGCGCGCCAGTTCCAGCAGTTCGCCGACACGGAGCGTCTCCGGCAATCCGGCGCTCTGCAGCATCACGCCGATACCGCGGCGCACGGCCAACGATCGCGGCGACTCGCCGAACACACTGACCCGCCCGGCATCGGCTTCGCACAAACCCAGCAGCACGCTCACGGCGGTGGTCTTGCCGGCGCCGTTGGGCCCCAGCAGCGCCAGCACGCGCCCGGCTTCCAGCTTCAGGTCCAGGCCGGCCAATGCAGCCGCATCGCCGTAGCGCTTGTGCACGCCCTGCAATTGTGCGAGCGTTTCGAGGCGATATGTGTCCATGCAAGGCTCCCCGCTGAAGTTGTCCGCAGATTAGGGGGGCCGATGGTGGCGCAGCAGTCCTGTCCGTCACCGGATCGGGGTGACAATCGTCACCTGATCCGGGCAGCCCCCCGTCCTACACTGTCCCGTCGGCCGCTCACAAGCACCCCGGCATGCACGAAGTGACTTCCGGCAACTTGGCCGCGCACAGCCGGAACGGTCACACTTGCACCCTTGCCACGTCTGGGTTCTCCATGAATACCAATGCCGACCTCCTGAAAGAACTCCGCATCGACCGCAAGGCGCCCCCGCCGGAGCCGGGTCCGCGCCGCGGCCTGCGCACGGCCCTGATCGTGGGCGGTGCCGTGATCCTGCTGGCGCTGGTTGCCTGGGCGGTGCTGGGACGCGACAAGCCGGTCGCGGTCGAAACCGCGACAGCGACAGCGCTGAGCCAGGGCAGCGCGCGCGCCTCGGTGCTGGATGCCTCCGGTTACGTGGTCGCGCGGCGCATGGCCACGATCTCGGCGCAGATCACCGGCCGCGTGAAGGAAGTGATGATCGAAGAAGGCATGCGGGTGGAAGCCGGCCAGGTAATGGCCACGCTGGATCCGATCGACGCCGACGCCCAGCGCCAGTTGTACGCCTCCCAGGTCGGCGCGGCGCGCAGCCAGGCGGACAGCGTGCGGGCGCAACTGGACGAAGCCGAAGCCAACTCCAAGCGCCTGGCCCCGCTGGTGCAGCAGCAACTGGTGTCGCGCGCGCAGTACGACCAGGCTGTCGCCACCCGCGACTCGCTGCGTGCGCAGCTGGTCACCGCGCAGCGCAACGCCCAGGTCGCCGCCGACCAGTTGCACATCAGCGGCATCAACCTGGACCACACCGTGGTGCGCGCGCCATTCGCCGGCGTGGTGATCGCCAAGGCCGCGCAGCCGGGCGAGATCGTCTCGCCGCTGTCGGCCGGCGGCGGCTTCACCCGCACCGGCATCGGCACCATCGTCGACATGGATTCGCTGGAAGTGGAAGTCGATGTCGGCGAAGCCTATATCGGGCGCGTGCAACCGAAGATGCCGGTGGAAGCGACGCTCAACTCCTACCCCGACTGGAAAATCCCGGCCGAAGTCATCGCCATCATCCCCACCGCCGACCGCGGCAAGGCCACGGTCAAGGTGCGCGTGGCGCTGAAGGAAAAGGACGCACGGATCGTGCCCGACATGGGCGTGACCGTGAGCTTCCTCGAGAAGGAGCCCGAACCCGATGCCGCCCCGCGCCGGGGCGTGCGCGTGCCGGCGACGGCCATCATCCGGCACGATGGCGGCGACGCGGTGTTCGTGGTCGGCAGCGACAACGTCGCGGAGCGGCGCAAGGTGCAGGCCGGCGGCATGCTGGGCAGCGACCGCGAGGTCGTGTCCGGGCTGGCGCCGGGCGAGAACGTGATCGTTGCGCCACCCGCCGGACTCGCCGATGGCATGGCCGTCTCCACCGGCCGGGACTGAAACGCCGCCGTGACGGAAGCCCCCTCGCGGCGAACAATCACATCGCAGGACGCGCGCCACCGGGACGTTCCCGGCCCAAGATCCACGACGAGGCAAACCATGTCATCCCTGATATCGATCCGCAACCTGATCAAGACCTACCAGCGCGGCCCCGAGAAGGTCGAAGTGCTGCACGGCATCGACCTGGACATCGAGGCAGGCGATTTCGTCGCGCTGATGGGACCGTCCGGCTCCGGCAAGACCACGCTGCTGAACCTCATCGGCGGCTTGGATTCGCCCACCTCGGGACAGATCGAGGTAGGCGGCCAGCGCATCGACCAGCTCGGCGGCGGCAAGCTCTCTCACTGGCGCAGCCAGCACGTGGGCTACGTGTTCCAGTTCTACAACCTGATGCCGGCACTGACCGCGCAGAAGAACGTTGAACTGCCGCTGCTGCTGACCAGCCTTGGCGGCGCGCAGCGCAAGCGCAACGCCGAGATCGCGCTGACCCTGGTCGGCCTGGCCGACCGCAAGTCGCACAAGCCGACCGAGCTGTCCGGCGGCCAGCAGCAGCGCGTCGCCATCGCCCGCGCCATCGTCTCCGACCCGACGCTGCTGATCTGCGACGAGCCGACCGGCGACCTCGACCGCCAGTCGGCCGAGGACATCCTGGGCCTGCTGCAGACGCTCAACCGCGAACACGGCAAGACCATCGTGATGGTCACCCACGACCCGAAGGCCGCCGAGTACGCCACCCACACGTTGCACCTCGACAAGGGCACGCTGGTCGGCCAGACCGCGCAAGCGGCCTGACCCCGGCTACCGGAGGCATGCGATGAAATACTTCCACCTGATCTGGGCGGCGCTGTTCCGGCGCAAGACCCGCACCTTCCTCACGCTGGCCTCGATCATGGCCGCGTTCCTGCTGTTCGGCGTGCTGGACGGCATCCGCACCACTTTCGCTCAACTCGGCCAGAACGCCGACGGCGCGCAACGGCTGCAGACCACGTCGCGGCTGTCCATCGTCGAGACCCTGCCGTTGTCGCTGGAGAACCGGATCAAGCAGATCGACAACATCCAGGCCGTGACCTACGCCAACTGGTTCGGCGGCGCCTACCAGAATCCGCGCAACCAGTTGTTCACCTTCGCGGTGGCGCCCAACTACCTGGAGCTCTATCCCGAGATCCATGTCGATCCGGCGCAGATCGAGGCGTGGAAGCACACGCGCACCGGCATCCTCGTCGGCAAGGCGATGATGGATCGCTTCGACTGGAAGGTCGGGCAGACGATCCCGCTGCAATCGACGATCTTCCCCAACAGCGACGGCACGCTGAACTGGTCGTTCGACATCGTCGGCGTGCTGGAGGCCAAGGACAAGAAGCAGGCCGGCTTCACCGAGGCGTTGATCCTCATGCACTACAAGTACTTCGAAGAATCCACGCCCTATGTCGATGACAACGTGGGCTGGTACGTCAGCCGCGTGTCCGACGTGAACCGCAGCGACGCCGCGGCCAGGGCCATCGACGCCCTGTCGATGAACTCGCCCCACGAAACCAAGACCATGAACGAGCAGGCGGCGATGGCCTCGCAGATCAAGCAGATGGCCGATATCGGGCTGATCGTCGGCTCGATCATGGGGGCCGTGTTCTTCACCCTGCTGCTGCTGACCGGCAACACCATGGCGCAAGCGGTGCGCGAGCGCACCTCGGAGCTCGCGGTGCTCAAGACCATCGGCTTCACCAGCACCAGCGTGCTGGCGATGGTGCTGGCCGAATCGGTGCTGCTGGTGCTGATCGGCGGCGCGCTGGGCCTTGGCCTGGCGGCAGTGATCGGTCCGGTCGTGGGCACGCTGAGCGGCGGCGCGGTCAGCCTGCCGCCGGTCGGGTGGCAAAGCTGGCTGCTGGGCCTGGCGCTGATGGCCGTCATCGGGCTCCTGGTCGGCGCATTGCCCGCGGTCCGCGCCATGCGGCTGAACATTGTCGATGCGCTGGCCGGACGCTAAGGGAGAATCCACATGAAACTCGTCAAATCCTTCCTGCGCGGCGCCGGCCTGTTCCTGGTGCTCGTCTTGTTCCTTGCGGCATGGATCCTGTTGCCCTGGCAGGCATTGCTGGGCATCGCGGCGCTGTTCGCGCTGTGGATGCTGTTCACCCGCAGCGGCAGGCAGGCCGCATCGGTGACCCGGGTCGGGGTCAGCACGCTCACGCAACGGCTCGGCGCATCGTCGGTGGTGATCATCGGCATCGCCGGCGTGGTCGGCGTGCTGGTCGCGCTGCTGGCAATGGCCGAAGGCTACCGGCACACCATCAACAACAGCGGCAGCGAGGACACCGCCATCGTGCTGCGTGGCGGCTCGTCGGCGGAACTGATGTCGGTGATGTCGCGCGATGCCATCGCCGCGATCGAGCGCGCACCGGAAATCGCGCGGGATGCCGAAGGCCGGCCACTGGCATCGGCGGAACTGGTGGTCTCGGCCAACGTGCCCCGCCGCAGCGGCGAGGACAGCAGCGTCACCCTGCGCGGCGTGGGCGACATGGCCTGGGCCGTCCGTCCCGACCTCAAGCTGGTGGAAGGCCGCAAGTTCGAGACCGGCCGGCGCGAACTGGTCGTCGGCAAGGGCGCGCAGCGTCAGTTCGCCGGCCTCGATCCGGGCAAGGAAATCCGCCTGGGCAACCAGGTCTGGACCGTGGTCGGCGTGTTCGAATCCGGCGACGCAATGGAATCGGAGATGTGGGCCGACGCCGAGATCGTCGCCAGCGCGTACCGCCGCGGCAGCAGCCGCGCCTCGGTGTTCGCCAAGCTCAACAACCCCGGCGACTTCAACGCGTTCAAGGCCACGCTGGCCGCCGATCCGCGCCTGCAGGTGGAGGCCGACACCACGCTGGACTACTTCAGCAAACAGTCGGAAGGCCTGGGCAAGGTCCTGCGATGGATCGGCATCGTGGTCGGCTCGATCATGGCGATCGGCGCGATCTTCGGGGCGCTGAACACGATGTTCGCCAGCGTGGCCTCGCGGGCACGGGAGATCGCGACGCTGCGCGCCATCGGGTTCCGTGGCATGCCGGTGGTGGTGGCGGTGATGCTGGAAACGATGCTGCTGGCGCTGCTGGGCGGCCTGCTCGGCGGCCTCATCGCCTGGCTGATCTTCAACGGCTACACCGCTTCCACGTTCACCGGCGTCGCCAGCATGAGCTTCGAGTTCAAAGTATCCCCTGCACTGCTGTGGGAAGGATTGAAATGGGCGCTGGCGATCGGCTTCATCGGTGGCCTGTTCCCGGCACTGCGCGCGGCGAGCCTGCCGGTCACCGACGCGCTGCGGTCGGCTTGACGCACGAAGCATGCGCCCGCACCTCGGTGCGGGCGCATGCAACAGGGTTTTTCTTGCTTTATGGGCGGCGCACCCGGAACGACTTCTCTCGTCCCGCGGGGAGGCCCAGGCTCCATACCGCCCGCGCCTGCGCAGGAAACAACCGCTACAGCAATCCCGCCTCGCGCAGTGCCGCTTCCACCGGCGGCTGGTGGGCCGGCTCCAGTCCGGTCATCGGCAGGCGCAGGGTGCCGCCGCAGAGGCCCAGGCGCTGCATCGCCCACTTCACCGGGATCGGGTTGGCCTCGATGAACAGGCGCTTGTGCACCGGCAACAGGCGCATCTGGATGGCCATCGCGCGCGCCACGTCGCCGGCCAACGCCGCCACGCACAGTTCATGCATCAGCTTCGGCGCGACATTGGCGGTGACGCTGACATTGCCGTGGCCGCCGCAGAGCATCAGCGCGACGGCGGTGGCGTCGTCACCCGAGTACACGGCGAAACCCTCCGGCGCTTCGCGGATCAGCCATTGCGCGCGCTCGAGGTTGCCGGTGGCCTCCTTGATGCCGACGATGCCCGGCACCTGCGCCAGCCGCAGCACGGTGTCGTGCTGCATGTCGGCCACGGAACGGCCCGGCACGTTGTACAGCACGATGGGCAGGTCGCCGGCGGCCTCGGCAATCGCCTTGAAGTGGCGGTACTGCCCTTCCTGTCCCGGCTTGTTGTAGTACGGCACCACCTGCAACTGGCTGTCGGCGCCGATGTCGCGCGCGAACTTCGCCAGGTTGATCGCCTCGGCGGTGGAATTGCCGCCGCAGCCGGCCATCACCGGCACCCGCCCGGCGGCCTGCTCGACCGCGATGCGGATGATCTCGCAGTGTTCCTCCACGTCCACCGTGGGCGACTCGCCGGTGGTGCCGACCACGCCGATGCAGTCGGTGCCTTCCGCGACATGCCAGTCGATCAGCTTGCGCAGCGCGCCGTAGTCGACACTGCCGTCCTCGTGCATGGGCGTGACGAGCGCGACGATGCTGCCGCGGAGACCGGGTGCGGGAGAGGACATGGACATGCCGGAAGAAAAGAGGGGGGCACGATTCTAACGCCGAACACATGCGGCTGGATGTGCCGGGATCCATCGTGGCCGACTGGCTGCGGCAGAACGCCGATGCGCCGCAAGCATGCCCGTCGCCGCTGGTCCCCGCCTGACGCTCAGCCGTTCCGGTCCAGTCCCTCGGCTTCGGCCAGCAATGCCGGCCTGCGCCGCGAGCGCAGCAAACCATCGCCGGCGAACACCATCAGACCCAGCCAGATCAGCGCGAAGCCGATGGCGCGCTCCATGCCGAAGGCTTCCTTGAACACCAGCACGCCGATCAGCAATTGCAGCGTGGGCGCGATGTACTGCAGCAGCCCGACCACCGACAGCGGAATCCGCCGCACGCCGTAGGCGAAGCCGATCAACGGTATCGCGGTGACCACGCCACCCAGCACCAGCAGGAAATCGAGCTGCCAGCCCCAGCCATCGAGGAAACCTCCCCCATGGCCGGCCTCGCCCCAGACCACGTAAGCCAACGCCGGCAGGAACAGGTACAGGCTCTCCACCCCCAGCCCGGCAACCGGATCCACCGAGACGATCTTGCGCAACAGCCCGTACAGGCCGAACGACAGCGCGAGCCCCAGCGCAATCCATGGCGGCGCGCCCGACTGCCAGGTCAGCCACGCCACGCCCAGCGCGGCGAATGCCACCGCCATCCATTGCGGCGCGCGCAGCCTTTCCTTCAGCACCAGCACGCCCAGCACCACGTTGATCAACGGATTGATGAAATAGCCCAGGCTGGTTTCCACTACATGTCCGGCGTTCACCGCCCAGATGTACAGGCCCCAGTTGAAGGCGATCAGCACGCTGGTCAGGCCCAGCACCGCCAGGGCGCGCGGTTGCGCGCGGATGCGCCACAACCAGCCCAGCCCGTCCTTGAGCAGCAGCCAGCCCACCACCAATACCGCGCTCCACACGATCCGGTGCGCGATGATGTGCAGGGACGGCACCGTCTTGAGCAGGTACCAGTACAACGGCACCACGCCCCAGATCACGAAGGTCAGCGCGGTGATCGTCAGTCCCTTGCGGTCGATGATGTCAGGGCTCATCGGCGCACCATCCGCGCCACGCTGATGATCACCACGCCTGCCAGGATCGCCGCCATCGCGCCCAGATCGCTGGATGTGAACTGCTCGTTCGCCAGCCATGCGCCCAGCGCCACCGCGATGATCGGGTTGACGTAGGCATAACTGGCCACGAGTACCGGGCGCACGTTGTGCAACAACCATACGTAGGCGCTGAAGGCGACCACTGAACCGAATACGGCCAGATAGGCCAGCGCCATGCTGCCCTGCCACGTGGGCGCGGCCTGGAAACCCTCGCCGCGCAGCAGGCCCGCCACGACCAGCATCACGCCGCCACACAGCATCTGCCCCGCCGCCGCCATGAACGGCGGCGGCAGGTCGCGCCCGCGCGACCACACCGACCCGTAAGCCCAGGCGACCGGCGCAATCAGCAACAGCACCAGCCCGGCGGGATTGGCGGTCAGGCTGCTGCCGGCATTGAGCCAGACCACGCCGATGAAACCGATGGCGATGCCCACCCACTCCACGCGAAGGGGATGCTGGCCGCGCATGGCCGCGAACAAACCCATCCACAGCGGCACCGACGCCACCGCCACCGCGGCCAGGCCCGAGGACACGCTTTGTTCGGCCAGCACCACCATGCCGTTGCCCAGCAACAGCAGCATCGCCCCCATCACCGCCAGGTGTTTCCACTGCGCCCGGGTCGGCGCCGCCACGCCACGCCAGCGCAGCACCGCGTACATCAATCCGCCGGCCAGCACGAAGCGCACCCCGGACACCATGGTCAACGGCGGATAGCCGCCTTCCAGCGCGAAACGGATCGCGAGGTAAGTCGACCCCCAGACGATGTAGACGATCGCCAGGGCGGCAAAAACGGCCAGACTGCCGCGCGCGGGCGCCGCAGCGGGAAGCGGGGAATTCATCGGGGATGGGGAGGGAACCGGGAAGCGGATTCTAGGCCAGTCCGCACAGGCGCGATATGGCAAGGCACCCGGCATGTCGCAACACCGTGTTCCAGTTTCGCCATGGACAAAACCACAGGACGCGGAAACGATGACGGGCGCACCCGGCGCCCGTCATCATGAAAGCCGTGCCCATGGCCCGGCATGCCCGCGAACGCGGCTCAGTGGGTCCAGCTGCCGGGCGCCCGGGCCTCGGGCAACACCTGCACCGCGAGGGTGTCGTCCTGGGTCAGCACCTCGATGGCATCGGACAGGATGGCCGCCGATTCGCGCAACAGCGGGTCCGGACGCTTCTCGGCCAGTTTCTCGCGGGCCGCATCCTTGACGATGTCGCGCTCGGAAGCGCCCAGTCCGTCGTCGGCGGCATCGTCGGCCAACGGATCCAGGGTCAGCCCCAGCGCCTTGCGCTCCTCCTGCCGCTGCTTGCGCTTGCCTTCCTGCTGCTCGCGTTCGGCACGGCGCTCGGCCTCGTTGAGGGACACGTATTTCTTGCTGGACTCGGCGCGGAACTGGGCCACGTCCTCGGCCCACCACTGGTATTCCTTGTCGTTGGCCACGCGCGCGGCGTGCCGCGCCTGCAAACGCGGCAACAGGGCGCTGAAATCGCCGTAACGGGTATGCGGGACCGCCGCGATGCGGGTCCACGGCAGCGCGTTGTCGTAGGTGCTTTCGCCGTACTCGCTGGCGTCCACGCTGGTCGGGAAGGCGATGTCCGGGACCACGCCCTTGTGCTGGGTGCTGCCCCCGGCCACACGGAAGAACTGCGCGATGGTCATCTTGACCGAACCGAACCGCGCCTTCTCCTTGCTCGGCCAGCGGTCCAGATCCAGCAGGTTCTGCACCGTGCCCTTGCCGAACGTGGTCTCGCCGATCACCAGCCCGCGCCCGTAGTCCTGGATGGCCCCGGCGAAGATTTCCGAAGCCGAGGCCGAGCCGCGGTTGACCAGCACCGCCAGCGGACCGTCCCAGGCCACGCCCTGCTTGCGGTCGTTGTGCACCACCACGCGCCCGCCCGATTCGCGCACCTGCACCACCGGGCCGGAATCGATGAACAGGCCGGTCAGTTCGATCGCCTCGTCCAGCGAGCCGCCGCCGTTGTTGCGCAGGTCCAGCACCACGCCGTCCAGGCCGTCGGCCCTGAACTGCGCCAGCAGTTTGGCGATGTCGCGCGTGGCCGAGGTGTAGTCGTCCGGATTGCGGCGGCGGCCTTCGAAGTCCTGGTAGAACGTCGGCAGCTTGATCACGCCGATGCGCCGCTCGGCTTCGCCGTCGGCGGCCGGGATGGCGATGGTTTCGGACTTGGCCGCCTGTTCCTCCAGCTTGACCTTCTGCCGGGTCAGGGTGACCAGCGCGTGCTCGCCATCGATGCCGGCTTCGGCCGGGATGTATTCCAGCCGCACCTGGGTGTCCTTCTTGCCGCGGATCAGCGCCACCACATCGTCGATGCGCCAGCCGATCACATCGGTCATCGGGCCGGACTTGCCCTGCCCGACCGCCACGATGCGGTCGCCCGGATTGAGCTCGCCGTTCAGCGCCGCCGGGCCGCCGGCCACGATCTCGCGGATCACCACCAGTTCGTCCTGCCGCTGCAGCACCGCGCCGATGCCTTCCAGCGACAACGACATGGCCTGGTTGAAGTTCTGCGTGGACTTGGGGGTGAAGTAGTCGGTGTGCGGATCGATCGCGCTGGTATAGGCATTGAGGAAGGTCTGGAAGACATCCTCGTTCTTCAGCTCGCCGATGCTGCGCTTGAGGTTGGCATAGCGCTTGTCCAGCGTGGCGCGGATCTCGTCCGGCTGCTTGCCGGCCAGCTTCAGCCGCAGCCAGTCGTTCATGACCGACTTGCGCCAGAGGCTGTCCAGTTCCTGCGCGTCCGCGGCCCAGGGCGCTTCCTTGCGGTCGTAGTGCCAACGCTCGTCGCCGCTGAAATCGAATTCCTTCTTGAGCAGGCCGCGGGCGTAGGCCACGCGCTCGTCCACGCGCTGCCGGTAGACGGCGAAGATGTCGTTGGCCAGCGTCAGGTCGCCGCTGCGCAATGCGCTGGCCACCTGCGCCTTGTAGGGTTCGAACCCGGCGATGTCGGCGGCGGTGAAGAACTGCCGGCCACCATCCAGCGCCTTGAGGTAGCGGTCGAACACGTCCCCGGCCAGCGCCTCGTCCAGCGGCTTGGGACGGTAGGCGTAACGGCTGTCGGACAGCAGCCCGTAGACCAGCCGGGACGCGCCGGCCTGGTCGACGGTGGACGCGGCAGGCAACGCATCGCGCGGGGAGTCGGCACGCGCCAGCCAGGCAGCCGGCGCGGTCAACGCCAGGGCCAGCAGGAAAACGGAAGTTCTGGATCTCATGGAGTCACTCATGGCCAACGGGGCCGGTGGGGAAGGCTGGAGCGTCTACTGACAGGCAGACAGTGCCGAAAGTTGCCGGCGTTGTCATCCCCATGGCAACGGAACGGCCCGTTGCGTTCAGGAAAGCGCAACCGGCCCGTGAGAAAACCCGCCACGCAAGGCGCGATGCTCAGCCGGCAACGCCCGCCTGCCTGGCCTGCACGTCGGCATGGTAGGACGAACGCACCAGCGGCCCGGAGGCGACATGGCTGAAGCCCAGCTCGCCGCCGTACACCTCGAGCTCCTTGAACTCTTCCGGGGTCCAGTAACGCATCACCGGGTGGTGGTGGGCGGTGGGCTGCAGGTACTGGCCGATGGTCACCATGTCCACGTCGTGCGCGCGCAGGTCGCGCAGGGTGGCCTTCACCTGCTCCATGGTCTCGCCCAGGCCCAGCATGATCCCGGACTTGGTGGGCAGGCGCGGGTGCTGCGCCTTGAACCGCTGCAGCAGGGTCAGCGACCACTGGTAGTCGGCGCCCGGACGGACGTTGGGGTACAGGTCCGGCACGGTCTCGATGTTGTGGTTGAACACGTCCGGCGGGTTGGCCGCCAGGATGTCCAGCGCACGGTCCATGCGGCCCTTGCCACGGAAGTCCGGGGTCAGTATCTCGATCCGCGTGGCGGGCGAGTGCTCGCGGATGGCGGCGATGCAGTCCACGAAATGCTGCGCGCCGCCGTCGCGCAGGTCGTCGCGGTCCACGCTGGTGACCACCACGTATTTCAGCCCCATGTCGGCCACGGTGCTGGCCAGGCTGAGCGGCTCACCGGGGTCCGGCGGCTTGGGACGGCCGTGGGCCACGTCGCAGAACGAGCAGCGCCGGGTGCAGACCTCGCCCAGGATCATGAAGGTGGCGGTGCCATGGCCGAAGCA
>CAZLSG010000061.1:0-15922 GCA_964562135.1 uncultured Pseudoxanthomonas sp. | reverse complement strand
CAACATCGACGAAATGATCGAACTGATCAAGACGTCGGCCAATCCGCAGGAAGCCAGGGAGCGCATGCTGGCCAAGACCTGGGAGCCGGGCCTGGTGGGCAGCTTGCTGGCCGCTGCCGGCGCGGAGGCTTCGCGCCCGGAGGACATGCCGCTGGACGTGGGCTTCCTGGATGGCCGCTACCAGCTCACCGAGGCGCAGGCCACCCAGATCCTGGAGATGCGACTGCACCGCCTGACCGGGCTGGAGCAGGAAAAGCTCACCGAGGAATACAAGCAGCTGCTGGATGCCATCGCCGGCCTGATCCGCATCCTGGAGAACCCGGACGTGCTGCTGCAGGTGATCCGCGAGGAACTGCAGAACATGAAGGCCGGGTTCGGCGATGCGCGCCGCAGCGAGATCCGCCAGAGCGAGGAGGACCTGGACATCCTCGACCTGATCGCGCCGGAAGACGTGGTGGTCACCCTGTCGCATGCCGGCTATGCCAAGCGCCAGCCGGCCAGCGCCTACCGCGCCCAGCGCCGTGGCGGCCGCGGGCGCAGCGCGGCGGCGACCAAGGAAGAGGATTTCATCGACCAGTTGTGGCTGGTCAACACCCACGACACGCTGCTCACCTTCACCAGCAACGGCAAGGTGTTCTGGCTGCCGGTCTACCAGTTGCCCGAGGCCGGTTCCAATGCGCGCGGGCGCCCCATCATCAACTGGATTCCGCTGGAGCCGGGCGAGCGGGTGCAGGCGGTGGTGCCGGTGCGCGAGTATGCGGAAGACAAGTACGTGTTCTTCGCCACCCGCAACGGCACGGTCAAGAAGACACCGCTCACCGAGTTCGCGTTCCGGCTGGCGCGCGGCAAGATCGCCATCAACCTGGACGAGGGCGATGCGCTGGTCAATGCCGAACTGACCGACGGTTCGCATGACGTGATGCTGTTCGCCAGCAACGGCAAGGCGGTGCGTTTCGACGAGGCTTCGGTGCGTTCGATGGGCCGCACGGCCACCGGCGTGCGCGGCATCCGCCTGGCCGAGGGCGAGCAGGTGGTCAGCCTGATCGTGGTCGACGGCGAAGGCGACGTCCTGACCGCCAGCGAACGCGGCTACGGCAAGCGCACGCCATTGGAGGAGTATCCGAAGAAAGGCCGCGGCACCCAGGGCGTGCTGGCCATCAAGACCAGCGAGCGCAACGGCAAGCTGGTGGGCGCCATCCAGTTGTCCGACCATCACGAAGTGCTTCTGATTTCCGATGGCGGCACCCTGGTGCGCACCCGTGCCGCGGAAATCTCGCAGGTCGGGCGCAATACCCAGGGCGTGACCCTGATGAAGTTGGCTGCCGATGAAACGCTGCAGGCGGTGGAGCGCCTGGATGCATCGCTGGACGATGAGCCCGATGCCGCGGACGAAGCCGGGGAAGTCGGTATCGAGGACAGGCCGCTGGCCTGACCCGCGGCCGGCCGGCGGCGACGCACGGCTGTATCCCTACCCGAAGGCCTCCGCACAACGGAGGCCTTCGTTCTTTCCTGACTGCGGGAAACCATGCAGCCTCCCGGGACCGGGTGTTGGAACCCCGTTGCCTCGTTCGTGCGTTCTATACTTGCGCCAGAACCGCGCAAGGAGCATGTCCATGAAATCGGTATCGTCCATCGCCAAGGTGCGTGTCCACGGGATGCGCGCCTTTTTTGTTTGCCTGTCGGCATTGGCAGTGCTGTCCGGCTGCAAGCCCAATGCAAGCGGACAGTTGCCCGCGCTCAGTGGCGAGGCGGTGCAGGCACAGCGCGGGACGGTGGAAGGTTTCGGGCTGGCCAGCGCCTGGCCGGACCAGCATGACGGCAATCTGGCGCTGGCGCTGGAGTTCAGCCGTCCATTGGTGGCTTCGCAGGATTTCGACGGCTTGCTGGCGGTGACTGGCGCCAATGGCGAGAATATCAACGGCAGTTGGGTGCTGGACGGCAAGGGCAGCGTCCTGCGCTTTCCTTCGGTGGAAGCGGCGCGCGACTACGAGGTCAGGATCAGCCCGGATCTGCTGGCCGCCGATGGCAGTCGCCTGGGCAGCGAAATCAGGCAGAGGGTACATACCGGCCAGCTCGATCCGGCGGTCGGCTTCGCCTCGCAGGGCAGCGTGCTGCCGGCGCGCGAGAGCCGCGGCCTGCCGGTGGTGTCGATCAACGTGGACGAGGTGGACGTGGAGTTCCTCCGCGTCACGCCGAAATCGCTGCCGAAATTCTTTTCCGAGTACCAGCGCGGCGGCCGTCGCGGAAGCTGGGACCTGGATGCCGACTGGGGCGACAACACGCCGCTGTCGAAACTGGCCGAGCCGGTCTATCTCAACCGTTTCCTGCTGGGCGGAAAACCCAATGAGCGCAACCTGACCTACCTGCCGGTCCAGGACATCAGGGAACTGCAGGAGCCGGGCCTCTATTTCGCCATCATGCGGCGCACCGGCAAGTATTCTGGCGAATACGAAACCGCTTTCTTCACTGTCAGCGACATCGGCCTGCACGCGCGCGCCTACCGCGACCAGCTTTTCGTGCACACCGCGTCGTTGCGCAGCGGCGAGGCGTCGGGCGGCGTGGAGTTGCGCATCCTGGATGCCCGTGGCGAGCCTGTACTGACCGGCAAGACCGACGGCAACGGCAACGCCCTGCTCAAGTACACGCTGGACGCCGGCCACGTGCTGGTTGCCCAGCGCGGGCGTGACGTGACGATGCTGCCATTCAACCAGCCGGCGCTGGACCTGTCCGAATTCGCCGTGTCCGGGCGCGAGCAGGCCTGGTTCGATGTGTTTGCCTGGTCGGGCCGCGACCTCTACCGTCCCGGCGAAACCGTGCGCCTGTCGGCGCTGCTGCGCGATTACGATGGCCGTCCCGTGAAGGCGCAGCCGGTGTTCCTGCGCCTGAAGCAGCCGGATGGCAAGATCTTCCGCGAAAGCCGGCTGGAACCGGATGCGCAGGGCTATCTGGCCTTCGAGCAGGCCATCCCGCAGGAAGCGCCGACCGGACGCTGGCAGGTGGAATTCCGCACCGAACCGGACAGCAAGGATGCGGTGCAGGGCATGACCCTGCGCATCGAGGAATTCCTGCCGGAACGGATGAAGCTGGACCTGGACAGTCCGCAGGCCATCCTCAAGCCCGGCGAACCGCTGAAGCTGGAAGCCACGGCCGCCTACCTCTACGGTGCGCCGGCAGCCGGCAACCGTTTCACCGCCCGGTTGGCGGTGGCGGTGGAGCGGCACCCGCTGGAACAGTTCCCCGGCTATTTCTTCGGCGACGCCACCGTGGACCTGCCGCGCGAGGCCAACGACGTCATCGACGCCATGCTGGATGCGCAGGGACGCCACGGCGAGGATCTGCCGCTGCCCGCCGAGGTCAAGCCGGTCACGCCGGTGGCCGCCATCGTGTCAGGCAGTGTGTACGAAACCGGCGGGCGCACCGTCAACCGCACCCTCAAGCGGGTGATGTGGCCCGCCGATGCGTTGGTGGGCGTGCGTCCCCTGTTCGACGACAAGGAAGGTGCCGACGCCAATGCCAACGCCGGCTTCGAACTGGTCCGCGTGGATGCCGCGGGCAAGCCGCAACCGGCCAGTGGCTTGAAGGCCACTCTGGTGCGCGAGCATCGCGACTACCACTGGCGGCACGACGAGGAAACCGGCTGGGATTACGCCTTTACCCGTCGTTTCGAGAACCTGGAGACGAAGACGGTCGATGCCGGCACCGGTGCGGTGCGCATCGACTATCCGCTGCAGTGGGGCGAGTACCGGCTGGACGTGTTCGACCCCGGCACCGGCCTGACCATGCGCTATCCGTTCCGCGCCGGCTGGAGCTGGGACGACCAGAACCGCGGCCTGGACGCGCGCCCCGACAAGGTCAAGCTGGCGTTGGACAAGACCGCCTACCGTGCCGGCGACACGTTGCAGGTCACGGTGACGCCGCCGCATCCCGGCAAGGGCCTGCTGATGGTCGAAAGCGACCGCATGCTGTACGTGCAGGCCATCGATGCGAAGCCGGGCAGCACCTTCTCCATCCCGGTCACCGAGGATTGGGAGCGGCATGACGTCTACGTCACCGCGCTGGTGTTCCGCGGCGGCTCGGTGCCCAGCCGGATCACTCCGGCGCGCGCGGTGGGCGTGGCGCACGTGGCGATGGACCGCAAGGATCGCCGGGTGGCGGTGGGACTTTCGATGCCGGAACAGATGCGTCCGGAGCAGAGCCTGCCGGTCACGGTCAGCGTGCCGGAACTGGCCGGCGAAACCGCGCACGTCACCGTTTCCGCGGTGGACGTGGGCATCCTCAACATCACCCGTTTCCCGGTGCCGGACGCCAATGCGCATTTCTTCGCCCAGCGCAGGCTGGGCGTGGATGCCTACGACATCTATGGACGGGTGATCGAAAGCTTCGAAGGCGGCAGTGCGCGCCTCCGTTTCGGTGGTGACATGGCGCTGGCCGCGTTGCCGCAGGCGCGGCGGCCCACCGCGCGGGTACAGACGGTGGACCTGTTCTCCGGCCCGGTGGAACTGGATGCCAAGGGCAATGCACGCGTGCGGCTGGACGTGCCGGACTTCAATGGTACCTTGCGGGTGTCGGCGCTGGCGTATTCGGACCAGCGCTACGGCAAGCGCGACCGCGAAGTGCTGGTGCGCGCCCCGGTGGTGGCCGAGGCCAGCCTGCCGCGCGTGCTGGCGCCGGGCGACCGCAGTACCCTGACCCTGGACGTGCAGAACTTCACCGGCAAGCCGGGCGAGTTCCGCGTGAGGGTGGAGGGCGAGGGGCCGCTGTCTATCGCCGAGGCCACGCGCAGCATCAGGCTGGAGCCGGACGGCAAGGCCACGTTGAGTTTCCCGTTGCGTGCGGAAGAGGGACACACCACCGCGAAGGTCCGCGTGCGTGTGGACGGCAACGGCACCGATTACCGCGTGGACCGCAGGTACGACCTGCCGGTGCGTGCCGCCTGGCCTTCGGTATTGCGCTCGCAGACGCAGGTACTGGACAGCGTCGGGCCGGTGACGATGGATGCGGGCTTCGCGCAGGGGCTGATGCCGGAATCGGTGAATGCGCGGATGACGGTCAGCGCCTTGCCGCCGATTCCGTTTGCCAGTGCCTTGCAGGGGGCGCTGGACTATCCGTACGGCTGCGCCGAACAGACCACCAGCAAGGGCTTCGCCGCGTTGATGCTGGATGAAGCGACCGCCGGCATGCTGGGCGTGCCCGGACTGGACGCGCAGAAGCGCCGCGAGCGCATGGAAGGTGCGTTCGGACGGCTGGCTTCGATGCAGGTGTCCAATGGGCATTTCTCCATGTGGGGCAACGATGGCTACGTGAATCCGGGCCTGACGCCGTACATCGTGGAATTCCTGCTGGACGCGCGCGAGGGCGGTTTCGCGGTGCCTGAAGCGATGCTGCAGAAATCGCTCACCCGCCTGAACGAGGATCTGTTGTCCGGTGGCGCGCAATTCTATGGCCAGAACCATCGCGACCATCTGCGCTTTGCCTACCAGGCCCATGCCGGCTACGCGCTGGCGCGGGTCAACCGGGCGCCGCTGGGGACGCTGCGCGCGCTGTACGACAATCAGCGCGACAAGACGCTGACCGGCCTGCCGCTGGTGCATCTGGGTATCGCATTGTCGTTGCAGGGCGACGGCAACCGGGGCGGCAAGGCGATTGCCGAAGGTTTTGCGAAGGAAGGCGAGCGCCCGTATTACCTGGGCGACTACGGCACCCGCTTGCGCGACGATGCGCTGATGATCGCGTTGACCCGTGAGAACAAGCTGGCCAAGCCCGAATACGACCGACGCGCGGTTTCCTTGGGGCACGAACTGGATACCCGCCGCAACGCGCGCTGGCTGTGGCTGAGCACGCAGGAGCAGGTGGCGCTGGCGCGTCTTGGCAAGGCGCTGATGGCGGACCAGTCCAAACGCATATCCGGCCGCTGGAGTGCAGGCGGCGCGGTTGAGGAGGTGGCGCCTATCAAGTTGTTCGCACGCGGCTTCGAACATGATGCCTTGGCCAAGGGCGTGCGTTTCGAGCCGGAAGGCGAGCCGCCGCTGTACGCTACGCTGGAAGTGGCCGGCATCCCGCGCACCGCGCCCGCGCCGGACAACCGCCAGATCGGCATCGAACGCCGCTACTACACGACCGACGGCAAGGAATGGGCGGGCGGGGCGCTGAAGGAAGGCGATGCGCTGATCGTGCGCGTGTCGATCACGCCGAATGTCAACATGCCCGATGCCTTGCTGACGGATCTGTTGCCGGCCGGTCTGGAGATCGAGAACTTCAATCTGGGCGATGCCAAACAGTGGGCCGACGTGGTGGTGGACGGCATCGATATCAGCGAGCGCGGGCGCGCCGCCGACGTGAAGCACGAGGAGTTCCGTGATGATCGCTACGTGGCCGCGATGAAGCTGGACCGGGGCAGTACGGCCAAGCTCTTCTATCTGGTCCGTGCGGTCACGCCGGGCACTTATCGGGTGCCACCGCCGATGGTGGAGGACATGTATCGTCCGGATATCCGCGGGGTGGGGCGGTCGTTGCCGGAGACGGTGACGGTGGTGCAGCCGTAACAACCAGTGCGTTTCGCGCTGGTGCGCGAGTCACTTTTCTTTGCTTGTGCAAAGAAAAGTAACCAAAAGAAAGCACCCCCCGGCGGCACGCCCGCGCTGTGCGCGGGTTCGCAGGCGGAGCGGGGATTTTCGGAAGCCGCATCCAGCGGCTCCGAAAACGGCGCACATCCCTGTGCGCCGCCCCTTCGGGGTTTCTCCCGCTCCACCCGCCGTGCCTAAGGGGCCTCTCAACAGCGACAGCACATGCCAAAGCAGAAGCCGCATCGACTATTTTTCTGCCTGCGCTGGGGTACGGCGGCGGCGTTGCTGGCCCTGCTTGTGCTGGATTTCGCCTTTCCGCCACCGCTGCCGAGCCAACGCGATACCAGCACGCTGGTGGTGGCGCGTGATGGCACGCCGTTGCGGGCCTTCGCCGACGCCGAGGGCGTGTGGCGGTATCCGGCAACGCCGCAGCAGGTTTCGCCGCTTTATTTGCAGGCACTGCTGAATTACGAGGATCGGTGGTTCCATGGGCACCCTGGCATCAATCCCTGGGCCATGCTGCGCGCGGGCGGGCAATGGCTGCGGCAGGGGAGGATCGTGTCCGGCGGTTCCACGCTGACCATGCAGGTGGCGCGGATACTCGATCCGCATTCGCGCACGCCGTGGGGCAAGCTGAAGCAGATGCTGCGCGCGCTGCAACTGGAAGCGCATCTGTCCAAGGACGAAATTCTGGCCCTGTACCTGGAGCGGGCGCCGTTCGGCGGCACCATCGAGGGCGTGGAGGCGGCGAGTTGGGCTTACCTGGGCAAGTCGGCAGCCGAGTTGTCGCATGCCGAGGCCGCCTTGCTGGCGGTGTTGCCGCAGGCGCCCAGCCGCTTGCGTCCGGACCGTCATCCGGACGCCGCACGCGCAGCCCGCGACAAGGTGCTGGGCCGCATGGCGGCGCTCGGGGCGTGGACGGCAGGGGAAGTCGAGGACGCACTCGTCGAGCCGGTGGTGGCGCGTTCGTTGCAATCACCGATGCAGGCGGCGCTGCTGGCCGAACGCCTGCGCCGGCAGCATCCCGCGCGGGCGCGCATCGAGTCCACTCTGGACCCGCATCTCCAGCGCATGTTGGAGGAACGTGTCGCCGCCTATTTCTCGCAATTGCCGCCGCGCACTTCGGCGGCGCTGCTGGTGGTGGACAACGCCACGATGGAAGCGCGCGCCTATGTCGGTTCGCTGGCGTTCGGCGACGAGCGCAGGCTGGGGCACGTGGACATGGTGCGCGCGTGGCGTTCGCCGGGTTCCACGTTGAAGCCGTTCCTGTACGGGCTGGCGCTGGACGACGGCCTGATCCATTCGCAGAGCCTGCTGGTCGATGCGCCGCAGAGTTTCGGCCGCTACCGGCCGGGCAATTTCGATGCGGCCTTCAACGGTCCGGTCAGCGCCACCCAGGCGTTGCAGTTGTCGCTCAACGTGCCGGCGGTGGATCTGCTGGACCGGGTGGGGCCGGAGCGTTTTTCCGCGCGGCTGGCCAATGCCGGCATCGTGCTGAGGTATCCGCGCGGCGCGCGCCCCAATCTGGCGCTGATCCTGGGCGGCACCGGCGCGAAGCTGGAGGACCTGGTGGGCGCGTTCGCCGCGTTCAACCGTGGCGGGCAGGCCGGGAAGGTCCGGTACACCGGCGAGGATCCAGGCGAAGATCGGTATCTGTTGTCGCCGGCGGCGGCATGGATCGTGCGCGACATGCTGGAATCCAATCCGCGGCCGGGTTACGGCAGCGCTGCGTTCGATACCGGTGCGCGGCCGCGAGTGGCGTGGAAGACCGGCACCAGCTACGGCTTCCGCGATGCCTGGGCCATTGGCGGCACGCGCCGCTACACGGTGGGCGTCTGGGTGGGCCGGCCGGATGGCACGCCACTACCCGGCCAATACGGCGCGGTGACGGCGTTGCCGTTGATGTTCGAGGTCATCGACAGCCTGCCGCATGAGCGCGGCGATGCCATGCCCGCGCCGCCGCCTGCGAACGTCGCGGAAACGGCAATATGCTGGCCGCTGGGCGTGGCGCCGGACCCGGATGGACCGGACCTGTGCCGCCGTCGGCTGGATGCGTGGACGGTGGAGGGCATGGTGCCGCCCACGTTTGCCGAACGCGATGCGCGGCTGTGGAGCGCGGGACGCGAACGTTTCCGGGTGGATGTCCGAACAGGGTTGCGGCTGTCGGCTGAATGCAAGCATTCGCATCAGGCACGGGAGATGGAAATCGCACGCTGGCCAGCCTTGTTGTCGCCCTGGCTTTCGGCCAGCGCCCGCCAGGCGGCGCGTTTACCGCCGTTGTCGCCGGACTGCGTGCCGGATGGCCGTGATGCCGTCGAATCGTTGCGGATAGAAGGCATCACCGAAGGCGCCACCCTGGCCATTGCACCCGGCAGCGAGCGCGGACTGAGCCTGCAGGTACGCGCGCTGGGAACAGAGGCGCGCGTGCAGTGGCTGCTGGATGGGCGCTGGCTGGCCGAAACGCGGGGTGCGCAGGTATTCCGGCACGATTACGGAAAACCGGGCGAGCACACGTTGACGGCGCTGGCCGACAGCGGCGCCTGGACGCAGGTGCGTTTCCGGGTGTTGCACTGAGAGAGTGCGGGCATGTTGTCGCGAGGCATCGGCGGGCAGTGTGTCCACGGACCGCGAGTGCTTTATCGTGTGCCTCACGCTGGCGCGGTGCTGCCGGGGGAGTCGTGGCCGCACAATGGAAGCCATATCGTGAACATCAAAGAAGACCTTGCCTCTGCCATTGGCGCGACGCCGTTGTTGCGCCTGCGCCGCGCTTCGGACATGACCGGCTGCGAGATCCTGGGCAAGGCCGAATTCCTCAATCCCGGTGGCTCCGTCAAGGATCGCACCGCGCTGGGGCTGTTGCTGGATGCGGAAGCCGGCGGTGTGTTGATGCCGGGCGGCACCATCGTGGAAGGTACTGCGGGCAATACCGGCATAGGCCTGGCCCTGCTGGGTGCCAGTCGCGGTTATCGCACCGTGATCAGCATGCCGGAGACGCAGAGCCAGGAGAAGATCGATGCGCTGCGCGTCACCGGTGCCGAGGTGAGGCTGGTGCCGGCGGTCCCGTATGCCGATCCCAATCATTACGCGCACATCGCCCGTCGCCTGTGCGAGGAAATGAATGCGCGCGAGCCCGGCAGCGCCTGGTTCGCCAACCAGTTCGACAACACCGCCAATCGCGATTTCCACCAGGCCACCACGGGCCCTGAAATATGGGAGCAGACCGAAGGGCGGGTCGATGGTTTCGTCTGCGCCACAGGCACGGCCGGCACGCTGGCCGGCGTGGGACGTGCGCTGAAAGCGCGCAAGCCGTCGGTCAGGATTGCACTGGCCGATCCGGCAGGTTCGGCATTGGCCAGCTACGTCAACACCGGTGAACTGAAGGCCGAAGGCAATTCGATCAGCGAAGGCATCGGTTCCAGCCGCGTCACCGCCAACTTCCGCGATGCCCCCATCGACCTGGCCTGGTCCATCCCGGACCATGAATCCGTGCCGCTGGTGCATGCGCTGATGGCGGAGGAAGGCTTGAACGTGGGGGGTTCCAGCGGCGTCAACGTGGCCGGTGCCATCCGCCTTGCACGTGCGCTGGGGCCGGGGCACACCATCGTGACCGTGCTGGCCGATGCCGGCACGCGCTATCAGGGCAAGTTGTTCAATCCGGTGTTCCTGCGCAGCAAGTCCCTGCCCGTGCCGGCGTGGCTGGCGCGGGCGTTCCCGGGGTAAAGCGGCTTCAGCCCAGGTGTTCCAGCACGTATTCGGCCCCGGATACCTTGTACTCACCCGGCGCTTCCACGAACACGTTCTTCACCACTTCGTTTTCCACGTACAGGGCGAAACGGCGCGCACGCAGGCCCATGCCGTAGGCGCTGGCGTCCATTTCCAGGCCGAGCGCGCGGACCAGGTCCGCGTTGCCATCGGCCAGCATCTGCAGGCCATCGGGGATGTTCTGGGACTTGCCCCATGCCAGCATCACGAACGGATCGTTGACCGACACGCAGTACACCTCGATGCCCCGGTGGCGGAATTCATCGAAATGCTCCACGTAGCTGGGCAGGTGCTTTTCCGAGCAGGTGGGCGTGAACGCACCGGGCACGGCGAACAGCAGCACCTTGCGTCCTTCGAACAAGGTGCCGGTATCCACGGTTTCGACGCCTTCGCGGATGCGCTTGAGCACCACTTCGGGAATGCGGTCGCCGGTCTGGATGGTCATGGGGTGCTCCGGATAAGTGGGGGGTGGATGGCAGTCTAGCCTGTCGGATGCATGGCGCGGGCAAGGCAGGCGCCGATTGGCAATGAAGCTAGAATCTGCACGTGGCGTCGTGATGTCGCGGGCCTTGCCTTTCCCGTGTCGCAGGCGCTCCTGATTCCCATCCGGACCCCACAGCATGCAATTCAAGGACTACTACTCCATCCTCGGCGTCGAACCGGGCGCTGGCGAGGCCGAAATCAAGACGGCCTATCGCCGCCTTGCGCGGAAATACCATCCGGACGTCAGCAAGGAAGCGGATGCCGAGGAACAGTTCAAGGCCGTCAACGAGGCCTACGAGGCCTTGCGCGATCCGCAGAAGCGCGTCGCCTACGACCAGTTGCGCGCGCAGGGCTACCGGCCCGGCGAGGAGTTCCGGCCCCCGCCGGACTTCGGCAGGGGTGGGGGCCAGGATTTCGATTTCGAGGAGGTCTTCGGTGGCAATGGCGGTGGCTTCAGCGATTTCTTCGAAGGGCTGTTCGGCCAGCGCGCGCGGCGCGGAAGCGAGGGGCCGCAGTTCCAGTCGGCTTCCCGTGCGCCACGCGACACCCGGGCCAGGCTTGCCGTTCCCTTGCACACGGCCTACGAAGGCGGCAGCGTGCGCCTGAACGTCGGCGGTCGCCAACTGGACGTGCGCATCCCCGGGGGCGTCAGGCCGGGGCAGGTGATCCGGCTGGCGGGCCAGGGCAGTGGCGGCGGCAACCTGTTGCTGGAGATCGAATACGCCGCGCATCCGCAATTCGAGGTGGATGGGCGCAATATCCTGCATGTGCTGGCGGTGGCGCCATGGCAGGCGGCGCTGGGCGCATCGTTGAGCGTGCCCACGCTGGGCGGGCCGGTGGAATTGAAAATCCCCGCGGGCTCGGAAGCAGGCCGCCGGCTCCGTTTGCGCGGGCGCGGCCTGCCGGGTTCGCCGGCAGGCGATCAACTGGTCGAGCTGGAAATCACCGCGCCACGCGCGGAGTCCGAACGGCAGCGAGAGGCTTACCGCAACCTGGCGGCGGCCTTCGACGAAAAATCGCCTTGATCAATCCTGGGGCGGTGACTGCGCTTCGTTGAGCAGATGCTCGATGACGCCTGCCAGTTCGTCTTCCGAGAACGGCTTGGTCAGGTAGGCCTTGGCGCCCTGGCGCATGCCCCACATGCGGTCGGTATCCTGGTCCTTGGTGGTGACCAGCACCACCGGAATGTTACGCGTGGACGCATCCCGGCTCAGGGTCCGGGTGGCCTGGAAACCGTTGAGGTTGGGCATCACCACGTCCATCAGGATCATGTCGGGCAATTCTCGTTTGGCAACCTCCACGCCGGCCGCGCCATCCTCGGCGGTGAGCCATTCGTGTCCCAGCTTTTCCACGATCCGCTGGATGCCCAGCAGTTGGGAAGGTGAATCGTCAACAATCAGAATCCGGGCCATTCGGCGTCCCCCTGGTTTCCCCACGACGATTGTAGTGCCAGTTGCGGCGCGATAAACGGCTGGCGGCGTGACGGCGTTCGCATTCAGGCGATCCGGACCAAGGTCCGGCCCAGCGATTGCCCGGAGAGCATCTTCCGGAATACCCCGGGCAGTCCTTCGAGCGTGGTCTCGTGGGTACAGATGGTGTCCAGGTGCCGGGGTTTCCAGTCGCTGGCCAGATGTTGCCAGACCGCTTCACGGATGTCCCGCGCAGTGCCCGCCGACGCCACGCCCAGCAACGAGACCCCGCGGATGATGAAGGGCATCACCGTGGCCGGAAGATCCACCGATGCCGCGAGCCCGGCGCTGGCGACGTTGCCATAGGGCGTGGTCTGCGCCAGCAGGCTGGCCAGCATGGAGCCGCCGACGTTGTCCAGCGCGCCGCCGAAGCGGGCCGATTCCATGGGCCGGGTGGTGGCCAGCGCATCACGACCCAGCACCTCGGCGGCGCCGATGGATTTCAGGTAACCAGCGTGTTCAGGCTTGCCGCTGATGGCGTGCACCTCGAAGCCCGCCTGGCTGAAGATGTCCACCGCCAGTGAGCCCACTCCTCCCGTGGCACCGGTGACGGCCAGCGGCCCCAATGCCGGCGCCTGCCGGTTTTCGCGCATGCGGTACAGCGCCAGCGCGGCGGTGAAGCCGGCGGTGCCCAAAACCATGCTTTCGCGCAAGGAAAGGCCGGCGGGCAGGGGAATGGCCCATTTCGCTTCGACGCGGGCGTATTCCGAATAACCGCCATCGCGGGTTTCGCTGAGCCCGCAGCCGGTGACCAGCACGGTGTCGCCTTCCTTGAAGGCGGGGTCGCTGGAAGCCGCCACGTGGCCGGCCACGTCGATGCCGCCGACCAGCGGGAAACGGCGCAGGATCTTCCCTTCGCCGGTACCGGCCAGCGCATCCTTGTAGTTGACCGAAGAGTAGGCGGTCTTGACGACGACTTCGCCGGGATTGAGGTCTTCCAGTGAAAGCGTTTCGATGCCGCTGCGGTAGCCGGCGTCATCGTTGTGGATGCGGAAGGCATTGAATGTGGCGGGGATGGCCATGCGCGAACCCTGCAAGAACATGGGGAAGGAACGTCGGATTTTCGCACACCGGCATGGCTGCTCCTGCTGGATCCACGGCGGTTTCTCAATGCGTTCTGGTGGGTCCAGGCTGAGTGGTCGCCAACGTGTCGTGATGTCGGGCGCGTAGCCAGGCGCCGGGAGGTCAACGCAGTGCTTTGCGTCGTTTTTCGTCGATCCACTTTTCCGCGTGCGCCGGCGTGTAATCCTTCATCCATGCCAGCATTGCGTCGATGTCGTCGCCGTACCAGAGGTCGTGGCGTTGGTCGGGGTGCAGGAAGCGCTCTTCCACCATGCGGTCGATCATGCCGATCAGCGGCGCGTAGAAGCCGTCCATGTCGAGGAAGGCGCAGGGTTTGTTGCCGATTCCCAACTGGCGCCATGTGAGCATCTCGAAGATCTCTTCCATGGTGCCGAAGCCGCCGGGCAGGGCGACGAAGGCGTCGGACAGGTCGAACATGCGCGACTTGCGCTCGTGCATGGAGCCGACGACTTCCAGATGGGTGACGCCGCGATGGCCGACTTCCCATTCCATGAGTTGTTTCGGAATCACGCCGGTTACTTCGCCACCGGCCTCCAGCACGGCGTCGGCCACGATGCCCATCAGGCCGACGTTGCCGCCGCCGTATACCAGGCGCAGGCCCTCCTTGGCGATGCGATCTCCCAGCACCGCCGCCCGTTCCGCGTAGAGGGGTTTGCTGCCGGCGTTGGAGCCGCAATAGACGCAGATGGATTTCATGTGGATGACGGTTCCGTAGGAGCGGCTCTTGGCCGCGATTGCTTTTCTGGCACCGAACGAAGAAAAGCATCGCGGCCAAGAGCCGCTCCTACGGCAGGATCAATTGGCCTTGTGGATCGCGCGCTTGTCCACCGCCATCGCGGCGTCATGGATGGCTTCGGACAGCGTGGGGTGCGCGTGGCAGATGCGGGCGAGGTCGTCGGCGGAGCCCTTGAACTCCATCGCCAGCACGCCTTCGTGCACCAGTTCGGACACGCCCACGCCGACCAGGTGCAGGCCCAGCACGAGGTCGGTTTCGGCGTGCGCGATCACCTTCGCGAAGCCGGCCGGTTCGGCCATCGCCACGGCTCGGCCAACCGCCGCGAACGGGAAACTGCCGGTCTTGTAGGGTACGCCCTCGGCCTTGAGCTGCTGTTCGGTCTTGCCGACCCAGGCGATTTCCGGTTCGGTGTAGATCACCCACGGGATGGTGTCGAAGTTGACGTGGCCCGGCAGGCCGGCAATCAGTTCCGCCACCGCGATGCCTTCTTCGAAGCCCTTGTGCGCCAGCATCGGGCCCCGCACGCAGTCGCCGATGGCCCAGACGCCGTCCACGCCGGTGTGGCAATGTTCGTCCACTTCGACCTGGCCGCGCTCGTTGAGCTTCACCCCGGTGCCTTCGGCCAGCAGGCCCTTGCTCGCGGGGCGGCGGCCCACGGCGACCAGCAGCTTGTCGACCGTGATCGTCTTCTCGCCGTCCTTGTCGGTGTAGGTGACGACGACTTCCTTGTTCTTGCCCTTGCCGGTGATTTCAGTTTTGCTGACCTTGGCATTGAGGCGAATGTCCAGGCCCTGCTTCTTGAATTCCTTGGCGGCGGTCCTTCCCACCTCGGCGTCGGCGACGGCGAGGAAGTCGGGCAGGGCTTCGAGGATCACGACCTCGGCGCCCAGGCGCTTCCACACGCTGCCCAGTTCCAGGCCGATCACGCCGGCGCCGATCACCGCCAGGCGCTTAGGCACTTCGGTGAAATCCAATGCGCCGACATTGTCCACGATGTATTCGTTGTCGAACTTCGCGAACGGCAACTCGATGGAGTCGGAGCCGGCGGCGAGGATGACGTTGGTACCCTTGAGCTCGACTTGGCTGCCGTCGTGCTGCTTGACCTTGACCACGTTGCCCGGTTGCAACTGTCCGAAGCCGTAATACGGGGTGATCTTGTTGGCCTTGAACAGCGCGGCGATGCCGCCGGTGAACTGTTTCACGATCTTGTCCTTGCGGCCGACCATCGCCGCGACATCGATCTTCGCGTCCTTGAAGCTGATGCCGTGCTCGCCGAACAGGTGCCCCATGTTCCAGTACTGGCGCGAGGAATCGAGCAATGCCTTGGACGGGATGCAGCCCACGCGCAGGCAGGTGCCGCCAAGGGCCGGCTTGCCGTCCTTGCCCAGCGCGGCGTCGATGCAGGCGACCTTCATGCCCAATTGCGCGGCACGGATGGCGGCGTGGTAACCGGCGGGACCGGCACCGATGACGACGACGTCGAAGTTCTCGGACATGAGCGTGTGTTTCCTTGGTTTAAGTGCGAATCGGTACGGCGAGCGCTGCTCTTACAGGTCGAACAGCATCCGGTTCGGGTTTTCCAGCTGGTTCTTGATGTCCACGAGGAAGAGCACCGCGTCCTTGCCGTCGATGATGCGGTGGTCGTAGGACAGCGCGATGTACATCATCGGCGCGATCACCACCTGGCCGTTCTCGGCGATCGGGCGCTCCTTGATGGCGTGCATGCCCAGGATGGCGCTCTGCGGCGGGTTGACGATGGGGGTGGAGAACAGCGAGCCGAAGGTGCCGCCGTTGGTGATGGTGAAGGTGCCGCCCTGCAGGTCTTC
>CAZLSG010000060.1:0-16107 GCA_964562135.1 uncultured Pseudoxanthomonas sp. | reverse complement strand
AGATCACCAACGTGGCGGCGGGTACCGAGGACACCGATGCGGTCAACGTGGCGCAGTTGAAGGCGCTGGAAGATGCGATCACCACGATCGAAGTGGGCGGCATCAACTACTTCAGCGTCAACGACGATGACAGTTCCGACGGCAACTTTGCCAACGACGGCGCCACCGGCGTGTCGGCGATCGCCATCGGCGCCAATGCCGCGGCCAGCGGCGCGCAGAGCATCGCCTTCGGCTATGGCGCCGTTGCCAGCCATGCCAATTCCGTGGCGCTGGGCGCGGGCTCGGCCACCACGGTGGGCGCGCAGAGTGATTACGACGCGGCTTTCGTGGGAACCAGCAATTCTTCCGGCGAGGTGAACGTGGGCGACCGCACCATCACCGGCGTCGCCCCCGGCGCGGCCGGCACCGATGCGGTCAACGTGGACCAGTTGAATGCGGGCGTGGCCTCGGCCAACGACTACACCGACCAGCAGATCGCCGACGTCAACCAGACCATCGACGACCTGGACGGCCGTGTGACAACCGTCGAAGGCGACGTGGCCGAGCTGGACGGCCGTGTGACCACGATCGAGGGGAGCGTGGCCGAGCTGGATGGCCGTGTGACCACGATCGAGGGGAACGTGGTCGAGCTGGATGGCCGTGTGACAACCGTCGAGGGCGACGTGGCCGAGCTGGACGGCCGCGTGACCACCATCGAGGGCGGCGTGGCCGAACTGGATGGCCGTGTGACAACCGTCGAGGGAGATGTGGCCGAGCTGGACACTCGCGTGGGCGGGGTGGAAACCGAGGTCGCCGATCTTGGCGGCCGGGTGGATACGGTGGAAACCGAGGTGGCCAAGTCGATCCGCTACGACGACGACACCAAGGGCAGCGTCACCTTTGCCGGCGATGATGGCACCCGCTTGTCCAATGTGGCGGCCGGCACGGCAGACACGGATGCGGCAAACGTGGGGCAGTTGAATGCCGGCATCGAAGAAGCCAAGACGTACACCGATACGGTGGCCACGGAAACCTTGACGGCATCCAAGGCGTACACGGATGCCCGTTTCGCGGCCTGGGACGACAACCTGACTTCGCTGCGCAACGATGTTTTCGAGCGCTTCCAGCAGACCGATCGCCGCATCGATCGCCAGGGCGCGATGAACGCCGCGATGGTCAACATGGCGGTCAGCGCTGCCGGCGTGCACACCCAGAACCGGGTTGGCGTGGGTGTTGGTTTCCAGGGAGGAGAGACCGCGCTTTCAGTGGGTTACCAGCGGGCCATCAGCGAGCGGGCGACCGTGACCATCGGCGGCTCGTTCAGCGGCGACGAGAAGTCGGTGGGCGTGGGCGCCGGCTTCGGTTGGTAAGTGTTGGACGTCCCGGCCCTTCGGGCCGGGACGTCAGGAATCTGATATCGCTCCATCAATCCCGCCCGGTCACGGGCAGACCTGTTCAATCGAAGGAGAGTTCGTATGTCGTTCAACCGCAAGAACCTGATGTGCACCCTGTCCATTGCGATCGCGACGGCGATCGGCGCTCCAGCGGCATTCGCCGCCGGTCCGCTCGAGTACAACCGTATCAACCTGGGTACGCTGAACGGCGACGGCCCCTACAACGAATTCATCGTCAAGTACAAGGATGGCAGCACGCAGCGCGCCAGCCAGAGCAAGGCGGCGCTGTCCATCCAGAACGCCACCACCACGGCG
Organism: uncultured Pseudoxanthomonas sp.; assembly: GCA_964562135.1. Lineage (GTDB taxonomy): Bacteria > Pseudomonadota > Gammaproteobacteria > Xanthomonadales > Xanthomonadaceae > Pseudoxanthomonas_A. Next base: position 14,419 of record CAZLSG010000060.1, on the reverse strand, counting down.
TTTCCCGCTGCTCCGGCGCCCATGGGGCTGCGCGGTGTTGGCGTGGCCCCCGGCAGCAAGGTGGTCGCGACCCATCAGCGCCGTCTGGCGGTGGGTGCGGACGTGTTCACCACCTCGCGCGACCTGGACAGGGCCGAGGCCGAGGCGCTGATGCGCCAGATCGCCGCCGACCCGAACGTGGAATATGTGGAGCGTTCCGTGTGGATGGTCCCTTTTTTCGAGCCGAATGACCCCTTCTACGAAGACATGTGGCACCTGCACAGCCCTGAAGGACAGGAGACATTGACTGGCCTTGCCAACCTGGGCGGCATCAACATGCCGGGCGCGTGGGACAAGGCCGATGGCGATGGTGTTGTGGTGGCGGTGCTGGACACCGGCGTGACCGAGCATCCTGACCTGAGCGGCAACACCCTGTTCGACTTCGGCTACGATTTCGTCAGCCATACCGGCAACGTGCGCGGTCCGGGCGGTTACGATACCGGCGATTGGTGTGACGGCGCCCCCAGCAGTTGGCACGGTACCCACGTATCCGGTACGGTCGCAGCGTTGACCGACAATGAAATCGGTGTGGCCGGCGTGGCGCCGAAGGCGGCCATCCTGCCGGTACGCGTGCTGGGCAGATGCGGTGGCAGCACCGCCGACATCGTAGATGCGCTGGTGTGGACGGCCGGCGGTACGGTCAGCGGCATCCCGAATGTCGGGGTTGAGGTGGACGTCATCAACATGAGCCTGGGTAGCCGCAGCCCCGCTACCTGTCCGAACGTGTACAAGGATGCGCTGAGCGCCGTGCACCAGGCGGGTATCACCGTGGTGGTCGCGGCCGGCAACTCCAGCGCTGACGTCACCAGTGCCGGTGGTGTGGGCTACACCATGGGCAACTGCTCGGACGACATCATCGTGGTCGGAGGCAACGGTCCGACCGGCCTGCGCGGCGGCGTCCGCCCGAGTACCGGTGCGACCACCGCCGGCTCCGGCTCCAACCATGGCGTACGCGTGGACATCTCCGCGCCGTATGGCAGCGGCTGGGACTGGTGGGAAGACCAGGTGTTGTCCACGTGGAACGAAGGTGAAACAGCACCGGGCGATCCTGGATATGGCTGGTCGTTGGGCACCTCGATGGCTTCGCCGCACGTGGCCGGCGTGGTGGCGCTGATGCAGGGCGCGGCAGAAACCAAGCTGACCCCGGCCGAGGTCAAGGCCATCCTGAAGGAGACCGCGCGCTCGTTCCCGGCGGGAGCACCGGACTATCCCCTCGGTGCCGGCATCCTGGATGCCGACGCGGCGGTGACAAGGGCAGTGGAAGGGCCGTGCGATCCCGAGGTGGAGGAGTGCGAACCCGCCGGACCCGAGGCGATCGTGTTGGTCAACAAGGTGGACGTCACCGGCCTGTCCGGTGGCTCCGGCAGCGAGACGCTGTTCAGCTTCGAGGCGCAGGCCGGCCAGGTGCTGAGCATCCTGACCCTGGGCGGTACCGGCAACGTTTCCGTCTACGTGAGCTTCGAGCAGGAGCCTTCGGCTGCCAGCCACCAGTTCAAGTCCGAGCGTCCCGGCAACAACGAAACGGTGCGCATCACCTCTCCGCAGGCCGGCACCTACTACATCAAGCTGGTGGGCACGCAGGCGTACAGCGGCGTGACCCTGGTGGCGCGCCAGTAATCGGCGGCCGTCCCGGGAAACACAGGAACCCCGGCCCCGGCCGGGGTTCCTGTTTGCAGGATACGGAGGAGGCCGAGCGCCGTCCGGATCGCTGGTAAAGTGTCCTTCCGACCTTCATGGAGTGCTGTGTGGGCGCAGTGGTTTTCAGCGATATGCAGCAGGCGGTGCCTCAAGCCGATGAAGCTTGCGAGCGCATCGTCGGAGTGCTGCTCGGGAAAGGGAAACTGAAAGAGGCCGATCTTGCGCGTGCGCGCCGGTTGCAGGGCGAAACCGGAGGCGATCTGCTGGCCCTGCTGGCGCGGCTTGGCCTGGTGTCCGAGCGCGATCATGCCGAGGCCTGCGCCGAGGTATTGGGATTGCGTCTGGTCGGCCTGAAACAGGTTCCGCCACTGCCGCCGGAACTGTTGCCGGACGCGCGTCCGCTGTCGCCGCGTTTCCTCAGGCAGCATCATGTCTGCCTGCTGGGAGAGAGCGGCGGCCAACTGAATCTCTGGATGGCCGATCCGCACGATGGCTACGCGATCGAGGCGGTGAGGCTGGCGACGGGTTGTGCGGTGCGCGCCTGCGTGGGCCTGCGTTCGGAAGTCGATGAACTGATCGAGCGATGGCATGGCCAGGGCCGCAGTGCGATGGGCGCCATCGTGGAAGACGTCGACAGCGGAAGCGGCGGCGATCCGGACGACGTGGAGCACCTGCGCGATCTCGCTTCGGAAGCGCCGGTCATCCGCCTGGTCAATCTGGTCATCCAGCGCGCGGTGGAATTGCGCGCCTCGGACATCCACATCGAACCGTTCGAGAACAGGCTGAAGGTCCGCTACCGGATTGATGGCGTGCTGGAAGAGGGCGACAGCCCGCCTTCCAACCTGGCCGCGGCGATCATCAGCCGCATCAAGATCATGGCCAAGCTCAACATCGCCGAGCGGCGCCTGCCGCAGGACGGCCGGATCATGGTGCGGGTGCAGGGAAAGGAACTTGATCTGCGCGTCAGCACGGTGCCCACGGCGCATGGCGAAAGCGTGGTGATGCGGCTGCTGGATCGTGGGACGGTGGTGTTCGATTTCCGCCAGCTCGGGTTCGACGATGAATTGTTCGCGCGGTTCCGGAAGGTGCTGGAACAGCCGCATGGCATCCTGCTGGTCACCGGTCCCACCGGCTCGGGCAAGACCACGACGCTGTACACCGCGCTGAGCAAGCTCAACACGGCGGACGTGAAGATCATCACGGTGGAAGATCCGGTCGAGTACCAGATCGAAGGCATCAACCAGATCCAGGCCAAGCCGCAGATCGGCCTGGACTTCGCCAATGCCCTGCGCAGCATCGTCCGCCAGGATCCGGACATCATCATGATCGGCGAAATGCGCGATCTGGAAACGGCGCGCATCGCCATCCAGTCCGCGCTGACCGGCCACCTGGTGCTGTCCACCCTGCACACCAACAATGCCGCCGGCGGGATCACCCGCTTGCTGGACATGGGCGTGGAGGACTACCTGCTGACCTCGACGGTCAACGGCATCCTGGCGCAGCGCCTGGTGCGGCGGCTAGAGCCCGCGCATGCCGAGAAATACCCGGCTTCCCCGGAGGAAATCGAGAAATTCGGCTTGCGCCGTATCCAGCCACAAGGCGATATCCACCTTTACCGGCCACGTCCTTCGGCGCTTTCGCCGACCGGATACCTGGGGCGCACCACCATCATGGAACTGCTGGTGATGAACGACGAACTGCGCCGCGCGGTGATGCGCCATGCCGGCATGGGCGAACTGGAAAGCCTGGCGCGCCAGCATGGCATGCGCACCATGTACGAGGACGGCATCGCCAAGGCGCTGGCCGGCATCACCACCATCGAGGAAGTCCTGCGGGTGGCGGAGGAAGCGTGAAACAGTGCCGGTCCATCCGCATGCACGGGAACCTCCGGTCACGACAGGACGGGCTCTTCGTTTCCGTCGCGCATCCGCATCGCTGATGTCTCTTTACCGTTACAAGGCACTGAACGTGCGCGGCGAAATGCTCGACGGCCAGATCGAGGCGGCCGGCGATGCCGAGATCGTGTCGAAACTGCAGGAGCAGGGGTATCTCCCGGTCGAGATCAGGCTGGCGTCGGAGGCCGGCGGAGGGCCGGCCTGGCGCACGCTGTTCAAGCCGAAACCGTTCGCGGGCGCGCAACTGGTGCATTTCACCCAGCAGATGGCGACGCTGCTGGGCGCGGGCCAGCCGCTGGACCGGACGTTGTCGATCCTGCAGGCGCTGCCCGAGGACGAAGCTGCCAGGGCGGTCATCGCCGACATCCGCGAGGCGGTCAGGGAGGGCATGCCGCTGTCGGCGGCGCTGGAGCGCCAGCACGGCGTATTTTCCCGGCTGTACGTCAACATGGTGCGCGCGGGCGAGGCCGGCGGCAATCTGCAGGGCGCGCTGCAGCGGCTTGCGGATTACATGGAGCGGAGCCGCACGCTGAAAGGACGGGTGGTCAACGCGCTGGTGTACCCGGCCATATTGCTGGTCGTGGTTGGTTTCTCGCTGATGTTCCTGCTGGGCTACGTGGTGCCGCAGTTTTCGCAGATGTACGAAAGCCTGGAGGTTGCGCTGCCGTGGTTCACCCGGGTGGTGCTGGCGTTGGGGCATTTCGTCGGCGACTGGTGGTTCGCGCTCGTCGCGGCGCCGGCGCTTGCGCTGTGGTGGCTGGAGCGCAAAAGGCGCGACCCGGCATTCCGGGCCCGTTTCGACGAATGGCTGCTGCGCCGCCGTTTCTTCGGGCCGCTGGTCGCCCGGCTGGAAACCGCGCGGATGGCGCGGACGCTGGGGACCCTGTTGGAGAACGGCGTGCCCTTGCTGGCGGCGCTGGGAATTTCCCGCAACGTGCTCGGGAACATGGCGCTGGCATCCGATGTCGAAAGTGCGGCCGAAGACGTCAAGAACGGCCATGGCCTGGCGGCGTCCCTGGGCAAGCGCAAGCGCTTCCCGCCGCTGGCCCTGCAGATGATCCAGGTGGGCGAGGAATCGGGAGCGCTGAACGCGATGCTGCTGAAGACCGCCGACACCTTCGAGCAGGAAACCGCGCAAGCGCTGGACCGCATGCTGGCCGCGCTGGTTCCGGCGATCACACTGGTGCTGGCCGCGCTGGTCGGCATCGTCATCATCGCGGTCCTGGTTCCCCTGTACGACCTGACCGGGGCCATCGGCTGAACAACGGGAAGAAAACGCAATGAACAAGCCACGTCAAAGAATCCGTCCCCCTTCGCCATCGCTGCAGACCGGCATGAGCCTGCTGGAGATCATCATCGTGATCGTGCTCGTCGGCCTGGTGCTGACCGTGGTGGGAAGCCGGGTGCTGGGGGGCGCGGACCGGGGCCGGGCCAGCCTGGCGCAATCGCAGGTCCAGACCCTGGCGGGCAAGATCGACAACTACCATCTGGATACCGGTCGCCTGCCTTCCCGCCTGGAGGATCTGGCGACGCAGCCGGCCGGCGTATCGGGCTGGCTGGGGCCGTACGCGAAACCGTCCGAATTCAACGACCCCTGGGGGAGGCCGATCGAGTACCGCGTGCCGGGTACCGGCGGCGCGTTCGATCTGCTCAGTCTCGGCGCCGACGGAAAACCCGGCGGCACCAGTTACGACGCCGACATCAAGTACGAGTAGCACGCAGCCATGATGCGCAACCGTTGCGGCATGTCCGGTCCGATGGCGCTTGCGCGCGGATTCTCGCTGCTCGAAATCCTGCTGGTGGCCGCCCTGATCGCGCTTGCGAGCCTGCTTGCCGTGGCGGTGTTCGCGGGCGGCGCGGACGGCATCAAGCTGCGCGCCAGCGCGAAGGAGATCGCCGCGCAGCTGCGCTATACCCGTACGCAGGCCATCGCCACCGGCCAGCCGCAACAGTTCGAAATCGATCCGCAGGCGCATCGCTGGCAGGCGCCCAATGGGCGTACCGGCCGTATTCCCGAGGCGTTGTCCATCCATTTCGTCGGCGCGCGCGAAGCGCAGCCGGACGACCGCACGGGCGCTGTCCGGTTTTTCGAGGACGGCGCTTCCACCGGAGGCCGCGTTCTCCTGGAGACGCGCGGAGCGGCCTGGCAGGTCGATATCGCCTGGCTGACCGGCGAGGTGAGGGTGATGAAAGCCGATGCGGGGCCGAAGTCGTGAAGCGTCGCGGCATCCACCGCCAGGACGGTTTCACCCTGCTCGAAGTGCTGGTGGCTTTCGCGTTGCTGGCGATGGCCCTGACCTTGTTGCTGGGCGCGATGTCGAATGCGACCCGTCAGGTGCGCGGCGCCGGCGACGCCAGCCGGGCCACATTGCACGCGCAGTCGCTGTTGGCGCAGACCGGCGTGGGCGAAGTCCTGTCGCCGGGCCTGCTGGAAGGCGACTTCGAACGCGGGCGCTATCGCTGGGAGATGCGGATCGAACCGTTCTCCGACCCGCTGGCGGCGCCTGTCGCACCGTCCGATCCGATGGCACCGGACCTCCTGCAACTGACGCTGGACGTGCGGTGGGGGGAAAGGCCGGAGCAGCGCCTGCACTGGGAAACCCTCAGGCTCGTTCCGCCCGGCGCCGTGGAGCCGTCGCTGTGAACGGGCGCGCGCAGCAAGGGTTCACGCTGATGGAGGTCCTGCTGGCGACGACGTTGCTGGCGATGGGCCTGGCCGTGGCCTTCGCCACCTTGCGGTCGGCCACCGCCGTGACCGGCCGGGGCGAGGCGGTGGCGCGGGAAAGCGAACGCATGCGCATGACCGACGGCTTCCTGCGCCGCAGGCTGTCCGGCGCACTGCCGGTGTCGATGGACACGGACCCGTTGCAACAGACGCCGGTCCGTTTCCTGGGCGAGCCCGGACGCATGCGTTTCGTCGCCGATCTTCCCGCCTACCTGGGACGCGGCGGACCCCATCTGCACGATCTTTCCGTCGATGCCGAAGGCGATGCCGTGGCGCTGCGCATCTCGTTCGCGATGGTGCAGGGCGGTCGCGTGGTGGAGGAAACCCCGCCGCGCCCGCAGGAGACCCTGGTGGACGGATTGCGCTCCGTCCGTTTCCGCTACCGCGGACTGGATGCACAGGGTGCGCTGGGCGAGTGGCAGGAGGCATGGGAAACAGCCGCCTTCCTGCCCCTGCAGGTGTCGGTGGAGATCGAGGGCGCGGACGGGCAGGCGTGGCCGCCATTGATCGTCGGCCTGCCGCAGAGCGGCGGCGGCCATGGCGTTGCCGGAGGAGGGCACTGATGCGCGTCCGGGGCGCCGCCTTGGTGCTGGTGTTGTGGCTGATCACGCTGCTGACCGCGCTGATCGGGACATTCGCGCTGGTTTCGCGCGTCGAGGCCTTGCAGGGCAAGGTGTTGACCGACGGCGCGGCGGCGCAGGAGATCGCGCGCGCGGGGCTGGAACATGCGCTGGTGCGGGTGGCCGATGGCCATCCGCAAGGCCACTGGCCGCCGGACGGGCGCGTCCACCGCTGGCAGTTCGGCGGGTATCCGCTGGAGGTGAGCGTGCTCGACGAGACGGGCAAGGTCGACATCAACCAGGCGGACAGCTTCCTGCTTGCCGCATTGATGCAGGCGGTGGGCGTGGAGTCCGGGTACGCCACCCAACTGGCGGCGGCCGTCGTCGACTGGCGCGATCCCGATTCGCTGCGCCAGCCGGACGGGGGCGCCGAGGATCCCGAGTACGCCGAAGCCGGGTTGCCTCATGGCGCCAAGGACGCGCCGTTCGAAACGCTGGCCGAGCTCCAGCAGGTGCTGGGCATGACTCCCGATCTGTATGCGCGGCTGTTTCCGTACATCACCGTGCATGGCGGCCGGGCGGTCCCGGATCCGGCCTACGCGCCGGAGGCCGTGTTGGTGGCGATGGGGCTGGATGCCGGGCAGGTCCGGTCCTGGCGGGAAGCGAGGGAAGGTCCGGGGCAGACGGTTGCCGGCGGCAGCGGTACCTACAGCATCCGCAGCGTTGTCATACTTGGCGGCGGCCGCGAGGCGGCGCTGCATGCGGTGGTGCGCAACGGCGGCCGCAACATACCGGGTTCCGTCTACACGACGCTGCAATGGCAAGAGGGAGTGTCACTACGTTGACCGCGATGCACGACATTCCGGGCCGTTCCGGCCCGCTCGACCTTTCCAGGATCGGCGATTTCCTCGACTGGTGGAAACGTTCGCTGGCCGGCTGCCTGCCAGCGCGCTGGCGGGAAGCGCTGGGACTGGCCGATGACCGGCTGCTGCTGTCGCGGCAGGCCGGCGCTTGGTCGATACGGATGCAGAACCAGCAAGGATTGCATGTCCTGGCGGAACTGCCGTCGGCGCCGACGCCGGAGGAAGTGGACATGCGGGCGGGATCCGCCTTGCCCCGCTGGCTGCTGTTGCCGGCCGCGGCCGGCCTGCGGCGGCGCCTGCTGTTGCCCGCGGCGGCGGCGGACCGCCTGCGCGACGTGGCCGGTTACGAGATCGACCGCCAGACCCCGTTCTCCGCCGATACCGTTTTCCATGACGTGCGCACCCTCGGCCGTCGCGGCGATGGGCAACTGGAGGTGGAACTCGTCGTACTGCCACGCGAACATCTGGATGCCGCATTGAAGGAACTGGGCGACGCGGCGGCGGCGCTTGCCGGCGCCGACCTGGCCGGGCCCGACGGACAGCCCTTGGGAGTGAACCTGCTCCCCGCCGGGCAACGGCGGCGGACCGCCGATCCGTCGACGCTGTTGAACCTGGCGCTCGCGGTCGCCGCGCTGGTGGCGCTGGCACTGGCCGCCGGGTGGATCCTGGAGAACCGGCGCACGGCGGCCGAAACGCTGGCGACCGACGTGGAGGCCCGCGCCGGCCAGGCGCGCCTGGCCGCGGTGCAGCGCCAGCGGCTGCTGGATGCGATAGAAGGCAGCGCGTTTCTCGAACGCAAGCGCGAAGAGCGCCCGATGGCGGTCGATGTCATCGATGAATTGAGCCGGCGACTGCCCGATGGCACCTATCTGGAAAAGCTGTCCATCGAGGGCGATCGCATCATGCTGATCGGTTTCAGTCCCGAGGCATCGGCGCTGGTGGCGAAGCTGGAAGGTTCGCCCTTGTGGCGTTCGCCGGCGCTGGCGGGCACCGTGCAGCCCGATCCCGGGAGCGGGCGCGACCGGTTCACCCTGGTGGCAGAATTGACCGGACGCGCCGCCGCGGGCGCGTCCGCACCGACCGGGGAGGGCGCCGATGCCGCGACTGTCCGGTAAACATGATCGCTGGCTGGCCCTTGGGTTGCTGGCCGCCGTGCTGGCGCTGCTTTATGCGTTGCTGGTGCATCCCTGGTGGTCCGCTCCGCTCGGCGAAGCGGAAGCGCGCATCGCCAGCCTCGACGAACGCGACCAACGGGTCCGCGCGCAACTGCAGCAGGCCGACGAAGTCGAGCGGCGATGGCAGGAAGTGTCCGCGCAACTGGCCTCGCGGCCGGGATTCCTGCCGGAAAGCACGGCCGAACTGGCGACGGCCGGCCTGGCGCAGCAGCTCGAAACAGTGGTCGCGCAGGCCAGTCCCGGCAATCGGAGTTGCGCCATCATCAACCGTTCCCCGCTGGCCCAGCCCGGCCGGGAGCGCTTCCAGCGCGTGGCCATCCAGGCGCGCCTGCGTTGCGGCACGCCGGAAACGGCGGCGGTGCTGGAAGCGCTGGAAAGCGGCTCGCCGCGCCTGTTCGTGGACAATCTCAATATTCTCTCGCAGCGTTATTCCGCCGGCCCGGGGAGTGGCGGCCTGGATGTGAGTTTCGATCTGTACGGTTATCTGGGCGCTGCGCAGGCGGTGCCGTCCGTGGACGGGCCGGAGCGAAGGGAGGATGGCGATGCGCCTTGAACAGGTGAATCAGCGTACCTGGTTGCTGGGAGCGATAGCCGCCTGGGCGCTGCTGGTCTGGTTGCTGGCGTTGGCGGGCATGGGAGGGCGCGTCCGCGTGTCGGGCGACGATCCTTCCCTGGTCCAGCCCCTGCCTGTCCTGCCTGCGCTGGCGGAAAACGCGGGCCGCGATCCCGGCCGTTTTGCGGAAACCGCCGCGCGTCCGCTTTTTTCGGAAGACAGGCGGCCGCGCCCGTTCTTCCTGAGCGGCGACGAGAAGCCGGCCGGAACCTTCGATTACGTGCTGACCAGCGTATTGATCGCGCCGCCCCTGGAGATGGCGATTCTGCAATCCGGGGAGAGCGGCCAGACCGTCCGCCTGAAAGTGGGCCAATCCCTGCCTTCCGCGCCGGAGTGGCGCCTGTCGTCGGTGGCCGCGCGCTCGGCGGTGCTCGAAGGCCCGGAAGGGCAACGCACCCTGCCGTTGCGCGTTTACGGCGCCGATGCCGGCCATGGCGAGGTCGTGCTGGCGGTCGATGCTCCGCCGCCGATGGCTGCGCAGCCGGCGCCCGTCGCGTCCGGCGATCTCTCCGGACTGCCGCCCGGTTCCGGTTCGGGCAGCCGGCTGGCCGATGCCGCCACGCTGGCCGCCGCCGCGGAAGTCACGCCGGAGTCGCGGGCAGCGGAACGCGAAGCCCTCCGCCAACGCATCGAAGCGCGCCGCGCGCGCCTGAACGAGAGGCCGGCCCCGGCTTCGCCCGCCACCACCGAAAGACCCGATTAAGAGTGCAGATAATGAAGTCACGTTCGATCATCATCCCGGTTCTGGCAGGCCTGTTGGCCGCTTGCGCCAGCGTACCTGCACCCGACATCCGCCGCGACGGCAGTACGGCTGTGGCCACCGAGCCGACGGCGGTGGAAATCGGAGCGGTGCGCTCCGCCGCGCCCCCGTCGTCGGGCACGCAGGCCGTGGTGCGCCGGGGCAGCGGCGAGATGATCAACCGCGCCGCCGCTTCCGCTCCGCCGCCCGCCTTGGCCGGCGCAACCAGCGGCACCGCCACCTTCAACTTCGAGGGCGAGTCGGTGCACGCAGTGGTCAAGGCCATCCTGGGCGACATGCTGGGCCAGAACTACGTGATCGCGCCGGGCGTGCAGGGCACGGTGACGCTGGGCACGCCCAAGCCGGTGTCGTCGGCCGAGGCGCTGAGCCTGCTGGAGATGGTGCTGGGCTGGAACAACGCGAGCATGATCTACAGCGGTGGGCGGTACAACATCGTGCCCGCGGACCAGGCGCTGTCCGGCGCGGTGGCGCCGCGCACGGGCTCGCCGGCCAATGCGCGCGGGCACGAAGTGCGGGTGGTCCCGCTGCGCTTCATCTCGGCCAGCGAAATGAAGAAGGTGCTGGAGCCGTATGCGCGCCCCAACGCGATCGTCGATATCGACACCTCGCGCAACCTGATCACGCTGGCCGGCAGCCGCGTCGAGCTCGAGAACTATCTCCGCACGGTGGAGATATTCGATGTCGACTGGCTGTCGGGCATGTCGGTGGGCGTGTTCCCGCTGGGATCGGGGCGGCCCGGCAAGGTCGTGGCCGACCTGGAAAAGATCTTCGGCGAGGACGGCAACAATCCCAGCGCCGGCATGTTCCGTTTCATGCCGTTGGAGGGCGCGAACGCGGTGATGGTCATCACGCCGCAGGCCGCCTACCTGGACCACATCCGCGACTGGCTGGACCGTATCGACGAGGCCAGCGAAGGCGTTCGCCTCTTTTCCCATGAGCTGAAGTACATCAAGGCCCGGGAACTGGCCGACCGCCTGGCCGAAGTCTTCGGCGCCACGGCGGGCGTGTCCACGGGCACGGGCAACCAGGCATCGTTGATGCCGGGCACCAGTCCGGTCGAAATCCACGACAACGCCGGCGCCACCGGCGGCAGCATGTCGTTCGGCGGCGCTGCCGGCGGAGGTCTCGGCAGCGGCAGCATGTCGCTCAATCCGCAGGCGCCCGGCAATGCCGGCATGCTGCTGGAAGTGGAAGGCGACCGGGTAGGGGTGTCGGCGGTGGAAGAGAGCAACACCCTGCTGGTCCGCTCCAGCGCGACGGCTTGGCGGGCCATCAAGGACGTGATCGAGAAACTGGACGTTCCCCCGATGCAGGTGCACATCGAAGCGCAGGTGGCCGAGGTGCTGCTGACCGGCGAACTGAGCTACGGCGTCAACTGGTTCTTCGAGCAGGCGGTGACCGATGCGGGCCTTCCCAGTGCGGCCGGGCGCAACAGCTGGAGCACGCTGGCCGGCAACGTCTCCGGTACGACGGTGAACAATATCGGCCGGGGCCTGGGCTGGACGTTCCTGGGCCGCAATGCCGCCGCGGTGATCTCGGCGCTGGACGAAGTGACCGACGTGCGCCTGCTGCAGACGCCTTCGGTATTCGTGCGCAACAACGCGGAGGCCACGCTCAACGTGGGCAGCCGCATCCCGGTATCGTCGGTGACGGTCAATCCCGGGTTGGGCGACAGCACCTACAGCCAGGTGCAGTACCTGGATACCGGCATCATCCTCAAGGTCAGGCCGCGCGTCACCAAGGACGGCATGGTGTTCCTGGACATCGTGCAGGAAGTCAGCACGCCGGGCGACATCCCGGACGAGAACGGCAACGTCCGCATCAATACCCGCCGCCTTAAGACCGAAGCCGCCGTGCAGGCAGGCGACACCGTGATGCTGGCGGGGTTGATCAGCGATGGCGGGAGCAAAGGTTCGGCGGGTTTCCCCGGGCTGAGCCGGATCCCGGTGATCGGCGGTCTCTTCGGCAAGCAGACCGTCCACAACGAACGCAGCGAAGTCATCATCCTGTTGACCCCGACCATCGTCCGCAACCCGCAGGAAGCGCGCAACCTGACCGATGAATACGGCCAGCGGTTCCGTGCGCTGGAGCCGTTGCGTGCATCGGACAAACAGCGCCCTTGAGGTCTTTGCACGAGGGCCATTCCCGGGAAATGTGACCACAGTCGCGGCATGATGGACATGGGTTGGTTACAACGGCATCCATGAATGCGGTAGGGGACTCTGCCGGTTAGTGCGGCAGAGGAGAAGGAAATCATGGAGTTCGGCCTGCAACGGGCTGAAAAGGAAGAGAAATGGCAGAGATTCGCGACCCGTCGACGGGGTGTCCTGTTGGATCGGCCGGTAGGCGCCACTTGGTCGGCGATGCCTTTAGGCAGGGTTTTACCGGCCTGGGCGGACTGTCCCGCATGCTGGCCATCGCAGCATGCATGCTGTTGGCATCGCCCGCCGTGGCATCCGACATGGCGGTTCACCGAAAGTATCTGGAAAGGATCAAGTCCAGCGCGGCGTCCTCTCCGCTGTCGGCGGATCTGTTCGGAGACAGCCTGAACCTCAAGAACGGGACGGTCGAGTTCAGCGTTGTCGATATCGATATTCCGGGAAACAGCGCGCTGCCCGTCCATCTGCGGAGGACGCTCCCGGTCGTCAGCAATACCCACAACGATGATCGCCTGGATGGTTTTGGGATTGGAGGCGGGATCGATATCCCTTATCTGAAGGGCACGTTTGCAAGCGACGGCTGGAAGGTGGATGCCGCAAACCCCAACCTGCGCTGCAGCCAGACGAAGGCGCCGAAGCACTTGGGCCAGTTCCAAAACTGGGAGTACTGGAACGGATACTGGATGCATATCCCGGGCAGTGGCGAGCAGGCCATGTTGGCCAATCCGAACCCGGCCATTCCGAACCCGACCACGGGAAGCTACCCGTGGATAACAAAGTCGTTCTGGCGGATAGGATGCAAGGCGGCAACAAAGAACGGTTATCTCGGTGAAGGTTTCCTGGCGATATCGCCGGACGGGGTGAAATACCATTTCGACTGGGTGATCACCAAGCAGAGCGCACCCATGCGGAAAGGCCTGCTCGGATTCCATCACTTCATGTCCCGCAGCACGGTCTTCTTTCTGGTTTCCCGCGTGGAGGACCGCTTTGGAAACTGGGTCGACTATGCCTATGAGGGGGATCATCTCAAGGCCATAACCGCCAACGATGGCCGCCATATCCAACTGACGCGTCAAAATGGCATGGTCGTCGGCGCGGCATCCAGCGTTGGCTCATGGACCTATGCGCACTCACCGAACAGCCTTGTCGTGACGAGGCCGGACGGATCGCAATGGAAATACCAGTCGACTGGCGCGCTCGAACTCTTCCCCAGCGAGGAGTTGACCACTTACAACATGGAGCCTACTTGCCTCCCGATGCCGCCGGTGTCCACGGGAGCGTTCACCTATTCAGTGATTCACCCGTCCGGCGCCAAGGGCGATTTCAGTTTCGTCGCAAGGCGGCATTTCAGGCACAACATACCCAAATTGTGCGCGAGCCTGCCCATTGGGACGGGCGGAACGCAAGTGGCTTATTTCCAGTATCTGCTCATTCCCAATTTCTCCGACAGCCTGACTTTGACGAGCAAGCAGATCACCGGCCCCGGCCTGGAACCGATGTCGTGGTCGTACGTCTACGGGATGGGCAACACTCCGTTGAGATCCTTCGAGGAGCATTGTTCGCTGGCCGAATCGAACCCATGCCCTTCCGTCATGAGAACGGAGGTTCGCGGTCCCGCCGGAAGCTTCGAGCGTCACCATTTCGGGTCCTGGTACGATGTAAACGAGGGGCAGATCCTCAAGATCGAGAAGGGGACGGTTTCCGGCACCGCTCCGAACGAATCCTATGACATAAAGAGCACGCAGGCTTTCGAATACATAGGTGACTCCCTGCTGTCCTCGCAGGTTTTTCCCGCCCGCGTCGGGGATACCCTCCGGATGAATTCGGACCATGTCGCGACATCGGGACTTCGTCCTGTCGCTCGTTCGGTCACGACACAGGATGGGGTTGATTTCGTTTCGGCGGTGAATACCGGGTGTACCCCGGGTGCCTATTGTTTCGACGTCCTGGCCCGCCCGTTGAGCGTGACCCAATCGAGCACGCTGCCGGGGA
>CAZLSG010000059.1:0-16268 GCA_964562135.1 uncultured Pseudoxanthomonas sp. | reverse complement strand
GAGCGATCCACGATGGTGACGTGAGCGTTCAGTCCCATCGCCATGCGCGCGGCGTTGATGCCGACCACGCCGCCGCCGATCACCAGCACTTCGGCCGGTTTCACGCCGGGCACGCCGCCCAGCAGGATGCCGGAACCGCCCTGGGCTTTTTCCAGCGCATGCGCGCCGGCCTGGATGGACATGCGTCCGGCCACTTCGCTCATTGGTGCCAGTAGCGGCAAACCGCCACGGGCATCGGTGACGGTTTCGTAGGCGATGGCGGTGCAGCCGGATTTCACCAGCGCGGCGGTCTGTTGCGGATCGGGTGCGAGATGCAGATAGGTATAGAGGATCTGGCCGGGCCGGAGCATGGCGCATTCCATCGGCTGCGGCTCCTTCACCTTGATGACCATGTCGGCGCGGGCGAAGATTTCTTCGGGAGTGTCGACGATTTCCGCACCCGCCCTGGCGTATTGCTCGTCGGTCAGCCCGATGGCGGCGCCGCCATCGCGTTGCACGATGATGCGGTGGCCGTGCGCGACCAGTTCGCGCGCACCGGCCGGGGTCAGGCCGATGCGGTATTCATGGTTCTTTATTTCCCTGGGTACGCCGATCAGCATGGGTGTCTCCTGTGCGGTGAAGCCGCGCGTGGGGAACGCAGGCCGATGGATGGTTCAGGGGGTGGTGGCGATCATGTCCGCCAGCGTCGAGAAGATGGTGTCGATGTGCTGCTTCTCCACGATCAGCGGCGGCGACAGCGCGATCACGTCGCCGGTGACGCGGGTCAGCAGGTGGCCTTCGCGGAAAGCACGGTCGAACACGTCATAGGCGCGGGTGCCGGGTGCGCCCGGGCGTGGCGCCAGTTCCACCGCGCCCACCAGGCCGTAGTTGCGGATGTCGATGACGTTCGGCAGGCCCTTGAGCGAGTGGATGCCTTGCTGCCAGTAGTCGCCCAGTTCGATGGCCTTGTCGAACAGGTTTTCCTCGGCATAGGTGTCCAGCGTGGCAATCGCCGCCGCGCAGGCCATCGGGTGGCCGGAATAGGTGTAGCCATGGAACAGGTCGATGGCGTTGTCCGGTCCCTGCATGAAGGTGTCGTAAATCTTGTCCGACACCATGGTCACGCCCATCGGAATGGTGCCGTTGGTGACCCCCTTGGCGGCAGTGATGATGTCCGGGGTGACACCGAAGCGCTGCGCCGCGAAAGCGTTGCCGACGCGGCCGAAGCCGGTGATCACTTCATCGAAGATCAGCAGGATGCCGTGCTTGTCGCAGATCTCGCGGATGCGCTTGAGATAGCCATCCGGCGGCAGGATCACCCCGGCGGAACCGGCGATGGGTTCCACGATGACGGCGGCGATGGTGGAGGCATCGTGCAACTGCACCAGCCGTTCCAGGTCTTCCGCCAGTTCCAGTCCGTGCGGTGGCAGTCCCTTGGAGAAGGCATTGCGCGGGATGTCCAAGGTATGGCGCAGGTGGTCGGTGCCGGGCAGCAGCGCCCCGAACCATTTGCGGTTGTTGGGCAGCCCGCCCACCGAGATACCGCCGAAGCCGACGCCGTGGTAGCCCTTCTCGCGCCCGATCAGGCGGGTGCGCTGGCCTTCGCCGCGGCTGCGGTGGTAGGCGATGGCGATCTTCAGCGCCGAATCCACCGCCTCGGAGCCGGAGTTGGCATAGAACACGTGGTTGATCGGGTCCGGCGCGAGTTCCGCCAGGCGCTCGGCCAGCACGAACGGCAGCGGCGAGCTCATCGAGAAGTTGGGCGCGAAATCCAGCGTTTCGATCTGCTTCTTGATGGCTTCCACGATGCGCGGCCGGGTGTGGCCGGCGTTGCAGCACCACAGGCCGGCGGTGGCGTCCAGGATCTTGCGGCCGTCCACCGAGGTGTAATGCATGCCCGAGGCGCTGGCCAGCAATCGCGGCGAGGCCTTGAACTGCTTGTTGGCGGTGAATGGCATCCAGAATGCGTCCAGCGAAGCCGGCATCCGGGTGGCCTGGGCGGCGTAGTGGTCGGCCAGGGCGCTGTTGGAGGGGAGGCTGTCGGCGCTCATCGGGGGCTCCCGTGGGGTGGCGGGGGTGACGCGCGCAGCTTAGCGCGTTGAAAAAACTTTACAACGGAATGAAGCTGGCGGCCACGCAAATCCTCCTTCCTGCAGGCCGATGTAGGTCGGCCCCACGTGGCCGGCGCGGGGAAATGATGGGCGCATGGATGCCAGGGGCGTAGCCCCGACCTGCACGATGCTGTAGTCGGTCCCGTGTGGCCGCTTGCTGCGGAACATCGGCAAGAACGGAAAATTGACCGCATCGCAGGGGGATGTAAAGTATCCGGTAACACCCTGGTCCGGATACGAAAGACGGGAATGGACATCGGCGCGCGCCTGCAACTGGTACGCAAATCGAAAGGCCTGAGCCAGCGCGAGTTGGCCAAGCGCGTGGGCGTCACCAACAGCACCATCTCGTTGATCGAGCAGAACAAGGTCAGTCCTTCGGTGGGTTCGCTGAAGAAGGTGCTGGATGGCATCCCGATTTCGCTGGCCGATTTCTTCACCCAGGACCTGGACATCGGCCTGCCCGACAACCCGTTCTATGCGGCCGACGAATTGCCCGACGTGGGCAGCAACGGCGTCCATTACTTCCTGGTGGGCCAGCACCGTCCGATGCGGCAGATGTGCATCCTGCGCGAGGTCATGCCGCCGGGGACGGATACCGGCGACGCCCTGCTCCGGCACGAAGGCGAAGAGGGAGGCGTAGTGATCGCCGGCCAGGTGGAAGTGACCGTGGGCGAGCAGTGCCGCGTGCTGGGGCCGGGCGAGGGGTACTACTTCGAAAGCCGCATTCCGCACCGTTTCCGCAACGTCGGCGACGAGGATGCGGTGATCTTCAGCGCCAACACGCCGGCCACGTTTTGATCTTTTCCCCTTCCGGGCACGGAAGGGGCAGCCAGGAGCATGAAATGAACGCACCCCGCACACGCGACGATTGGCAGGCGCTTGCCGACCGCCTCGACATCCGCACGCGGGCCTTCATCGACGGCCGCCATGTTGATGCAGCCAGTGGCCGGACCTTCGACTGCATCAGTCCCATAGACGGCCGCGTGCTCGGCAAGGTGGCCGAATGCGGCGAGGAAGACGTGCGGCGCGCGGTTGCCGTGGCGCGGCGCAGTTTCGAATCCGGCGCGTGGTCGCAGGCCAAGCCGGTCAGGCGCAAGAAAGTGCTGCAACGGTTCGCGGAACTGGTTGAAGTGCATCTGGACGAGTTGGCCTTGCTGGAAGCGCTGGACATGGGCAAACCCATCGATGATGCGACCGGCTACGACGCGCCGGCGGTGGCGCGTTGCCTGGCCTGGAACGGCGAGGCCATCGACAAGGTGTACGGCGAAGTGGCGCCGACCGGGCCGGGCGAACTGGGCATGATCACCCGCGAGCCGCTGGGTGTGGTGGCGGCCATCGTGCCGTGGAATTTCCCCATGGTGATGGCGGCGTGGAAGATCGCGCCGGCGCTGGCCACCGGCAATTCGGTGATCCTGAAGCCTTCGGAAAAATCGCCGTTGACCGCACTGCGGCTGGCCGAATTGGCGGCGGAAGCCGGCATCCCCGATGGCGTGTTCAACGTGTTGCCGGGTTTCGGCAGGGAAGTGGGCGAGCCGCTGGCCTTGCACATGGATGTGGACGGGCTGGTGTTCACCGGTTCAACCGCGGTGGGCAAGCGCCTGCTGCAATGTTCCGGGCTGTCGAACATGAAGCGCACGTACCTGGAGTGCGGCGGCAAGAGCCCGAACATCGTCTTCGCCGATGCTCCCGATCTCGATGTTGCGGCGCAGGCGGCGGCCAGCGCGATCTTCTACAACCAGGGCGAGGTCTGCACCGCGGCCTCGCGCCTGCTGGTGGAACGCTCCGTCAAGGATGAATTCGTTGCCCGCGTGGTGGAGGCGGGGCGAAGGATGCAGCCGCGGCATCCGCTGGAGCCGGGCGCGCCGATGGGCGCGATGGTGGACGAAGCGCAGACCGCGCGCGTGCTGGACTACATCGAAAAGGGCATGGCCGAAGGGGCGCGGCTGGCCTTGGGCGGCAAACGCGCCGAAGTGGTGACCGGTGGCTGCTACATCGAGCCGACGGTGTTCGACGACGTGCGCCACGGACAGACCGTCTCGCGCGAGGAAATCTTCGGCCCGGTGCTGTCGGTGATCGCCTTCGAGAACGAGGAAGAAGCGCTGCGCATCGCCAACGACAGCGACTACGGGCTGGCCGCGGCGGTCTGGACGCGCGATATCTCGAGGGCGCACCGCATGACCCGCAAACTGCGCGCAGGCAGTGTCTGGGTCAATTGCTGGGATGGCGGCGACATGACCGCGCCGTTCGGCGGCTACAAGCAGTCCGGCAACGGCCGCGACAAGTCGCTGCATGCGTTCGACAAATACACCGAGATGAAGGCGACTTGGATCAACCTGGAGGCTTGAGTCGCGTTTCCACGCATGCAAACAAGACAGGCAGCTTTTGTAGGAGCGGCTCTTGGCCGCGATGGACTTCACGGTAAAGCTCCATCGCGGCCAAGGCCGCTCCTGCAGGGGGAGGGGCTGGTCATCGCGGCGGGTCAGGGGACGATGAGATGCGGCGCAGGGAATCTGACAGAATCCGCCAACCGCCATCCGGATCCCGCCCATGACCACCGCTGTCGTTGCCGGCAATTCCCCGCTCCGCGTGCTGTTCGCCAGCCTGATCGGCACCACCATCGAGTTCTTCGATTTCTACATCTATGCCACGGCCGCGGTGCTGGTGTTCCCGAAGCTGTTCTTTCCCGCGAGCGATCCGGCCACGGCCACGTTGCAGTCGCTGGCCACGTTCGCGCTGGCGTTCTTCGCGCGGCCGGTGGGGTCGGCGCTGTTCGGGCATTTCGGCGACCGGATCGGGCGCAAGGCCACGCTGGTGGCGGCACTGCTGACGATGGGCATTTCCACCGTGGTGATCGGCATGCTGCCGACCTATGCGCAGATCGGCATTGCCGCGCCGGTGCTGCTGGCGTTGTGCCGGTTCGGGCAGGGCCTGGGATTGGGCGGCGAGTGGGGCGGGGCGGTGCTGCTGGCCACCGAGAACGCGCCGCCGGGCAAGCGGGCGTGGTACGGCATGTTCCCGCAGCTCGGCGCGCCGATCGGCTTCCTGCTGTCCACGGGCATATTCCTGTTGCTGACGCATTACCTGAGCGACGCGCAGTTCCTGGGCTGGGGCTGGCGCATTCCGTTCCTGGCCAGCGCGGTGCTGGTGCTGGTCGGACTGTGGGTGCGCCTGCGCATTGCCGAAACGCCCGACTTCCAGAAAACGCTGGACCGGGACGAGCGCGTGCGCCTGCCGATGGTGGCCGTGCTCGTCAGGCATCCCCGCGCGTTGCTGGCAGGGACTTTCTCGGTACTGGCCACCTTCGTGCTGTTCTATCTGATGACGGTGTTCGCGCTGAGTTGGGGGACATCGGCGCTGGGTTACGGGCGCGAGCAGTTCCTGTGGCTGCAGATGGTCGGAGTGCTGTTCTTCGCGGCCTTCATCCCGGTGGCGGCGCTGTTCGCCGATCGTTACGGGCGGCGTCTGGCCATGGCGGTGGCGGCGGGTTCGATCTTCCTGTTCGGGCTGTTCTTCGCGCAATTGTTCGTCAGCGGCAGCACCGCCGGGACACTGCTGTTCCTGGTGATCGGTCTGAGCCTGATGGGCATGACCTACGGGCCCTGCGGCACGATCCTGGCGGAGATGTTCCCCACCGAAGTCCGCTACACCGGCGCGTCGCTGGCGTTCAACCTGGCCGGCATCTTCGGCGCGTCGCTGGCGCCGTACATCGCCACCCGGCTGGCCGAGGAGCTGGGACTGGCGTGGGTGGGCTATTACCTGTGCGCGGCCGCCGCGCTCACCCTGCTGGCGTTGTGGGGGATGCCCGCCAGCGCGCAGGCAGGCCGCGCACAGGTCAGCCGAACAGCCGCCTGAGCGTGCGTTTCAACCAGCCGCCCTGCTCGTGTTCGTGCACGAACCGGTTGAGGTGGCGCTTGACCGCATCCGCGTAGGCCTTGTCGTCGCTGCGGATGTGGTTGAACAGCCAGCGCGAGAGCATGCTCTTGAGCTCGTCGGTCACGTCCTCGCCGGCGTTGAAGCGCATGCGGTACTCGCTCACGCGCTTGGTGAAGATTTCGTGTACCCGCTTGTGCGCGGCGCAGAACGGATAGCCGGCTTCCTCCATCAGCTCCTCTTCGAACGCGAAGTGCGAGAGGGTGTAGTCCACCAGCTCGTCGATCACGTCGGCGATGGCGATGCGCTCCATGTTCTTTTGGGTGACGTGCAGGCGATTGATCATTTCGACGATGCGCTGGTGCTGCATGTCGATGATCTCGATGCCGGTGTTCAGGTCGTCCTGCCAGATGAGCAGTGCCATGGTATTCGCTCCGTTGCCGGGTGTTGCCCGTTGGCGGCGAATCTAGGCAGGGCTGCCGGCACCGGCATTGATCCCGATCAACGCAGGCGCCCGGCGCATGGGTGCGGGCGGAAAGCGCGGATGCGATCACGGAAAAGGCGGCGCAGTCCCGCGCCGATGCGGCCTTGCGGGCGGGGTTCCGGTACTTGTGGCATATGTCGTGCCATGCAGCGGAATGCACGATACTGGATCCTCTTCGTTCGATGGAATCCTGCCGATGAGCCTGGTCCGGTTGATGTGCGTGCCGCTTTTGCTGCTGTTGTCGGCGGGGACCGCCTGGGCCAATGGAACCATCGCTTTCGCGGACTACGCGGTGCCGCGTTCGGGCACGGTGGTGGTGCCGGTGGCAAAGGGCGAAGCGCGAGGGCTTGCCTTCACGCAGGTGGATGCGGCCACGGACGGGGCATTGTCCAGGGCGGCGGGCGTGGCCGGTTTCGATGGCGGGCAGGGTGAACGGCTGAGCTTGCCGGCCATCGGCGGCTTCGATCAGGTTTTGCTGGTCGGCATCGACGATGGCCCGGTCACGCCGCGCCTGTTGCAGGATTTCGGCGGCTCGGCGGTGCAGGGGCTGGCCAAGGGCAGCCAGGCGGCCGACGTGCTGTGGGCTGGCGACGAGCCGGACGCGGCCGCGCACATCGCGCTGGGCGCGGCATTGGGCCAATACAGTTTCGATCTGTACCGCAATGCCCGGGCGAATGCAGCCGCCGGCAAGCGCCTCACCGTGCGCACGCCGCAAGGAGCGTCCGCGGCGGTGGTTTACGAGGCGCAGTGGCGCCCGCTGGCCGATGCGGTGGCGTTTGCGCGGGACATCGTGACCGAGCCGGCCAATGTGGTCTGGCCGGAAGAGTTCGTGGCGCGTGCCCGCAAGGCGTTCGCCGGACTGTCCAACGTCAGCTTCGAAGTGCTCGACGTGCCGGCCATGGAAAAGCTGGGCATGGGCAGCCTGCTGGCGGTGGGCAAGGGCAGCGTCCGCCCGCCGCGCCTGCTGCTGGTCCGCTACGACGGCGGCAAGCCGGGCGAGGCGCCGCTGGCCTTCGTGGGCAAGGGCATCACCTTCGATACCGGCGGCATTTCGCTGAAGCAGAACGACGGCATGTGGCGGATGAAGTACGACATGGCCGGCGCGGCATCCTCGGTGGGCGCGGTGCTGGCACTGGCGGGGCGCAAGGCGCCGGTCAATGCGGTGGCGGTGGCGGCGCTGGCCGAGAACATGCCATCGGGGTCGGCGGCGCGGCCCGGCGACGTGGTCCGCAGCATGTCCGGCAAGACCTACGAAATCATGAGCACCGACGCGGAAGGGCGGATGGTGCTGGTGGATGCGCTGACCTACGTGCAACGCAAGCACAAGCCGCGCCTGATCGTGGACGTGGCCACCCTGACCGGCGCCATCGTGACGGCACTGGGCGACGAATATGCCGGCCTGTTCGCCAACGACGACACACTGGCCGCGCAATTGACGCAGGCGGGCGAGGCGGTGGGCGAGGAGATGTGGCGCATGCCCATCCATCCTTCCTATGCCAGGGATCTGGCGTCGCCGATTGCCGACCTGCGCAACCGCAGCGGCACCGTCGGCGCGGGCACGGCAGCCTATTTCATCCGCGAATGGATCGAGAACGAAACGCCGTGGGCGCACCTGGATATCGCCGGCATGGCCTGGCGCGAAAGCGAAGGCACGCCGACCTCGCCGCGTGGCGCCACGGCCTACGGCGTGCGCCTGCTGGACCAGTTGGTGCGCGATCATTACGAATGAGCTGCGCAGCAGGCCCGCCAAGAGTGGCGGGCCTGCTGCGATACTTGCCATCCCATTCCCGACCCGGAGGTAGTCCGAAATGAAGCATCGCGTGCTTGTCCTGGCCCTGGTGGCCGCGCTGTCCGCATGTGGCGGCAAGGGGGGTGAAACCGCGGCCTCCGGTGATGCGGCGGCGGTCGCCGTCGCCATCGATCCGGCCGAGCTGGACCAGTTGTTCAAGGATTACTGGGAGGAGAGCCTGCAGCTCAATCCGATCACCGCCACGTTCATCGGCGATACCCGCTACAACGACCAGCTTCCGAACTTCTTTTCGGCCGAGTACCGGCAGCAAACGCACGATTTCAGGCAGCGCTGGCTGCAGCGGCTGGAAGCGATCGACCCGGCCCCGCTGGAAGGCCAGCAACGGCTTTCGTGGGAGATACTGCGCAGCGAACTGAAGCAGGGCCTGGAGGGCGAGCGTTTCCCGGACTGGCAGCAACCGGTGAACCAGTTCTTCAGCGTCCCCAACTACGTGGTGCTGCTGGGGTCGGGCGCCAGCGCGCAGCCGTTCAAGACGGTGCAGGACTACGACAACTGGTTGCAGCGCGGTGCGCAGGTGCCGGCCCTGTTCGACCAGGCCATTGCCAACATGCGCGAAGGCGCCGCGGCAGGCGTGGTCCAGCCGCGGGTGCTGATGGAGAAGGTGGTGCCGCAACTGAGCGCGGTGATTGCCGACGATCCGGAGAAGAGCCAGTTCTGGGGTCCCATTGCCAACCTGCCAGCGGATTTTTCCGCCGAAGACAAGGCGCGGCTGGCGGAAGCCTACCGCGCGTTGATTGCCGGGCAACTGCTGCCGGCTTTCCGCCGCCTGCGCGACTACGTGGCCAACGAGTACATCCCGCTGGCGCGCGAAACGCACGGCCTGGGCGCGTTGCCCGATGGCGAAGCGTGGTACGCCCACCTGGCCAGGAACACCACCACCACCGAGTTGACGCCGGAGCAGATCCACCAGATCGGCCTGGACGAAGTGGCGCGCATCCAGGCCGAACTGGAGAAGGTGCGGCAGCAGGTCGGGTTCGAGGGCGACCTGCAGGCTTTCTTCAAGCATGCCGCCAGCGATCCCGGGTTCACCTTCGCCAGCGAAGAGGAAATGCTGGCCGAATACCGCGCGCTGGAAGCCCGGGTGAACAGCAAGGTGGGAGACCTGTTCGCGCTGACCCCGAAGGCCGCGTTCGAAATCCGGCCGGTGGAGGCGTTCCGCGCCGCCAGCGAGGCCGCCGGCTCGTACATGTCGCCCAGCGAGGATGGCACGCGGCCGGGCATCTTCTACCTCAATACCTACGACCTGCCTTCGCGCCGCGACTGGATGAAGGAAAGCCTGTACCTGCACGAAGCCATCCCCGGCCATCACTTCCAGCTTGCCTTGCAACAGGAACTGGAAGGCGTGCCCGCGTTCCGGCGTTTCGGCGGGCAGACCGCGTACATCGAAGGCTGGGGCCTGTACGCGGAATCGCTGGGCAAGGAGCTGGGCGTGTACACCGATCCGTACCAGTATTTCGGCCGCCTGGGCGCGGAACTGTGGCGGGCGGTGCGGCTGGTGGTGGACACCGGCCTGCACAGCAAGGGCTGGACGCGTGAACAGGTGATCGCCTATTTTGAGGAGAACACCGGCCTGAGCGGCACCGACGTGGTTGCCGAGACCGAGCGCTACATGGCCATCCCGGGCCAGGCGCTGGGTTACAAGATCGGCGAACTGAAGATCATCGAATTGCGCCAGCGGGCGGAGGAAGCGCTGGGCGACAAGTTCGACGTCCGCGATTTCCACGCGCAGATCCTCGGCGACGGTTCGCTGCCGCTGAGCGTGCTGGAAGCGAAGATCGACCGCTGGATCAAGGCGCAGAAAGCGGGCTGATGCTGTCGGGAAGCGTGGCCGTACGACACGGCCGCGCTTCCTTCACCACAGCGCGTCGCGCAGCTTGTACCAGGCCATCGCCGCGACCAGCAACGGCGTGCGCAGGGCGCGGCCGCCCGGGAACGGGCGGTGCTCGATGCGGGAAAACAGGTCGAAGCGTTCGGCCTGACCGCGGATGGCCTCCGCGATCAGCTTGCCGGCCAGTCCGGTGGCGGCCACGCCGTGGCCGCTGAAGCCCTGGGCGAACCAGACGTTGGGCGCCAGCCTGCCCCAGTGCGGGGCGCGGTTCAGCGAAATATCCACGTAGCCACCCCATACGTATTCGATGTCCGCATCCGCCAGTTGCGGGAATACCCGGCGCATGCGCCGGGTCATGGTGCCGCGCAGGTTGGGCGGCGGCAGCGACGAATAGCTGGCGCGTCCGCCGAACAGCAGGCGGTGGTCGCGGCTCAGGCGGAAATAGTCGAGCGCCCAGTTCACGTCGGCGACCGCCATGTCGTTGCGGATCAGCGCGCGTGCGCGCTGTTCGCCCAGCGGCACGGTGGCGCCGATGTAGGTGCCCACCGGCATGATCCGCGATTCCAGTTCGGGCGCCACGCCGCGCAGCCAGGCATTGCCGGCGAGGATGGCGTGGTCGCAACGCACTTCGCCCCGTGCGGTTTCCAGAACCGGCTTGTCGCCGCGCACCAGCCGGGTGACACGCGAATGTTCGAAGATGCGCACGCCGGCGGCCAAGGCGGCGCGGGCCAGGCCGAAGGCGTATTCCAAGGGATGCAGGTGGCCGCTGTGCGGGTCGAAGACCGCGCCCAGGTAACGGTCGCTGGCGAGCTGTTCGCGCAACTGCTCGCGCTCCCACCATTCCATCGGATAGTCGTAGCGCTCGGCCATGTGCGCCTGCCAGGCGCGCAGCAGGCGTTCCTGGCGCGGCTTGATCGGCACGTGGGCATGGCCGTCGCGCCAGTCGCAGGCGATGGCATGCTTGCCGATGCGGGCATGCATCAGCATCATGCCTTCGCGGGACAGGTCGAACAGCTTGCGCGCATCGTCCGCGCCCACCAATGATTCCAGCGTGTCCTGTTCGCAGCCGAAGCCGACGATGGCCTGGCCGCCGTTGCGGCCCGATGCGCCCCAGCCGATCCGTTCCGCTTCCAGCACGATCACGCGGTAACCGGCTTCGGCCAGTTCCAGCGCGGCGGACAGGCCGGTATAGCCGGCCCCGAGGATGCACACGTCGGCCTCGGCGTGTCCTTGCAGCGCGGGTTGTTCCGGCAGCGGCGCGGCGCTGGCCGCATACCAGGAGGGCGGGTAGGCGGGCGCACTCATACCGAGCGCAGGTACCACGCATATTCCAGGTCGGTCACTTCGGCATGGAAACTCCGCATTTCCTTGAGTTTCTGCTGGCCGTAGATGTGCCGGAACGATGCGCCGAATTGGTCGCGGATGAAATCGCTGCCAATGAAAGCGTCGATCGCGTCGCGCCAGAACGGCATGCGGTTTTCTGTCTGTTCGTAGGCATTGCCCACGATGGGGGGGGCGGGATCGAAGCCGTTCTCGATGCCGTGCAGCATGCCGGCCAGGACCGCCGCGGTGACCAGGTAGACATTGGCATCGGCGCCGGCGATGCGGTGCTCGATGCGGGTATGGGTTTCGCTGCCGTGCGGGATGCGCATGGCGACGGTACGGTTGTTGTAGCCCCAGCTTTCGTTGAGCGGGACGAAGGCATTGAGCACGAAGCGGCGGTAGCTGTTGGCGTGCGGAGCGAACAGCAGCAGGCAGTCCGCCGCGCTGCGCTGCAGTCCGCCGATGGCATGCTTCAGCGCATCGGTGGGCGCGTCGACGGGCGAAGCGAAGATGTTGCGACCCTCCCGGTCCAGCACGCTGGCATGGATGTGCATGCCGCTGCCGGCCTGGTCCACCCGCGGCTTGGCCATGAAACTGGCCATCGTGCCTTGTTGCTGCGCTACCGCCTTGATGGCGCGTTTCAGATACACAGCGTCATCGCAGGCGAGCAGGGCATCGTCGCGGTGCTTGAGGTTGATCTCGAACTGGCCGGGCGCGTATTCGGCCACGGCGGTGTCGGCGGGGATGCGTTGCGCCCGGCAAGCGGCGGCGACCGCGTCGGTGAAGCCGCGATAGTCGTTGAGGTCTTCCATGTAATAGACCTGCGTGCTGCGGTTGCGCGCGCCGGTGGCCGGATTGATGGAGGCCACCGGCCGGCCATCGGTATCGGGGCGCTGGTCGAACAGATAGAACTCCAGTTCCACCGCCACCACGGGTTTCAGTCCGCGCGCGGCGTAACGCTCCAGCACGCGCTTGAGGACTTCGCGCGGGTTGGCTTCGAACAGGCCGCCACGGGCGTCCTCCATCGACAGCAGCAACTGTGCCATGGGGCGCGGCGACCACGGCACGGGCCGCAACGAACCGGGCACCGGACGGCACACGCGATCCTCGTCGCCGATGTCGTAGCCCAGGCCGGTTTCCTCCACCGTGTTGCCGGTGATGTCGGTGGCGATCAGCGACATCGGCAGGCAGACGCCCTCGGCCTGGACCTTTTCCAGTGCTTCGCGCGTGATCCGTTTGCCGCGCAGCAACCCGTTCATGTCGGGGAGCAGCAGATCCACCATTTCGCAACCTTCGATGGATTGCAGGGTGGCCGCATCCGCGGCGGCGCGGGGGCTGGGGATGGGGTCTGGATGACGGGTCATGATGGCGTCGCGGGCTTTCGGCGCAGCTTAGCAGAGCCGGCATGTCGTCAAGAATACTCAACGATGGCGTGTTGGAATGACACGCATAAAAGCACTGTCCAAGTGCCGTGGCGCACGAGTTTGGGTGGTGAAGTCACATTTTCATGACCTGTGTTGTAAAAATAAAACGGCCGGGTTACCGTTCCCGCAAGCCATCCCGGTGTCTTTTGCATGGCCAGCCAGCCGCTGGTCGGTTTGCCGACCGACCACAAGCAAATCGGTGCGCATCCCTTTCTTGTCGTGGGCGAGAAGTACGCACGCGCAGTGGTGGAAGGCGCCGGTGCGTTGCCGGTATTGCTGCCCACACTGCAACCTGCCTTGCCATTGCGTCATCTACTCGAAAGCGTGGACGGCATTTTGCTGACCGGTGCGGTCAGCAACCTGGAACCGCATCACTACACGGACGAACCCAGTTACGAAGGAAACCTGCATGACCCCAACCGCGATGCCACCACGCTGGCGCTGATCCCGCTGGCGGTGGAAATGCGGGTGCCGGTGCTGGCGATCTGCCGCGGCTTCCAGGAAGTGAACGTGGCCTTCGGAGGGACGCTGCACCAGAAGCTGCACGAACAACAGGGCTTCATGGACCACCGCGAAAACCCGGACGATCCGCTGGAAAAGCAGTACGGCCCCGCGCATGCGGTATCGCTGGTCCCGGGCGGCCTGTTGGCCGGCCTGGGGCCGGAAAGCGGGACCATGGTCAATTCGCTGCACGGACAGGGCGTGGCCCGGTTGGGCAACGGATTGGTGGTGGAAGCGGTGGCGCCGGACGGGCTGATCGAAGCCTTCCGCCTGGAAGGCCCGGGTTTCCTGCTGGGGGTGCAATGGCATCCGGAATGGCGCGTCGGCGAAACGCCGTTTTACCTGGGTATCTTCAAACTTTTCGGCGATGCCTGCCGGACCCGCGCCGCCCAACGAACCCGATGACGTGATCCAATGAGCCAGCGACAGAATCCCCGCAGATCCAGCCAGGCAGAACAGCCGGAAAATTCGCTGCGGCGCTGGCTCAAGGAGCGGCGCATCACCGAAGTGGAATGCCTGGTCCCCGACATCACCGGCAACGCCCGCGGCAAGATCATCCCCGCCGACAAGTTCTCGCACGACTACGGCACCCGGTTGCCGGAGGGCATCTTCGCCACCACCGTCACCGGCGAGTACCCGGACGACTATTACGAACTGACCTCGCCGTCCGATTCGGACATGTTCCTGCGCCCGGACCCGGACACCGTGCGGATGGTGCCGTGGGCCACCGACCCCACCGCGCAGATCATCCACGATTGCTACACCAAGGCCGGCGAACCGCACGACCTGGCGCCGCGCAACGTGTTGCGACGGGTATTGGCGGCGTATGCCGAGGAAGGCCTGCAGCCGGTCGTCGCGCCGGAGCTGGAATTCTTCCTGGTGCAGAAGAACACCGACCCGGATTTCCCGTTGCAGCCGCCGGCAGGGCGTTCGGGCCGGCCGGAGACCGCGCGACAGTCGTACTCGATCGACGCGGTCAACGAATTCGATCCCATCCTCGACCTGATGTACGACTACTGCGAGGCGATGGAACTGGACGTGGACACCCTGATCCACGAATCCGGCGCGGCGCAGCTGGAGGTCAACTTCACCCATGCCGGGGCGCTGTCGCTGGCCGACCAGGTGTTCCTGTTCAAGCGCACCATGCGCGAGGCGGCAATGCGCCACGGCATCTACGCCACCTTCCTGGCCAAGCCGATGGAAAACGAGCCGGGCAGCGCCATGCATATCCACCAGAGCCTGGTGGATGCGAAAGGGCGCAATGTGTTCGCCGGCAAGAAGGAAGGCAAGCACAGCCCGGTGTTCGGCCATTACCTGGGCGGACTGCAGAAGTACGTGCCGATGTCGATGGCGTTCTTCGCGCCCAACGTCAACTCCTACCGCCGGCTGATGTTCGGCGAGGTATCGCCGATCAACGTGGAGTGGGGCTACGACAACCGTACCTGCGGCCTGCGCGTGCCGATGGATTCGTCGGAGAACATGCGCGTGGAGAGCCGCTTCGCCGGCTCCGATGCCAACCCCTATTTGGCGATGGCGGCGACACTGGCCTGCGGCCTGCTCGGTATCCGCGGAAAGCTCAAACCGACCCCGCCGTTGACCGGCAGCGCACAGGACAAGGGCTTTGACCTGCCGCGTTCGCTGGGCGAGGCGCTGGACGAGCTGGAAGCCTGCGGGCCGTTGCAGGCGTTGCTGGGGCCGCGCTTCGTCCGCGCCTACGTATCGGTCAAACGCAAGGAATACGAAACCTTCTTCCGCGTGATCAGCTCCTGGGAGCGGGAATTCCTGTTGTTGAACGTCTGAAGCATCATTTGCAGGAGCGGCCTTGGCCGCGATTGCTTTCCACGGGAAAGCTCCATCGCGGCCAAGGCCGCTCCTACGGGAAGCATTGCATGGAGTTGACATGAACCAGCTGGATACCCGCAGCCTGCAGCAGCTCGACGCCGCGCACCACCTGCACCCGTTCAACGACAATGCGGCGCTGGCGAAGCGGGGTACCCGCATCCTCACGCGCGGCGAGGGGTGCTATGTCTGGGACGGGGAAGGCAACAAGCTGCTGGACGCCTTCGCCGGGCTGTGGTGCGTGAACCTGGGCTATGGCCGCAAGGAACTGGGCCAGGCCGCCGCCCGCCAGATGGAGACGCTGGCCTACTACAACACCTTCTTCCAGAGCACCACCGAGCCGACCACACTGCTGGCGGGCAAGCTGGCCGAGCTGACCCCAGGCGATCTCAACCACGCCTTCTTCACCAACTCCGGTTCGGAAGCCAACGACACCATCCTGCGCCTGGTCCGGCATTTCTGGGCGGTGCAGGACCAGCCGCGGAAGAACATCTTCATCGGCCGCCACGACGGCTATCACGGCACCACCATGGCCGGCGCCAGCCTGGGCGGCATGAAGGGCATGCACAAGCAGGGCGGGCTGCCCATCCCGGACATCCATCATGTCGATCCGCCGTTCTGGTTCGCCGACGGCGGTGACCTGTCGCCGGACGAATACGGATTGCTGGCCGCGCGCAGGCTTGAGGACAAGATCCTTGAACTCGGCCCCGAACGCGTGGCGGCCTTCATTGGGGAGCCGATCATGGGCGCCATCGGCGTGTACATCCCGCCGCGCAGCTACTGGCCGGAAATCCAACGCATTTGCCGCCAGTACGATGTGTTGCTGGTCGCCGACGAGGTGATCTGCGGTTTCGGCCGCACCGGCGAGTGGTTCGGGTCGCAGTACTTCGGTTTCCAGCCGGATGTCATGACCCTGGCCAAGGGCATCACCTCCGGCTACATCCCGCTGGGCGCGGCCATGTTCAACGACCGGGTGGCCGCTGTGTTGAAGGAACAGGGGGGCGAACTGGCGCATGGTTGCACCTATTCGGGGCATCCGGTTTGCACCGCCGTGGCGCTGGAGAACATCCGCATCCTGCAGGAAGAAAGGATCATCGAG